>CAWKZT010000128.1:0-5384 GCA_963854565.1 Acidimicrobiia bacterium
CGACTGCTACTCCGCAGCCGACAGCAGATCCCACAGGTGGACCGACTGCTACGCAATGGGCCGCTGTTCGTGCGTGTGAGTCGGGCGGGAACTACAGCATTAATACCGGCAACGGCTATTACGGTGCCTACCAGTTTTCGCCCGTAACCTGGGCCAACCTGGCCAACAGCTTCATGCCCGAGGTTGCGGGAATCCTTCCGCATCAGGCCAGCCCCGCCCAACAAGATGCCATGGCTGCGGAGCTCTATCGCCGGTATGGCCGTGGGCAGTGGCCGACGTGTGGCCTTAGCTTGCCCGCATAACCTAGGTTCTGATGCGCCTTACCATTGCGATGATTCATGATCTCTTAGATCGTCATGACCTTGCACCTAGCAAGGCGTTGGGCCAGAACTTTATGGTCGATCACAACACGATCGACAAGACGGTTCGCCTGGCGCGTGTTGGCTCTGAGGACCATGTCGTAGAGATCGGCCCGGGCCTTGGGGCGCTCACCGTAGCGCTGGCCGAAGCTGCCAATGAGGTCGTTGCCGTCGAGGCTGATCAGTACATTCTTCCCGCGCTCGGTGAGGTGCTTAACGAGGCCGGTGCATCAAATGTCGACGTGTTGCATGCCGACGCCACGACTATGGAGTGGGCATCACAGCTCGATGCCAGCCACAAGTGGAAGCTGGTTGCCAATCTGCCGTACAACGTCGCCACCGGCCTTGTGCTCGACATTCTCGACCGTGTGCCTGCCATCACCGAGTTGACATTTCTTATCCAAAAGGAAGTCGGCGATCGCATGGTGGCGCCGGCGGGCTCACGCACCTATGGCATCCCGTCGGTGCGCGTGGCCTATTGGGGCGCTGCACAGATCGTGGCCCAGGTCCCGCCTACGGTCTTCCATCCGCAACCCCGAGTTGATTCCACCTTGGTCAGAATCGTCCGGCACGAAACGCTTCCCGCTCAGTCAGATCCAAAGGCGTTGTTTGGTCTGGTGCGGGTCGCCTTTGGACAACGCCGCAAAATGCTCCGAAAATCGTTAAAGGGTTTGGTCAGTGATCAACAGTTTGCGGCCGCTGAGATCGACCCAAGTGAACGTCCCGAGAATCTTGATCTGATGGCGTGGGATCGCCTTACCGTGGCAACGCGGAAATGACGGTCTTATTTGCTCCGGCAAAGCTCACGACCTCGCTACGGGTGGCGGGGGTTCGCGATGACGGCCTACACACGATCGACGCCGAGATGGTCACGGTCGATCTATATGACGAACTCCACATCTCCGACGGCTGGGGCGCAACCATGGAAGGCCCCGCTATTGGCTCACTCGATGTGGTGGATCTCGGGGACCAGAACTTGGTGTGTCGTGCCATGCGCCGTGTCGGCATCGAGCATCACGTACGAATCGTAAAGAACATTCCCGCGCAAGCAGGGCTTGGTGGTGGATCGTCCAATGCTGCCGCCATCTTGCAATGGTCTGGCTATAGCGATGTGGTTGGCGCCGCTGAGCTTGGAGCCGATGTAGCTTTTTGTTTGGTGGGCGGCCGGGCCAGAGTCTCCGGCATCGGCGAGATCGTTGAACCGCTGCCCGACGCGGATCGAACGTTTACCTTGTTCACGCCGCCATTTGGTTGTGCGACGCCGGCGGTGTATCAGGCCTGGGACAGGTTAGGTGGCCCATCTGGAGAGTTCGGTAACGATCTCGAGGCGGCAGCGATTTCGATTGAGCCGCGCATGGCGCAGTGGCGAGATCACGTCGCCAGCCTGGTCGGCCAACGTCCGCGGCTGGCTGGGTCGGGCAGTACTTGGTTTGTTGAGGGGGCATTCGTGGCAGAGGGCGCAGTAATTGTCCGCACGATTGCTGCGCCTAATCGTTAAGATCAACGCCTACCTTGCCCGGTAGTTCAACTGGCAGAACGTCGGCCTTTGGAGCCGAATGTTGGAGGTTCGAGCCCTCCCCGGGCAGCGATCTGTATTTTACCGAGGCTCGTTTAGCTCTTTTGGGAGCGCAGCGGTAGGTTCTCGGAGACACATCCTCAAATCGGAGAATCACCAGTGGAACTGGTCACCAAGAAACGATTGATGTTGGTTTCGGGTCGGGCACACCGTCCGTTGGCCGAAAAAATTGCTGGCAAACTCGGCATCCAACTAAGCGAGCCAAATATTGCGGCGTTCTCTAACGGCGAGTTGCATTGTCGCTACAGCGAATCCGTGCGGGGTTGCGACATGTTTATTGTCCAGACCCATTCCGGTTTTGACGGTGGATCCATTAACGATGCCATGATCGAGCACCTCATCATGGTCGATGCGGCCCGCCGGGCATCCGCCAAACGAATCACCGTAGTCTGCCCTTACTTTGGGTACGCCCGCCAGGATCGCAAGTCCGAAGGGCGCGAGCCCATTTCCGCCAAGATGATGGCCGATCTATTCAAGTCAGCCGGTGCGAGTCGGATGATTTCGCTTGATCTCCACTCCGGTCAGATTCAAGGGTTCTTCCAGGGACCCTGGGATCATCTCACCGCCATGCCGGTCCTTATGGGGGCTCTACGCGATTTGGGCGACGACCTTGTGGTCGTTTCGCCCGACGCTGGACGGGTAAAGGTTTCTGAGCGCTATGCGAATGCTCTGGGTGCCGACCTGGCCATAGTCCACAAACGTCGAATCAAGGGCGAGAAGAACAAGGTTGAGGCCAAAGAGGTAGTGGGCGAGGTTGAGGGTCGTGTGTGTGTCCTCATCGACGACATGATCGATACGGGCGGAACCATTGTTGCTGCCGCTGAGGTACTCATCGCTCGCGGAGCTAAGTCTGTTATTGCCGCTACCACCCATCCCGTATTGTCTGGTCCGGCTATGCAGCGGCTCAACGATTCGGTCATCGAGCGGGTCATTGTCACCGATACCTTGCCGTTGCCGAAGAACGCGGACCTGTCCAAGATCGAAGTGGTTTCGGTCTCGGGTGTACTCGCTGATGCCATCAACGCGGTGTTCGAGGATGCTTCGGTTAGCGATATTTTTGGCGGAACGAACCTCTCCTAGAGCAGTTCGCGCCGATTTAGTGTCTTCCCTTGGGACCAATACGCGCACAACGTAGCGGTTCAGTCGACGAGTCGTTAGCATTATCGATCGGTTTAAGCGCAATAGTTCATCGGAGAAACCCATGGCCGAACAGAGCCTCACAGCAACAACAGGACGCGACCTCGGGTCGCGCTCAACACGTCGGCTTCGCCGCGCAGGACAGGTTCCTGGGGTCGTTTACGGCCTAGGTACTGACCCTCTCGTCATTGCCATGAACTACAAAGAATTACGCACAGTGATGACCACCGAAGCTGGTCTTAACGTGCTCATCAACCTCGATATTGATGGTGCGAGCGAGCTTTGCATTCTCAAGGAGTTGCAGCGCGATGCAATCCGCCAAGAGGTCAGCCACGTTGACTTCATTCGCATTGATGCCACCGTCGACGTTGCTGTCGATGTAGCCATTCACCTCGAAGGTGAAGCTAAAGAGGTCGCCAACGCCAGCGGCATGGTCGATCAGCTCATGTTCTCCTTGCCAATCCTCACCAAGCCCAACAACATTCCGACATCGCTCACGGTCGATATCAGCGACCTCGAGATCAATGGTGCTATTCACGTGTCCGATATTGCTCTTCCCGACGGTGTTGTTGCCAACATCGACGGCGACGAATCTGTGGCCATTGGTGTCATCACCCGTTCAACGCTCGAAGCAATCGCCGCCGAAGAAGCAGCTGCTGCTGCCGCCGAAGGCGATCTTTTGGCTGCTGTCGAAGAGAGCGACGATGAGGACAGCGACGACTGAGTGTCCTCGCTCGACTAAAGGCCGCTATGCGGCGTCCGCGTAATAGCAAGGTTCGACGCGGGACGCCCGCTGACCTGTTGGTAATTGGGTTAGGCAATCCGGGTGAGAAGTACGCTCGAACGCGCCACAACGTAGGTGCCGAAGTCGTGGAATTGTTGGCGCAACGCCACGGTGGGCGATTGCGCCCCGGCAAAGAAAATGCACTCGTCGACGAAGTTCGTATTGGTGAGCATCGTGTGGCATTGGCTTTTCCGACGACGTTTATGAACGATTCTGGTCGTGCCGCCGCTCCATTGGTGCGGCGCTACGGAATCGAAGATTTCAGCCGCCTTATTGTTGTGCAAGACGAACTCGATCTCGAAGTAGGTCGAGTCAAGCTCAAGATGGGTGGCGGTCTGGCTGGACACAACGGGCTTCGGTCGCTGCGCGATCACTTGCACAGCACCGAATTCGTTCGACTGCGCATCGGGGTGGGTAAGCCTCGCACCAAAGAACAAGGGGCTGGGCATGTGCTTAAGAAGGTCGGCCCGGCCGATCGAACCGAGCTAGATATCGCCGTCCAGGTTGCTGCCGATGCTATTGAATCGATTCTGGTGAACGGCTTTGAGGCCACGATGAACCAGGTCAATTCGCGGTCGTGAGCGACGGTGTTCTGGCCCCGTTAGTGGGCCTGCTCGAACGGCATCCGGCGCTTGACGATCTTTTGGCGCGCCGTTCGCCGGCGGTTGCTGTTCCCCAGGCTGCGCAGCCAGTGGTACTTGCTGCGCTGGCCGATCAGTCAGAACGTCGGCCCATTGTCGTTGTGGTCGCCACGACCAGTGACGCCGAACGCCTTACCGGCGACTTGGCCGCCTATGTAGGCGAGTCGGGTGTGGCGCAGCTTCCGGCTTGGGAGACGCTCCCGTTTGAGCGAGTGAGCCCAACGGTAGAAACTATGGGCCAGCGGTCGAAGGTGATGTCGCAGTTGCGGCGCGACGATGGTCCCGCAATTGTTGTAGCCCCAATTCGTGCGCTCATTCAACGGGTGCCTCCGACGGTGTCGGAGATTGCGCCTCTCGTGATCGGTGTCGGGGATCAAATCGACCCCCACGACGTGATCGAACACCTAGTCAACTGGGGTTACCGGCGCGATGCCCAGGTCGAGCATCGCGGCGATGTAGCGCTGCGCGGCTCGATTCTCGATATTTACCCGTCGACCGAAGGGGCCCCGATTCGTATCGACTTGTTCGATACCGAAGTCGATCGGATGACCGAATTTGCGGTCGCTACGCAGCGATCAACTGGTGTGCGATCCGAGGTCGAGATCTATCCGGCGCGAGAGCTTCTTGTTAACCGCGATATGGCCGATCGGGCCGAGGCGCTTATTGCGACTGCGCCGTGGGGTCGTGAGCATTGGCAACGTCTCGCTGACGGCGAATTCTTCGATGGCATGGAGTCATGGCTTCCCTGGTTAATCGACGATGACGAGGCGCTTCCCGATTTGTTGGGTGCCGATGCACAGATTGTGTTGATTGATCCCACTCGTTTGCGTACACGGGCCGAAGATTTGCTGGCCGAGGAACACGACATTGCGGCCAGCCTGGCCCGT
>CAWKZT010000129.1:0-5368 GCA_963854565.1 Acidimicrobiia bacterium
CTGCTCCAGTGGATGCTGCGCGCACGGCGACTGTTGTTGGTGGCGGACCCGCCGGCTTGATGGCCGCCGAAGTGCTCGCGACCGCAGGGTTTGCCGTGACGGTCTACGACCACAAACCGTCGGTGGGACGCAAGTTTCTGCTGGCCGGTCGAGGTGGACTCAACATCACCCACAGCGAAGAACCGGCCATCTTCCTCTCCCGATATCACCCCGCCAACCAACGTCTCGCTGATGCGATAGAGAGCTTCGGCCCCGATGACCTGCGGACCTGGTGCGCAGATTTGGGTGAACCAACGTTCGTTGGCAGCAGTGGTCGAGTCTTTCCCCAGTCGTTTCGGGCCACACCGCTGTTGCGGGCCTGGCTGGCTCGGCTAAATGACCTGGGCGTCATGTTCGCCCTACGTCACCGTTGGCTGGGGTTTGTACCTCAAACAAATGACTCATCATTCCAAAACGCGGACGGATCTACCGTCGAGGTAGCCGCGGACGTCACCATCATGGCGCTCGGGGGAGCGAGTTGGCCACGGGTTGGTTCTGACGGCGGGTGGGTCCAGGCATTCACCGACGCCAAAATTGCTGTCCGAGCACTTCGCCCGGCGAACTGCGGAGTGCAGACAAAATGGACAGACATCTTTGCCGAACGTTTCGCCGGTGAGCCACTAAAGAATGTCGCCGTAATGGTGGGCGACGCATCGGTCCGAGGCGACGCCATGGTGACCACATCAGGGCTCGAGGGCGGCCCAATTTATGCTCACTCGTCCGCGATTCGCGACCAACTCGAAGACTTCGACGCATCCACTGTGTTCTTCGATCTACACCCCGACCTCACCCGCACACAGTTGGGCGACCGACTAAGTCAGCGGCAGCGCCCTAAACAGTCGATGTCCACATGGCTTAAACGGTCGGGTTTCACTCCGGTCGCAATTGGTCTAATGCGCGAAGCAACCGCCAATGCACTACCTGCAAACGTCGACAATATGGCGGCCTTAGCGAAGGCAGTACCGGTCCCCGTACACGCGATGAGCTCCATCGAACGCGCCATTTCAACCGCTGGGGGTGTCGAACTGGAAGAACTCGATGATTCGTTCATGGTGCGGTCCCGCCCCGGTGTCTTCGTAGTGGGCGAGATGTTGGACTGGGAAGCGCCCACCGGCGGATATCTTCTGCAGGCTTGTTTCAGTACTGCCGTTGCCGCCGCGACCGCAGCCAGCAGCCGAGTGGCCACTTCGATTGATCAACTGGCCAAAATGGCGATGACAGGAAATCCTGGACTTGGCACCACGCGGTTAATCGTGATCGACGGACCGGCCGGTTCCGGCAAAACGACTTTGTCCCGTCGATTGGCTGAGCGACTCGACGCGGAGCTGTATCACCTCGATGCGGCCCTCGAAGGTTGGAGTGGCCTTGCGAACTTAAGAGACCGTTATGAACACGAAATGCTCGCGCCACTCCAACAGGATGAACCGGCGATATTTCCCGAATGGGACTGGGACAACGACAAGGTAAGTGGGTCGCGGACGCTGAAACCGACGTCCATCTTGATTGTCGAAGGGGTAGGTGGTGCCGATCGAATAGTTGATGGGCTAGCCAGCCTGCAGATCTGGGTAGAGGTGCCCCAAGCTGAACGGTTACGGCGCGGCATAGAGCGCGACGGTGCCGCCACTGAAGACCTATGGAACGCTTGGTTAGTCGAGGAAACGGCGCTACACCTCGACCAAAACACGCGGGCCCGGGCCGACCTCATTGTGGACGGAACCCAGCCCCTACCTGCTATTTAAAGTTTTCTTAATGTTCGATTGTCAAGGTGACGTCATGAACAAGCAACTAGCTCGAATACTGTCGATTGTTCTACTAATCGGACTGAGCGCCAGCGCGTGCGGGAACACCGCAGTAGATGAGACCGCTGTGGTTGTTGCCGCGGATACGGATGCGACAACTGAGATCGAGACTCCTGCTGCTGCGGTGAGTTCGCCCGCAGAATCTGAACCCGCAGAATCCGAACCAGCGGTGGCCTCGGTCGAAACCAAAGGCGACACATACACCGTCGCCAACTGCGAGGGCGGAACACTCGATGCTTCCTCAAGCACAGTGGCCGTGGCGTTCGATAAATACACGTCCACCAACGAATTGTATGAGGTAACCGTTTGTGGCGACGACATCAACGGCGATGGCATCGCCGACGAAATCGTGGTGACCTCGACCAATCTTCCCGATCACGAGTCGGTCTACTGGGAAGATGATCAGGACCTTCATGAGGACTACGACTACGACACCAATATTTACAAGTTCGCAGAGGTCTACACCGATCAAGTTGCTCATTCGGCGGGCCCAAACATGATCAAGACACAGTCCATCGTCATGCGGATGCCGGCTGATCCGACCGAAGCCGCCAACAAGACCCAGTCGACATTCGGAACCATTGGCCTGGCCCTCAACGGCGTGTCGTTCTTCAATGAAAATGCCGCTCCGGGCGGCTACATCGTCGACGAGTTGTTCACGTTCGATCAGTGCTCGGGTCACCCACAACAACAAGGCGTTTACCACTATCACGTCGACGCCGTTTGCCTGGTCAGAGACCTTGGCGGCGATATCACCGAGCAATCGGTCACCGATGCCGGGACTACCTACACGTGGATCGAGGATGCCGGAACCAACGCCGGCGTGCTGCTTGGCTTTCTCATGGATGGATTTCCGGTCTACGGACCAATTGACGCAGAAGAACTGGATTGCCAAGGCGAAGCCGTTACCGAACCCATAGATGCTTACAACGGTCACGCCCACTGCACCGCCGACTTCGACGAGCCGATATTTCACTACCACGTCAAAACGGCCTCCGACGGTGGAACGGGCGAAGCAGTGTTCTGGATTGTGAACGCCGACTACTACGGCGAACCAGGAACGATCTGAACCTCTAGGCTCGACAGGTGACTGTTGGCCTCCTTGTTACCTCGCTTCTGCTGGGTTTACGCCATGGCATCGACTGGGACCACATAGCAGCAATCGCCGACCTCACCGGAGCGGCAGAAAACCGCCGTAAGGGGTTTCTGCTCTCGCTGTACTACGCATTAGGTCACGCTGCGGTGGTGTTCGTGCTCGGCTCAATCGCCATTTTGTTTGGTGCCGCTATTCCCGAGAGCTTCGATTCCTGGATGGGTCGGATCGTCGGTGTCACTCTTATTGCCTTGGGAATTTGGGTGCTGGTGGGGTTGGTACGCCACGGCCGTGACTTCCGTCTGCGGAGTCGGTGGATGCTCGTGCTCAACGGGACTTTCGCCGGATTACGGAAGGTGACCGGACGGGCCGGAGAACGGCATATCTCCGTTGAGCATGACCACGATCATCACCACGATGAAGATGCGGCGGCGCATACCGAAGCCCATGCGCACGATCACTCGCACACCGAACAAGGCGCCGATACCGACATGGCGGCGACCAGTGAGCGGCGGCGCCTGAGCACCTGGCTCAGTAGGCGCCAACACACCCATCACCACGCGCACCAACATGATCTAGCCTTGCCCGATTCTGCCGATAGCAGCTACGGAAGTGGCACTGCTGCGGGGATTGGAATGTTGCACGGAGTTGGCTTCGAAAGCCCGACCCAGATAGCAGTATTTGTTGCCTCGACTTCAGTAGAAGGCGGCAATGTCGGGCTGATGGTTCTGTTGGCCTGGGTTGTTGGTCTCGTCTTAGCGAACTCTGGATTGGCAGTGCTAGCCGGCCTCGGCCTACTCAACGCTGAACGGAACTTCACCATCTACGCGACGCTTGCCGTGGTCGTGGCGGTGGCGAGCATTGTCGTGGGGATCATGTTTGTCGGCGAGTGGGATCTACTTCCCGAAATCTAGTTTCGGGTGTTCTCACTGCTGTTGGAACCACGCCCGTAAACGCTCGAAGCCCTCGTCGATGCCTACCTTGGGAGTCCAGTTGAGAGCGTCGCGGGTTGCTCTTTGGTCGAACCAATGCGCCGTGGAAAGTTGCTCGGCCAAAAAGCTCGTCATCGGCGGGTCGTCAGTGCGTTGCTGGCGCTCCCAAGTTCGCTCGGCCAACCAACCGCCCGCCAAGGCCAGTCGGGCAGGAACGTGACGATCAGTCGGCGTGAGACCAGCAGCAACGGCAATGCGACCAATGAGTTCGCTGACGGTGCGGGGTTGACCATTGGAAACGACAAACGCCTGACCCCCTAAGCCAGGGGCGGCGTCGACCGCGGCGACAATAGCGTCGACCGCGTTGGTGATGAATGTGGAATCAATGAGCGCATTACCGGACCCAATCATTGCCATGCGTCCGGCTTTGGTCTTGGCAACGATTCTGCCCACCAGCTGCGTATCGCCGGGACCCCAAATGAGGTGCGGGCGAAGCGCCACTATCGGCATTGACGAGCTAGACGCCGCTAATGCGTATTGCTCGGCTAGTGCCTTGCTGGTCGCGTAATGGCCGCGCGTGGACGTTGGGTCAGCGACACCAGCTGGGGCCCCAACAAGGGCCGCACCGCCATGGGCCACCGAGGGTGACGAAACATGGACAAACCGCCCCACACCCGCCTTCTGAGCGGCCTCAATCAGGGTTTGGGTGCCGCGGACATTCGTCTGATAGAACTCATCCCACGTACCGGTAACGCCAACTTTGGCGGCCAAATGCACAACCGCATCCTGACCAGCAACAGCCGGACGGACCTCATTGACGTTGGTCAATGATCCACAAAACTCAGCTACCGAAAGTCCACTTGGACTCCGCTGAAACACCGTAACTTCATGGCCCAACTCAGCGAGTTGAGTGGCGGTGTGGCCGCCCACGAGGCTGGTTGCCCCCGTGACCAGAACTTTCACAGGCGTCGCATACGTTGGCCGGTAAGGGCATGAGCCGTCCACTTGGCGATCCGTGGACGGTCGATTTTAGAATTGTGTCGTCGGTCAACAGGAAGGTGGGGAACGACGAAAACCGCGGCCAGGTCATGGTCGGTGGTCGAACGCACGCGGTTTTGTAAATCAAGGTCAGCCAACGTGGGCCAACGAGCGGGTTCTCGAACTTGGACCACCGCAACAAGTTGCTGCGTTCCCGCCGGACCGACGCCCACAATCGCCGCGAGGTCTACGTCGGCGAGGTCTTCTATGCGCTGCTCGATCTTTACCGGCAGTACCGGTCCGGAATCGGTAGCCACGATGTCGCCGATGCGACCGCCAATCCACAAGCGGCCTAGGTCATCGAGGTGTCCTGCATCACCGGTGCGATGCCAACCGTGAGGCTGCGAAGCCAGATGATCGGTGTGCCACAACCGCTCGTAACCGTCGCGGGCATGGGTGGCCCGGACGATGACCTCGCCAATAACGCCAGCATCGGTGGTCAGCGAACCGGTGGGCTCTCCCAACGC
>CAWKZT010000130.1:0-5254 GCA_963854565.1 Acidimicrobiia bacterium
TGAGCCACGACCAGATCATTGCTGCGGTAGCTGATGCGAATGGACCGTGCATTGTCCTATTGCATCACAACCTGCAACGTCATCGATTCCCAACGTTTCTTCCCGCTGGCATACCCGGACCGCAAGCAGACCGGCTGCTGTCTGATCTGGCTGCTACCGGTACCCCATGCTGTATTTCGTCGGGGCACACGCATCGAAATCGCCGATCCACTCGCCACGGGATTTCGCTGGCCGAAGTTGGCTCGCCCAAGGACTACCCGGGGGTATGGGCCGGTTATGTTGTTCATGAAGGTGGTATCCGCCAGGTCAGCTACCGCATCACAGATCCGAGTTGCAGCGAGTGGCTCGAACAAACGCACCGAGCGGCCCTCGGAGTGTGGGGATTGTGGTCGCCGGGAACGGTCAGTGACCGTTGCTACACGGTCAACTGGTAATGGCCTGTCTAGTCGGTTTCGACGAGTTGAATTGCCTGTTTTGGGCAAAGATACACCGCTGATTCAACCTCGGCACGTAGCTCGTCACCAGGGTTTTCATTAAGTACGTAAAGAAGGTCGTCGTCACGAATTTCGAACACGTCGGGCGCTTGATCTTCGCACATTCCGTTGGACTCACAGAAGTCCATATTCACAACTACTCGCATGTTGGTCACCCTAGCCCAGTGCCCTGAGGCCATGGCAAGCTGCCGCTCGTCTACGGCTGGATGCAGAGACCTTCGGGGTCGGTGCGACTGGCGAGCACGTCGTCGCCGTGGTTGACGCTGACGCTCCCACTCCCTGATTGCAATTCGTAGAGGTAGACCGAAAGGGCGCTGCATGCTTCGAGGGATTCATCGGTGTTTTTGGGTACTCGTTTGAATTGCGCCTCGACGCTGTCCAACACGCCGAAGGCAAAGATTGCCTCGATAGCAATGCCGTCCACCCAGGCGCTGTTACCAAAGTTGTCGTTGAGGTAAGTCTGCACGTCGTTGCGGGCCGCGATCTCGTTTTCGAAGGTGCTGGCTTGGGTCGTGCCGTCGGTATCGATTCCGGATCCGCATTGGTCGACCGCGTACTGGTTCAGGGCAGCACGAGCTTCGATAGCTTCGGGATCAAAAGCGGCGGCGAATAGTTCTTCAAGTTCGGTATCGGCGATGTCGTCCAGCGAGCGAGCTGAGTTGGCTAGTTCGCGAACCTGGGTTTGAATTTCTGGCGGGGCCACGGCCTCGAGGTCGACAAGTCCGTCAGTGGAGTTGCCCAGGCCAATCCCCTGTCGAAGGAGATCGCAGAATGCTACAGGATCGCCCGGATCCACTGTTTCCTTGCTACACGCGGCGGTAACAAGGCTCAGAGCCAGACACACCGTAAGGATGGAGCGTAGGCCCCGGGCAATTTTCATGATCTGTCTATCTTGCCTGATGCAAACCCAAACGTGACTTCTACCTCCACGACTTCGTTTGTACGTACATTGGTCCAGGTAGACTTCTCTCATGAGCAACGGCGCCCAAACCCCCAACGAATATCGCCACACCGCAGGAACCTTTATTGCCTTGGCCCGCGGTGTTCGCGGCTCGTGCGCGCTGTGCGGCGGCCGCGGCATCTTTAAGAACTTCTTCGAGATCAAAGACGAATGCCCCACATGCAAATTGCACTTCGAGCGCATCGAAGGTCACATGATCGGCGCAATTGCCATCAACACCATCATCTCCTTTGGCGTGTTGCTGGCCACCATCGTCGCTTCGTTTGTTATCAACTGGGACAACCGCACGCTGGGCAACATCTTGGTGCCGTGCATAATCGTGGCTGTTGTGTTCCCGGTTATGTTTTACCGATTTTCGCAAACCATCTGGAACGCAATCGACCTAATCATGCGGCCTCTCAAAGAAACCGAAGCCTCACCTGGACCATGGCGCGAAGAAGAACCACTCGACTGGCGCGACCAGCGCAAGAACGCCCGCCACTAGTTCCACCGACCTAGGACGATCCGAGCAGAATTCGAGTAATTCTCCGGGACTTTTAAGCCAAGGCCCCTATAAAGGCGGGCACTCGGTCACGGGGTCGGCCAATAATCGCAGAATCAGCACTCATTAAGACAGGACGCTGTAACAGGCGGGGGTGAGCTAACAGCAACTCGATTACTGCTTCGCTGTCGCCGACAAGTGCATCGTGATCGAGTTCGAGTTTCTTGAAAAACGAATCGTTTCGGACAAGATCCTCGACCGGATCTTCCAGCAGGGATATCAGGTGTTCTAAGCCACCGCGATCAGGGCGCCCATCCTTGCTGGTGTAACGAATGTCGTTGAAAGCAACTCCCAGATCCTCAGCGACCGCTGCGGCATAAGTGGAAGTGCTTCAACCAGGGTTGTGAAAGATGCTCAATTCAGCCATGGGCTCACCTTAGCTTGGCCCTGCCCTTTCCCAAATTTTGCCGGTAAGGCAGACTTTGGAAACCAGCGGTTGCGCTAGAGCGCGTCTTGGCCTTGCTCACCAGTGCGAATCCGCACGAGGCTTTCGACCGGGGAAACCCAAATCTTGCCATCGCCAATCTTGCCGGTACGTGCGGCGTTGGCAATTGCGTCTACCGCATTGTCGGCCTGGTCGTCGTCGATAACGATGTCGATGCGCGACTTCGGGGTGAAGGACACCTTGTACTCGGTACCGCGGTAGGTTTCGCTGTGACCACCCTGGCGACCAAAACCCTGCGCTTCGGTAACCGTCATGCCTTGCACGCCGAGGCCACCGAGGGCTTCTTTGACGGCTTCGACCTGATGGGGCTTTACAACTGCGGTTACCAACTTCATTGGAGGTGTCCTCTCGACCCCGTGCAACTTGCACGGTTGTTCGTGTCAATACAAAGTCAACCACACTGTCGTTACACAGGCAACAACGATTTGGGAATCTTGCACAAGTCTTTCACGAAGATCGGGCGACCTGGCTAATTTCTCTTCTCAGCTGGCAGAACGCCTCTAAAACAACTGTGTTTATGTATCAGAACACTGCTACAAATAAACCATGATGATCTTGTTGGACAGCACTACAAGGATCCCTCCGTTCGAACAACTGCGCGCCCAAATAGCCCTCCAAGTATCGGCCGGTGCACTCCGCCCCGGACAGCGCCTCCCCACCATTCGTAAACTCGCCCATCAACTCGAACTTTCTAATGGAACTGTGGCGCGGGCATACCGCGAACTCGAGTACGCCGGCATTATCAACGGTCGGGGCAGCAGTGGCTCATTCGTGGCCGACAACCCACCGGTGGAGTACACCGCCGACGAACGGCACGAGAAACTTACCCATGCTGCCGCTGAAGCCGTACGACTGTCCCAGCAGTTAGGTGCCACACCAAGCGAACTGCTCGCTGCCATAGATTCACAACTTCGCCAACAGGAGCAACCCTCATGACCCACGATGCCAAGCTTGCCGCCGTCATTGATCACACTTTGCTCGATCCCAGCGCCGACATTTCTGCTATCACCCAAGCGGTAAACATCGCGTTCCGCTACCAATGCGCCTCGGTCTGTCTCAACTCCTCGCGAGTACAAGCCGCTGCTGCCATTGCCGCAGGCACCGACCTCACCATCTGCACGGTGATCGGGTTCCCTTCCGGCGCCACCACCACAACATCCAAAGCGGCCGAAACGGCCGAAGCCCGAGAAAATGGCGCCACGGAGTTCGACATGGTCTTGCACCTCGGTCAATTCTTCGACGGCGATTTAGCGGGCATCGCGGCTGATGTCGCCGCTGTCAAAAAAGCCGCTGGAGAAAACATCGTTAAGGTAATCATCGAATCTGCGGCCCTTGGCTCTCTCGACAACATCGCACAGGCCAGCCGAATCAGCGTTGAGGCCGGCGCCGACTATGTCAAGACCTCCACCGGGTACCACGCCTCAGGCGGCGCAACCGTCGAAGCCATCGCTGCCATGAGGGCCGCCGTTGGTCCCGATATCGGGGTCAAAGCATCCGGGGGGATTCGAACCCTGGAGGACGCCCAGGCCATGTTGGCTGCCGGGGCTAGCCGCATTGGCGCTAGCAAGACGACCACCATCATTGGTGCCGAGTAGCCCTCCAACGGGTGTGTTCATTTCACCAAAGTCGGTGCAAATTCACCGAAACAAGGCGAGACGGTGTCGTTTTGTCACGCGTGGCCAAAAGCGGCACGTATTTTGCTGGCGACTTCGGCTTGCGCATCGAGAGCAGCCGGAATCTCCGCTTCCATCCGGAAGAATGCGTGGATCATGCCGTCGTAACGCGTGACCTCGGTGGTCACGCCAGCAGCAGCAAGCAGCTCGGCGTATTCCTCACCTTCATCTCGCAATGGGTCGTATTCAGCGGTCAGGACAAACGCCGGCGGTAAACCGTCGAATCGACCTTTAATTGGCGTGGCTCGCCAGTCGACATTGTCGCCATTATTGAGATACTGGTCATAAAACCAGCCCATAAGATCGGTCGTTAAGAACGGACCTTCGGCGTGCACCTTCCAAGAGGGGCGATCCCCGGTGCCGTCGTCGACGACGGGATAAATGAGGGCTTGATAAATGATGTTGGGCGCCGCGCTGTCGGCCTCGGTCCGGTCGCGCGCCATCATGGCAATCACCGCGGCAATGTTTCCGCCCGCGCTGTCACCAGCAACCGCAATGCGAGAACCGTCCGCACCAAAGCCGGTGGCGTTGTCTATAGCCCAAAGTGTTGCGGCCCATGCATCGTCGATAGCTACCGGAAATTTGTGCTCGGGAGCGCGACGGTACCCAACCGACGCGACCGCGAAGTTGCCCATAGCGGCCATAGATCGACACACCGCGTCGTAACTATCGAGCGTTCCAACTACCCACCCACCCCCGTGATACCAAACCAGGAGTGGTAGGTCGGTGGCATTGGTTGGCTGGTAGGTACGCACCGTGATGGCACCGCCCTCGACAGACACCTGATGATCGGCCACTTGATGCATCTTGATGGTTGGTGCCGGCGCTGGGGCATCGGCAACTGCTCGCGCTTCTTCGACGCTGAAGGTTTCATCTATGAGCGCGCCTAGTCGGTCGAGTGTGGCGAGTTGTTGCACTACTGAGGAATCAAGAGGCACCGGCTGCTCCGAAGTTGACTAGATGTGACCTTAGACGGTCGAACTGAGCGTCATGATCGTTGGCCCGATTGTGCCCTTCGGCCGCAGCAAGCTTGGTGGCCTGAACCAAATTGAGTCGTTCGACCAATAGATCGCGTAGAGCCGAATGACACTGAAGGTACCGATCGACTGTCAGACCACGGTCGTTGAGGGAGTCGATGGC
>CAWKZT010000131.1:0-5033 GCA_963854565.1 Acidimicrobiia bacterium
CGAAACCATCGCGGTAGCCGCATCGGTTGCTGCCGGTGAACAACGTTCGACCATCTGGGAAGCCCAGAAGGCCGCGATGGCACAGTTTGCCGAGTACGAGACTTCTGCTGGTGACCGCGAAATCCCTGTGGTACTGCTCAACCGCCGCTAAAGCAGCCGCAATGTTGCACTGTCGATGCTGATGGTGTTGCCGGTGCAAATAGTTGACGTGTCGGTAGTTGATGCGACGACAATTGGCGTAACAGTGCCGTAGATTTCTTCGGCCACTAGTGACCCCAAAGCCACGATTTCGTCGACGTCGGCCATCACGAATCCAACCGGGGCGGTTCCCAGGCGGACCGCTTCGGCTAACACCGATGATGCGGAGCTGGAACCGCGGCCGGCATCCATTACGACGATGGTCCCGGTGACGCATTGGCCACATTGGGGATGGCGTTGATCGGTAATGAGACCGGTTTCGGCGTCGAGTCCACCCCACAGGCTGAGTGGTTCATCGAGCACGAGGGCCGGGCCAGTGGCCGATCCGTTCACCACGACGGTTACGGGTAGGTCGCGACTAGACATCGGACCAGAGCTCCGGGATACGAACGAGGTGACCGGCAACAGCGGACTCGACACATTCCTGCAGGGCGCCGAAGATGACCTCGACGCCGATGTTGCCGGGCGCATAGTAGGCCCACTTGGCGGAGTCGGTCATCGCCGTCCCGACATTGGGTTCGATGATGGGGGTGATGTAGGTGCAGGTGTCGGTGACGAACTGCACGCCGGCTGCTTCTAGCGATTTCGTCCAACCCCGCAGCCCCGCCTCGTTGAGGACATCGCGTCCCGTGGAGACATACATGTGGATCGATCGATGGATGGCACGTCCCGCCAGGGCTTCGACCAGACGGCCAATTTCGGTGATCGAGTAGTGCGGTGTCCCCAGACTGATGGTGGCCAGTTCGGTGCCGGTAGCGGTGGACAGTTCGTCGCGGGCTTGGATCAGATCGTTGGCCGTAACGGTGATGCGGTTGGTGACGACGCGGTCGCCGCAAGCGGCTTCAAGGGTCGGGGCCTCGGGGGTGATGCCGATCGCATGGAACATTGCCAGGCTTCCCGACGATGCAGCCCCGGCGCCCAGGGCTTTGAGTTGATCTTCGGTGGTTGTGGCGGGCAACCCCACAATGGCAGGAATATGGCGGCCGACGACTCCACCTAGGAAGTGGCCGAGCACGGGGAACACGGCATCGGTATCGGTGGGGAGTTCGGCAACATCAACGATTAGTGAGGCTCGCCGGTTGGCATCGTTATGAAGACCGGCATCGGGCACGCGACCAGTGACGGCGGCGGCTATGTCGATGAAGTCGCCGTAGCGGTGGGTGCGAGCGCCTAGTACCGAGTTGGCGAACACGATGGCGTTTGATTCGGCCCACGCCACGTGCTCGCCGAAGCCCGGTCGCTGTTCGAGCTGATAGGGGGCGCACGTCCACGTGGGTTGGCAACCAAGCTGCACATAGGCATCCATCAGCGCTTTTGCTTCAATGCCGGTTTGTGGGTCGCCTCGGTAGAGCTCGGGATGGATGAGATCGAGGCTCGAGACGTTGAGGGTGGTGGGCACTGTGACCGAAGCCTCGCCGTCGACCAGAAGGTTGACAAAATCAAGCCCGGACTGGCCGTGGTAGAGACACGAATCAATATGGGCACCGACGATGGGACGCAGCCGGGTGGCGCCCATGACCTGGCCCAGTCGGACAACCAGACGCATAGCCGTAGCGGTTCCCGTGCCAGCAGAACCGTCCAGCAAAGATTGTTCGTAATCAGTAAGAGTGATGGTCATGGCATGGCCGGGGCTTGGATCTTCACGGTTGATCCTTCTTCAGACTTGGTGACTTCTATGCCCGAACGGATGCGTTCTTTCAGTGTGCCGACGTGACTGATTAATCCGACGGTGCGGCCGCCTTCGCGGAGACGATCGAGTTCGTCCATGGCCAGTTGCAGGCTCTCGGAGTCGAGGGTGCCGAAGCCTTCGTCTATGAACAGGGTTTCAAGTTGGAGGCCGCCGCTATGGGCCTGGACGCCGTCGGCGACACCGAGGGCTAAGGCCAGTGATGCTTGGAAGGTCTCGCCTCCCGACAGGGAGGAAACTTCGCGTTCGTCGCCGGTATGGGCGTCGATGACTCGTAGTCCGAGGCCAGCTTGTTTGCCGTGCCGTTCGCCGCCTTTGTGAACGGCTAATTGGTAGCGGCCTGAGGTCATGACACCGAGACGGGTGTTGGCGTAGTCGCAGATCTCGGCCAGATACGCAGCCAGCACCCAGCGTTGCAACGAGATCTTGTCGCCCAGCTTGCCGTCGCACCGGTTGGCCACGGTGTTGGCGAGATCGGCGGCGGCTCGGCGGTCGGCCAGCGCAATGTCGCCAGCCTTGTGAAGGTCGCGGAGACGAACTAGTTCGCGCTGCGCTGACATCACAGAGTTCTGGTACTTGACCGCGGCGGTGTGGTTGGTTTCGGCCTGGGTGACTGCTTCATCGGTCGCGGTGGTGGCGGGTTGTAACTCGGGCAGGCCGGCGAGCTCGGGGCTTTCGAGAATGCCTTGCTGCTTGAGAGTTTCGGTCTCGTGCTGGGTGATGTCGAGCGCCATAGTTTTGCGGGTGCCGTCGTCAAGGAGTGCGTCGACCACGCTGGCTTTGTCGTCGAACGGCGAGGCCTTGAGTTCGTTGGTTAGGTGCGTCTGGGCACCCAGCAGCTTGGTGTCGGCTTCGGCTATGGCACCGGTGCACTTGGCCAATTCTTGAAGCGCCTCGACGAGAGGGGCCAGGCTTTGTAAAGCGGCGGCAGGGGTGACGGTTTCGCCTAGTACGGCCACGATTTTGCGGCGGCTTTCTGCGGCCCGATCGGCATGGGTCTTGGCCGCGATTGCCGCGGCTTCGGAATCGGAGGTGGCGGTGAGAACGTCGGCCTGAAGTTTGGTGACGAGGTCGTCGAGTGCGGCGATCTTGTCGGTTATTCCTGGCACCGATTCGGCCTGCGCTGTTGCGGTAGCGAGCGCGTTAGCGGCAATAACGGCCTGCTGGCGGGCGATGTCCGGGTCGTGTGGGCCATCGCCAGCTTGACCTTCTAATGTCGCCACCACCTGCGCAACCTCGGTTGCCTCAGATTCGGCCGCTTGGGCCACGGTGTCGGCCTGGTCGGCCACGGTGGTGGCAGTATCGACAGCCTTTTTGGTAGTGGCGTCGTCGGCGGGGATAGCCGGGCTGGGGTGATCGGTTGAACCGCACACCAGACAGGCTTGGTCATTGCCAAGTTGACTAGCCAAGGTGGCGGCGATGCCGTCGAGATAATTCTGGCGAAGATCTTGTGCTGCACCGCGCTGATCCAGGGCCTGTTGACGAGCTTGGGTGGCCGCACCCGTGGCGTCGGCGTGCGTGGCCCGGGCCTTGACGAGTTGGTCGACCGCAGTGGCGACCGAAGCCGTTTGCGATGCAGTTGCGCGGAACCCGGGCAACTGGTCGACGGCACTCTGGGCCTGCGCTAGTTGTGGAGCGAGTGTGCCGAGCGCTGTTTGGTGTGACTTGATCTCGGCGCCGTGTTTGGTAACGATTTTGGTGTGCTGGGCTTGCTGACTAGCAGCCTCGGTGGCTTTGGAGTCTTCTTTGCTAGCCGTCTGCTCGTGGACGCTCAGGTCTTCGAGACGCGTTTGGTGCGCCGCCAACTTGGTGAGCGCGGCCGTGATGGCCGGGGCTTTGGGCACCGAAGTTAGATCGATAGCGGCCGCGTCGGGAGGCAGCGCTAGGCCCTGATCACGGGCTTGGGTAGCAGCGGTCAACGTGGCGCCGACTTGGTCGGTCACAGCGGCGGCCGCGGCTTTCAAATCGTGTTCGGCGCGCAGACTAGTGCGAAGTTGTTCGGCCTTCTGTGCCAGATCGAGGCGGGATCGTTGGGCAGCAATGGCAGGAGCGTGTTGTTTAAGTTTGTCGAGTTGCTGCCGCGTGTTGGTCTGTCGGAGCCATAGAAGGGCGACAGCATCGGCCGCGGTTTTGGCCTGGCGAGCGGTGTTACGTTGGGCGTCGGCGGTGGTTAGTGCGCCGTCGGCACCGGTAACGATCGCAGCCATCTCGGTGACGAGTCGATCGATGTCGCCTTGTTCGGTAATTTCGTCAGGCTCGGCGGGCTCGGTTTCGTCGCCGGAAACAGCAAAGGGTTCCCATACGTGCGCGGCTTGGTCGCAAAACACTTTGAGGGCGTCTTGTTCGTCGTACACGCCGGCTCGGGCGGCTCGGGCGTGATCGACGAGCCATTCGGTGACCCGTTGGTACAGGTCGGTATCGAACAGGGTCTTGAGCAGCGTCTCGCGTTCTTTGGAGTCGGCTTGCAGGACCCGTTGAAATTTACCCTGGGGGAGCAGCACGACTTGTTGAAACTGCTCGGCAGTAAGGCCAACCAGCCCCGTGATTTCGAGCAGCACCTCTTTGATCGATGAGGCGATGGGGACGGATTCGCCGCTGTCGATCCGTGCCAGGCTGACTTTGCCTTGCTTGGTGGTGACCCCGGTGCCCTTAGTTTTGGGAACTTGACACGTGGCAGTGCGTTCGATCCGGTACCGCTGACCTTGGGCGCTAAAGGTAAGGCTGACGCGGGGGATGGCTCGTTCGTCGCCGTGTTGGGATTTGAGGGAGTCTTCTTCGCGGTTGCCCGACACTTTGCCGTAGAGCGCGAAACTCATGGCGTCGAGCAGGAAGGTCTTGCCCGCACCGGTGGGCCCGTAGATAAGGAACAGTCCTTCGTGGCCGAGCAGGTCGAAGTCGATGGTGGCGGCTTCGGCGTAGGGGCCGAAGGCTTCGAGGGTGAGGACGTGGGGCTTCATTCGGCGTCACCGCCAATGGCGAGTTGCAGGGCCTGGTTGAGCAGGCCAGCTTCGGCGTCGTCGGCGTCATGGCCGTGTTGGTCGGCCCAGAACTGGGTGGTGAGTTGTAGCGGTGAGGCCTTTGGGTTGACGGGGCCCTGCCCATCGGCCATCGCGACGGCATCGCCAATGTCGGGCAGATGCTGCAGTTC
>CAWKZT010000132.1:0-4911 GCA_963854565.1 Acidimicrobiia bacterium
TGCGGGTTATCGTTATGCCGGCGCGACACCGCATTTGCTCAACCGCCTTGTCCATGAACGATGGCTGCGTTGTGTTGCAACCCAAGATCCATCGATGGTTGGTCTCGTTTCGCTCGAAGCCATTCCCGGCCCATTCTTGCGTCCGGGACTGCACACCAATGTGCCCGATGCGGCTCTGGGTGACGATGCCGATGGCAACAAGGTTCTTGTCGTATTCAGTGCCGGTCTCGACACCAGTGTGACCGCTTTTGCGGCGTCGTTGGTTGGCCGCGAAGAACCCGACCGGATTTTGTTTGTTAGTGCCGACACCGATCGTCACGACGCAATCGAGGCATCACTGCAGTGGCTTTCGCTACCTGCGGCCTGGGTTACGTTGCCAGCACCCTGGCAATAACTTTTAGCGGTTCTCGGCGAGCGCTTGGAGTCGGGGGGTGGCCGCTTCGATCTGCTTGCGGAGCACTCGTTCAATGATGGGCGACCATAGTGACCCGTCGTAACGAAGCGTTACCTCAACCTGGCTGCCTGTGGTTGTTTCGGTTACCACGGAGTTCAGCTGCCAGTTGGCGTGATCACGTCCGTCAACCTCGGAGCGAACGAACGACACCGTCGATTGGTCGGTGCTCTCGGTTTGCGACATTCGCAACCGCTTAGACCGAGCGAACGGCCCCACCGTGGCCCGCAAGGTGACATCAAACGCAGGACCCGGATCGGTATCTACCGAAGGAACTGGTGCAACCAATTGCACCAGATCGAGCCATTTCGGATACGTCGTTAGGTCGCTCATAACGGCGAAAAGAACCTCGGGCCGGGCTGTCGTGCTGGCGTTCGCGGCAATATCCACCTGCTTAGTCTGGCGTCTCGTACGATCAATGGTGTGCATCTTCGTACCTATTCCCTAGCTGAGCACCCGCAGATCGACCCTGTGGCGATCGGCATACGCTCCGGCATTTTGTGGGTAGGCGAAGAGATGCGGATTGCCGGTGTGGGGGAGCGGACTCGATTGAGCGTTGCGCGCCCCGACGGTGCGGCAACCGCCCAGACCGAACTGCGCAATACCGATCATCAGATCGACGACGAAGTTGCCGGTCCTGGGGCAGGCCCGGTTGGCTTTGGCGCTTTCCCTTTCGACCGCGAACTGCCGGGCGAGCTTGTGCTCCCTCGAATTGTCGTCGGACAGATGGGCGAGCGCCGTTGGCTCACCATTGATGTTGATCAAACTGATTTGTCTGCTGCGGTGGGCGAAATCGAAGCGATTTGTGCTGCTCCGGTAGCGGCCTGTCCGGTGGGGGAACGCACCGTCGAGTCTGTGCTCAGTCCCGAAACATGGCGGGACGATGTGGTGGGCGAGACCGTTCGCCGCATCAAACAGGGCAATTTCTCCAAAGCTGTTATGGCCCGAGAGTTCCGAGTCCATGCCACTCAGACGATCGATACCACGGTGGTTCTCGATCGCCTGCTGGAACGTTTCCCGACCGCGAATATTTTCGCGGTCGATGGTTTTCTCGGCGCCACCCCCGAGTTACTGGTCGGCCGTTTAGGTCGTACTGTTCGGGCTCACCCGCTCGCTGGTACGGCTCCGCACGCCGATGATCCCAAGGTCGATGCCGCGCTGGTGGCCGAATTGCTGGCATCAACTAAGAACCAGCATGAACACCGCATCACTATTGAATGGCTACTCAACAACCTGTTGCCGTTCTGCTCGTTTGTCGATGCAGAACCCGAACCTGGCATTATGAGTTTGGCCAACGTGCACCACCTCGCCACCCGCGTTGAGGGTCAACTTTCCCAACCGGCGGCATCAATTCTTGACCTGGTGGCTGCACTCCATCCCACTCCCGCGGTCGGCGGCGATCCGCAGGCGGTGGCACTGCAGGTCATTGCTGAACTTGAGGGCGCCGACCGGGGTCGCTACGCCGGGCCGGTGGGTTGGGTTGATGCGCAAGGCAACGGCGAGTTTGGTGTTGGCATCCGGTCCGCGCAGGTCGAAGGATCGGTAGCCACGATGTTTGCCGGGGTTGGGGTCGTCGCGGCTAGCGATCCGGCATCCGAACTCGCCGAAACCGAGGCGAAGGCCCAAGCCCTACTGTGGGCGCTTGGGGTCAACGAGTAACACGGTCACGCCATGATTTTGGCGGGGACACCATGACCAAGCCAAGTGCGGCCGTTTCGGAGTAGGTAGCGCTAGTAGTGGTAGGGGAACTTGTCCCAGTCGGGGTCGCGCTTTTCTAAGAAGGCATCGCGGCCCTCGACTGCTTCGTCGGTGCCGTAGGCAAGACGGGTGGCTTCGCCGGCAAATATCTGTTGGCCAACCAGACCGTCGTCGATGAGGTTGAGGGCGTACTTGGACATGCGCTGAGCAGTGGGGCTCTTCTTGCAGATTTCGTTGGCCCACTCGAGCGCGACCTTTTCGAGATCGGCGTGGTCGACAACCTTGTTGACCGCCCCTTGAGCGAAAGCCTCATCGGCGGTGTAGGTGAGGCCGAGGAAGAAGATTTCACGGGCGACTTTTTGGCCAACCTGACGGGCTAGATACGCCGAGCCAAATCCGCCGTCGAAGCTGGCGACATCGGTGTCGGTCTGTTTGAAGCGAGCGTGTTCGCGAGAAGCAATGGTGAGATCGGCGACCACATGCAGGCTGTGACCCCCACCGGCAGCCCAGCCGGGGACCACGGCGATGACCACCTTGGGCATGAAGCGGATAAGGCGCTGGCATTCCAGGATGTGGAGGCGGCCGTTGCGGACCGGGTCGATGTCGGCGGCCGTTTCGGCGTTGTCGGTCGTGTACTTGTAGCCATCCCTGCCACGGATACGTTGATCGCCGCCGGAGCAGAAGGCCCAACCGCCGTCCTTGGGTGACGGGCCATTGCCGGTAAGGATGACGCAGCCAACGTCGGGAGACTGGCGGGCATGATCGAGAGCCTGGTAAAGCTCATCGACCGTATGGGGGCGGAAAGCGTTGCGAATTTCTGGCCGGTTGAACGCAATACGCACTGCGCCGACACGAACAGCACGGTGATAGGTGATATCGGTGAATTCGAAGCCAGCAACTTCGGTCCATTCGGACGCATCGAAAATGGCGGATACCTGGGTTTTGCTCATGGACCTAACCGTACCTTGATCCCTCTAGGGCGCTAGCTACTGCTGCAACGATTGTGGCGATGTGGTCGACGTCATGCGGCCGGACCGTCTGGGCGACAACTATTTTGATGCCCTCGGGTTTGAGGTCATCGGCGGACCCTACGGAGAGCCCGTGGGCTTGGGCGAGTGCACTGAGATCGGTGCCATGGGGGGTACCGAACAGGGTTTCGAATTGGGACGGATCGAGCTGTTTTGCTTGGGGGAGGAACGAGAAAATGCCGCCTCCGTCGTTATCGACCACCACGATGGTTAGGTCGATGGCGCGTTGGGCCAGGGCGGTGAGTGATGTGGCATCGTGCAGGAAGGCGATGTCGCCGACGATGCATACGGTTGGGACACCGGTGAGAGCGACACCGACTGCTGTGGCCATCGTGCCGTCGATGCCGTTGGCGCCCCGATTGGAAAGGACCCGGGTGCCCAGCGGCGGGTTGGTATCGAACCATTCGAGGTGTCGGATAGCCATGGAGGATGCGGCGACGACGACACCGTGTGGTCCGGCGGCGTGGAGGGCTTGCAGGGTGACGGAAATCTCCGATTTAGTGTCGGTGGCCAGTGCAGCGGTGATGGCTTCGCCCGCGGCGGTGTTGGCTTGCAACCAGCGCTCTGCCAGCGGTGATCTTGTTGGGTGAGCAGAGGGTTGGTGAGCGGCTAGTGCTGCTTCGATGCCGGAAGCCGCGCCAGCTTCGGGCACCGTGAGCGTGCAGATGTCCTCGGGGTCAATGAGCCGACCCGGTTGATGTAAGCCAATTACCAATGTCCCGGCGTCCGCCGCGGCTTGGCACCATTGACTGAGTGCCTTCGAGGAGAGAGCTTCGCCAAAGCGCAGGACTAGCTGCGGGCGTAAGTCGGCGGCTAAATCGGGACTACGAAGAAGCGCGTCGGCATGGTTAATGGTGGCAGCAGTGCGGGAACCCGATTGGTGATCAGCCACGATCGGCCAGCCGACAAAACGGGCGAGTGAATGCAGTGCCCCAGGGTGACTAACGCCCTTGCCGGTGATGATGACTCCGGATTTGCCTGCCATGAGGCGACATACGTCGGCGATCTCGTCGTCGGAGATGGCGCCGTTGGTTGGGGGATCGACAGCGATTGTTGGCGGCAATTGTCCCGGCTGGCCGACGAGTGGGTCGCGGAAGGAAAGATTGGCATGCACTGGGCCGGGTCGGTTGCCGGTATGACCCAGAGCGTCGCTCAGCAGTTTGGTCGCGAGCGGACGCCAGAGCTCGGCGTCGTCGTCTTGGGCCGGGCCTGGTTCGACGAAGGATCGCACGGCATCGCCGTAGAGCTTGGTTTGATTAATCGTCTGGGGAGATCCGCGATCCCAGGCCTCGGGTGGGCGGTCCGCCGTGCAGACGATCATGGGCACGGCTGAAAGGTCGGCCTCAATGACGGCGGCATGGAAATGGGCCGCCGCGGTGCCCGAGGTGCAGAGCACGATTCCGGGTAGGCCAGAAACTTGGGCGTAGCCGAGTGCGGCAAATGCTGTCGACCGTTCGTCGTGAAAGATATGAAGGCGAAATTTGGGGTGATTATCGAGCGCCAAGAGCAGGGGTGTGTGGCGCGAACCGGGTGAGACAAAGGCCTCGGTTAGCCCACGACGGACCCATTCGTCCACCAACGTGGCGCAAAATGTAGCTGCGGCGGTCACCGAAACTTCGGAAGTGGAGTCAAGCACCCCACCATTGTGACGCGTCGCGCTCCGATCTTCACCCATTCCCTCACCCATCCCTGTTCTGGGCGTGGGGGGGGGGGGGGGCGGCCGGCGGTGACCCC
>CAWKZT010000133.1:0-4868 GCA_963854565.1 Acidimicrobiia bacterium
TGGGTAAAGCTCTATCTCACCGACGACACCGAAACAGTAATGGCTGTGCACCGTGGCTTCGTCGAGGTCAGTGGCGAGTCTGTCACCGTTCTCTCCGACGTGGCCGAACTAGCCGCTGACATCGATGTACCTCGGGCTGAGGCCGCTTTGGCTCGGGCCACCGATGCGTTGCGTATCGATGGCGAGAATTCTGAAGCAGCTGCGGCAAGCCAACGGGCGTCAATCCGCCTCGAAGTAGCGGCGACTGCTTAGTCGATAACTACTTGGCCGAAGCCTTCTTGGGCTTCTGGGAACGCTAGGTCTAGTATCAAAAGGTGACTGACCGCGAAGATGGGGCGACGAACGCGGACGGGTTCGACGATGTGTGCCCCGAGTGCGACGAAATCGTCCAACCTAAAGAAACTCGATGCGTTGGGTGTGGTGAGTACCTAGGAGCACCGGGTGAGTATGCGCGGGAGTACGGAGATGCCGACCGGCAGGTTCTGGCAGACACCGAAGACGGTGACTCGCTCGACGAGGTCTACAGAGAGTACGACAACGAAAAGCGCAAAGAAGAGTTCGTGCTGCTGGCCTGGGTACTGGGAGGTGCAGTGGTACTGGTCTTTATCATCGGCTTGGCGCTCGGCTGGTGGAGCGACGACGATGCTCGTCCGGCGAGCAATGATCCAGCCGTTGTGGAGCCCGTGGCGGTTGACCCGAACGGTTAGCGGTTGCTAGGGCGACTGTGGTTAGGCCGAGTTCCTAGTGCATGGTTGGTGATACCGCCCCAGACTGAATATTGCGTGTCCTGGCCAGATTTTCAGGTGTTGACCGTACGTAAACGGGGCCCAGCGCGCATGACTTGACCCGGAAGAGTGCGGCCAACGATTTGCTCGGCGAGTAATGCCGACTCGATTAATGCGTCGAGGTCAATACCGGTGTCGTACCCCAACTCTTCGACGAGGTGAACCACATCTTCGGTGGGCACATTGCCGGTCGCTCCTGGGGCGTACGGGCAACCGCCGAGACCACCAATGGACGCGTCGAAGACGCGTACGCCGCGGTCGAGCGCCGTCACGATGTTGACGAGACCAGTGTTTCTAGTGTTGTGAAAGTGCATGGCCACTTGTCCGACCCCAACGCCGGCCGCCACGAGTGCGTCAAGTAATGCATTAACTTGGCGCGGTGTGGCCATGCCTGTCGTATCCCCAAAGGCCAACATGTCGGCACCGTCGTCAAGGAGGCCGACGGCCATCGTGGCTACGAGAACGGGGTCGACTTCGCCCTCGTACGGACAACCAAATGCGGTAGAGATCACGGCCTCTACCGAAAGCTGAGCATCATGACCAATGGCGATGACATTGGCGGCGGCGTCGAGTGCGTCGCCGGTACTCATACGGACGTTTTGGTGGCTGTGGGTGTTGCTGGCCGACACGACAACTTCTAAACCGTCAATTGGTTCGGCCACCGCAAGTTCGGCGCCCCGCGCATTGGGCACCAGTGCGCTGAACCGAACACCGTCGGGCCGATTAATTGCTGCTAACACTTCGGCCGCACCCGCCATGGCCAAAATGGCATCTGCTCGAACAAAGGAAACAGCCTCGATGGCACGCAGACCAGTGGTGGAAAGCGAGTCGATAAGACGGACTCGGTCCTCGATGGCTACGGGAGGTTCGTTCTGGAGCCCATCTCGGGGCCCTACTTCGCGAATTTGGACGAGGTCTCGTGGCGTGGTCACACCGACAGATTAGCCGCCACTGACAAGCGATTCTGCCTCGGCGTCGAGCGTGAGGTCTTCGTCGGGGTCATCAAGCCAACCGTCGGGCAACGATACTGGTCGGGGTCCAGCGGTATGACCCCTTGGCATGCGTGCCGCGTCAGGCGGAAACAGGATCGAGTGGTCGACGTTGGACAGCAGCGCAATGAACTCGGTGTGGGACCGAACCTGATTGAGCGAGCGTCGTAATTCGGGACCCACGGGGAAGCCTTTGAGGTACCAGCCAGTGAATTTACGAAATTCGCGGATACCGCGATCCTCACCGATCCACTCGGTCAATAAAGCGAGGTGCTCCTCCATGGTGGCCAAAACTTGGCCAAGATTCGGCAGTGGCGCAGGGGCAGCACCGTTGAAGGCGGCATTCATTTCGCCGAATAGCCAGGGGCGGCCCAAACAACCTCGACCAATAACAACGCCATCACAGCCGGTCATACGCATCATGGCAATCGCATCAGCGGCTTCCCAAATGTCGCCGTTGCCAAGTACGGGGATGTGGGTGACATGTTCCTTGAGTTGACCAATTGCCTCCCACCGGGCATTGCCGCTGTAGAACTGCTCAGATGTTCGGGCGTGCATAGCAACAGCCGCACAGCCTTCTTCTTGGCCAATACGTCCCGCGTCCAGGTACGTGAGATGGTCGTCATCGATTCCCATACGGAACTTGATGGTCACGGGAACGTCACCCGCTGCTTTCACAGTGGCCGAAACAATGGAGGCCATCAGCTTTCGTTTGTATGGCAGCACTGCACCGCCTCCGTGGCGGGTGACTTTTTTGGCTGGGCAGCCAAAATTGAGATCGATGTGGTCGATGCCTTCAAGATCAATCAAACGGCGGGCGGCTTCGGCAATGGAGGTGGGCTCAGTGCCATAGAGTTGGATGCTGCGCGTCTTCTCACTGGGTGCAAATTCGGCTAGTTTGAGACTGCCGCTGTGGCCTTCAACGATGGCTCGGGCGGTGACCATCTGACCGACATAAATGCCATCGCTATGGCGGCGACAAAGGGTCCGAAACGGGGCATTAGTTACGCCTGCCATTGGCGCAAGCACGACCGGTGGCCAGACCTCGATTGGCCCAACTTTGAGAGGCGCGAATTCGCCGGCCGTCACGGGTGTGTCAGAAACCATGGCGTAACGCTACTTGGACAGCTGTCGGAGTTGTGCAGGCAATGCCGCTACAACCTCGGCCATCGGTAGACCGACCACATTGGAGTAGCTGCCATCAATCGATGTGACAAACGAACCACCCGAACCTTGGATGGCGTAACTTCCCGCCTTGTCGAAGGGCTCGCCTGTGTCGAGGTACCAGTTGATGTGGTCGTCGCTGAGATCGGCGAAGCTCACTTTGGTTGTGACAGTGAACGATGTGGTTGCTCCCGTCGGGTTGCAAATAGCAACTGCGGTCATCGTGTGATGAGAGCGACCTGAGAGCAGTCGAAGCATGCGGAAACCGTCGGCCCGGTCGAGGGGCTTGCCCAGGATTAGCCCGTCGTAGACGACGGTTGTGTCCGCGGCGAGAATCCAGCTATTCGGTGGCCGGTCCACGCTGGACACTTTGGTGAGCGCAATGCGCTGTACGTAGCTGAGCGGGTCTTCTTCGGGTCGGACACTCTCGTCGACATTGGGCGACACAGTAGAAGGACTGAACCCGGCGAGTTCGAGAAGTTCACGACGGCGAGGCGACCCAGAGGCAAGGAGCAACATCAGCCGAAATGGTCCCAGGCCAAGGCAACCGCGGCGACGAGGTTGAAAAAGAAGTGGCCGATCATGGCTGCGCCGAGTCGCTTCGTAGCCCAATACGAAAATCCGAAGCACGCCCCAGCGACAGCGGTCGAACTGAACAGGACCAGGTTCGTGGTGGCCGTGCCATCGGGCGAAAGGTGGACGGCGCCGAATAGCAGCGAAGTAGCGGCAATAGCCGTTACCGGACGCCAACGGCTGGCGAAGGATCGTTGGATGGCGCCGCGGAAGAAAAGTTCCTCAAAAAAGGGGGCAGCGAACACCGCAAAAATGAGGGCGACAACTATTGCGGTGTCGCTTTCTTTGAGTGCATCAAGCTGACCCGGATCGGCGTCACTATCGCCTGTTGCGTAGACCACCAAAATGGAGGTGGTTATTGAAAGGGCGCGGGCGGCCACCCCGGTCGCTAAGCCGAGCGCAAGATCGATCCACCGAAAAGAGACGCCTACGTCGGAAAACATATGTCCACTGCCGTAGCGCCGTGACAGGAACCAGACAATCAGCGTGGTCCCTCCATACAAGCCAATGGTGCTCGTTGAGAGTTGGGTAGTGAGTGAATCGTCAATGAGATCTCCGCCGGCAAGCAATAACCCGGACGCCACCATGGCGAGAAACCATCCGCCAATCGCCCACAACACGCCAGCCGTTGGAAATGACGCCGTCGCCTTGGTCTCACCGGAGCGAATTTTGGGAAGAGGCTGGACGAATGTGTCGTCGCCGTGGGCCACCCAGGTGGTCCACCCGGTGCTTTCCCACCAGCGGTAGTGAAATTGTCCCGCGGGGTCGGCGTACCAGCCAGCAGGCACCGCGGTTGGCGGGTTCTCAGGAGGAATCGGAGGTAGGAGGTCGCTCATAAGCCCTATGACAACAAGTTGCGGTCGTCGAGCGACATAGCCATGAGGGTTACAACAATTCCAATTGCTAGGCAAACACCAGCGATGATTAAGGCCCGATGGGCCCAAGGGTCGTTCCTATTCTTGGCGGCCACGCCAAAACCTGCGGCAAAAATGACGGCCGGAGGCAGGAAAGTAGTGATAGTAGAAAATACCAGTGAGGTGACTGTCAAGCCTCGACCACGGCCCCCGGGGGCGTACTCTTGGCCATCTGGTAGAGCCAGCGGAGGCTGGCATGCCTGAGGGAATTCGTCGGATCTCGCGTCGGCGGGCCGACCCGTGGCGAGCGGGTTAGAGGTCGGTTGGAACACGGTGTGCATTGTAGAACGGACCTTGGGTGTGGTTGTGGCGGTCACGGGTGAAATTCGCACGGAGGTTCTGCCCTGGGGCACTACGATTGGTCGGTGCGCCGAGGACTCTTTGAAGGATTGCTGGCCTACTTCTTGTTCGGGATCTTGCCCGTATTCTGGAAGTTGTTGGGC
>CAWKZT010000134.1:0-4831 GCA_963854565.1 Acidimicrobiia bacterium
ACTCTCGATGGCGCATCGGCCCATCTCAAAGATGAACTCATGCCGCGTTACGCCGAACTTATCTACAACGGTTACTGGTTTAGTCCGGAGCGCGAAATGCTCCAGGCGGCCATCGATAAGTCGCAGGAGTTTGTTAACGGCGAGGTCATGCTCAAGTTGTATAAGGGCAATGTTTCGGTCGCGGGGCGTCGCAGCGACGACACTCTCTTCGACGAGAAGATTGCCACGTTCGAGGAAGACGACGGCGCCTACGATCAAGCCGATGCGGCTGGGTTCATCAAGTTGCATGCGCTTCGTTTGCGCTCGCTGGCAACCCGACGGGCCAACTCATGACCGACGACGGAAAGACGCTGTGGCATGGACGCTTTGAGGGCAGCCCAGCCGAAGCCCTCCAGGCATTGAACGACTCCTTGCCGTTCGATCAACGTATGTATCGCGAAGACATTGCTGGTTCGCGCGCTCATGTGGGGATGTTAGAAACGGTTGGGTTGCTGACCGGATCTGAGGCGGTCGCAATTCAGACGGCACTTAATCAAACCGAGGCCGAGTTCGACGACGGCACCATGGTGTTTGTTTCTGCCGACGAAGACATCCACACCGCGGTCGAACGCCGCGTCACCGAAATTGCTGGGCCGGTCGGCGGCAAGATCCACACGGGTCGATCTCGTAACGATCAGGTAGCGAACGACGTGCGCATGTGGACACGGTCTGCGTTGACCGATGTAGCCGGGCGGGTCGCCGCGCTACAGACTGTCGTGCTTCGTCGAGCCGCGGAATCTGGCGAAGCGCACTTGCCCGGGTACACCCACCTTCAGCAGGCCCAACCGGTTACTTTGGCCCATCACCTGCTCGCGCATTGCTGGGCGATGAGTCGCGATATCGACCGATTGCTGGAGGCCCGTCGGCGCAGCGATGTTTCGGTACTGGGTGCCGGAGCCTTAGCGGGGTCGAGCCTGCCGCTTGATCCAGCGATCACCGCCGAGGCCCTTGGTTTTGCGAGGGTGTTCGATAATTCTCTTGATGCTGTCGGCGACCGGGACTTTGTTGTCGACTCTCTTTATGCCATGGCCATGTTGGGCATGCACCTTTCCCGCATTGGCGAGGAGATGATCCTCTGGGCCAGCACCGAGTTTGGTTTTGTCACCCTTGACGACGGATTTTCGACAGGGTCTTCCATGATGCCGCAAAAGAAGAATCCCGACATTGCCGAGCTAGCCCGGGGTAAGGCGGGACGTCTGCTCGGCCACCTTACCGGTCTGATGGCGACTCTTAAGGGTCTGCCGCTTGCGTACAACAAAGATTTGCAGGGCGACAAAGAGCCGCTGTTTGATGCCGTAGACACGGTGACGCTCACAATGTTGGCGCTCGAGGGCATGATCGACACCATTACGTTCAATACCGAGACCATGGCGGCACAGGCCGATTCGCCGTACGCCGCGTCTACTGACCTTGCCGAGTTTTTGGTGGCGGGCGGCATGCCGTTCCGCGAGGCGCACGGTGTTGTTGGGGCGTTGGTCCGGAAAGCTCTGGCGGGCCAGGGGGCACTCATTGAGTTGGTCGCGGCTGAGCCGCTATTAGGCCCCGATGCGGCCCGTCTTTTGGCTCCGGGTGCTTCGGTCCGCAACCGGACTACCCATGGTTCTGGTGGTCCCGCTGCCGTAGCGGCACAATTGCAGCGCTTTCGTGCGCAACTAGCAGCCGACATAGAGCGCATCAAGCAGAGCTAGCCGAGCCAGCCGAGCCAGCCGAGCCACAAACAAATCGTAGTGGTGGGCAGTTATCGGGCCACGGCCCGATAACTGCCCACGACCTCACGGGGATTTGGTTGCAGATCTGCGATTTTGGGATTTGGCTTGGGCGCTTGGCACAAGCCCTTAAGTAAGATTGTCGTACCCCCGTGTCAATATTGGTCTATGCAGGACCATTCGCTTGACGGTCAGATAGCGGCTCTAGCCCAACGTCAACACGGGCTGGTGGCGCGACGCCAGTTGCCAATGATGGGCGCCAACGCCGAGAAGGTTCATCACCGCATTAAACGAGGGTCGCTTCGGCCGATCGGCGTCCACGTCTTGGCTGTAGCCGGCACACCCGATACCGATCGACAACGAATCATGGCTGCTGTGCTGGATGCTTCGCCTCCCGCGGTAGTCGGGTTCGACACGGCTGCCTTTTTGTGGGGGTTGCCCGGGTTCCCGCTGGGGCGACCCGAGGTGATTGCTCGGCGCCATGGGTCAAATGGGCGTCGAGATCATTTGGCCAAAATCCACAACCCGCGCGATCTGCTAGATGAACATGTCACCGAGGTCGATGGGCTTCCGGTGACGACACCAAGCCGCTTGATAATCGATCTGGCGAGTGATCCACGAAGCTCCCCCCAACGAACTGAACGTGCGTTGGAGGCCATCTTGGCGAGACGACTGGCGACGGTCGCCTCCGTTGGCCAGTCTTTTGATCGACTCATGGGGCGTGGAAAGTCCGGAACGGTTCTGATGCGAGCGCTGCTGACTGATCGGCGTGACAACTATCGACCAATGGAATCTGGATTGGAATTTCGATTCCGTTCGCTGGTCAAGGAGGCAGGAGTCGGGTCATTTCAACAACAGGTTGATATCTCGACTCAGGCGGGTTGGGTGGGTCGTATGGACTTCGTCCATTCAGTGAGGGCGCTGGTCGTCGAAATTGACGGGTCGGCGTTTCATGGGGCGCTTACCGACCAGCGGCGCGATACCGAGCGGCGCGAGACGTTGGAGTCCAATGGCTGGACGGTAGTTGTCTTTAGCGATGTAGATCTGTTCCATCGCCCCGCTGACGTTGTTCGGCGAGTGCGGGCAGCCGCACATCAAGCGGTGCGTAAACCAACAGCCGCATAACAATTCGAGCGGGCCAATCCAAAACCGACTAAAGCACTTCGAAGCGGTGGGCAGTTATCGGGCCGTGGCCCGGTAACTGCCCACGGCTTCGATCTGGGTACTGGTACGGGAATTGGAGATGCGCAAGTGGCCATTTGTTTGATGGTTGTTGGTGGTGAACAAATAACTGTCATGATGGCGCCTGTGGGATATCGATACGAATACCGGGTGCGCTACGTCGATTGTGACATGCAGAAGGTTGTGTACAACGCCCATTATCTGACCTTCGTTGATGATGCTATGGACTGTTGGCTTCGCAGTGAATTTGGCGACTTCGAGTCCGTAGGTTTGGACTTCATGTTGAAGACGGCCACGGTTACCTGGCATGGCTCGGCCCGACGCGGCGACACCGTGGCAATCGAATGTTCGGCCACCCGTTGGGGCAATACCTCCTTCGATGTGAGCTTCAAAGGACTCGTAGGCAGTGATCATATTTTTGATTCCCTGGTCACGTATGTCTCAGTGGATCCCGTCGACCACAACAAGACGCCGGTCCCCGACGCATTGAAGTCCTTCTTGAGTCAGTGAGTCGTCTCAACCGCGACTGCTTCGGGCCCGATTTCGTGTTCAGTTTTGGCACCCTGTCGTCATGAGTGTTGCTGAAGCATTGAGCTATGTGGAAAATGCCCCCGACGGCGACGCCGATGTCGAGCGGTTCCGTGAGCAAATGTGTACCTTTGTCCAGTCGCATCCCGATGCGCTGCATCGGACTTGTCTGGACGGCCACTTCACGGCTTCGGCCCTAATTGTCCATGCGGACGGAGCGCGGGTGTTGTTGATGCATCACACCAAGCTCCAACGATGGTTGCAGCCCGGCGGTCACGTTGACGGCGATGGCGACCTCGCCAGCGCTGCATTGCGTGAGGCTTGGGAGGAAACCGGTATGAAAGGGCTGTTCATTGAGCAGTCACCGATCGACCTGGATGTTCACCGAATTCCTGCAAGAGGCGAGGAACCAGAGCACGATCACCTTGATGTTCGGTTTCTTGTACGAGCACCCCACGGAGCAAAGATCTCAGCGAATCATGAATCCACAGACATGCAATGGTTCGGTTTTGAAGAGGTTGCCGATCTGGGTCTCGACACTGGTTTGCATCGCATGCTCCGCGCTGGCCAAGCCCGCCTGGCGACCTAGCCCGCGGTCCAGCGAATCCAAATCCGTAAAGCGCGATCTGCCGTGCGGAGCTACTTGAATGTATTTGGTTAAGCGTCGCCGGGGGTGAGGCAACTGTCCATGTCATTGACGCGCGCGAAGCCATCGATGTGGGTTGACACGGCGAGTCCCGCTCTGGTGGTCACGGTAAACCGATCGTCAACGCCCCCAAAATCGCCGGTGCGTAGCTGCCCGGCGTAGTGGTCTCGGTCATCGGCGTACGTCTCCCAGTCGTCGAGCCAAAACCTAATGATCGTTGCTTCGCTGTCGGCATCGGGGCGGACGGTTCGCAGATCGAGGATTAGTTGGCGCACAACCACGGTGCCGGTGTCGAGAAGGTCGGCCCGCTCCGCTGGTGTAGCAACGTCGCCTGCTGACGGTAGGTCTGCGATTTGAGTCTGGGCGACGGCGCATATGCCCTCGGCCGCAGTCACGTAGGCGCGGTCATCAAGTCGGTCGGGGTTGCCTCGGTCCGGCAGCGGGGAGAATGCCCATACCCAGAAGCTGATGATGCACACGGTTACTACCGCACCAGCAACGCGACCAGGGGTCCAAACCCACCACTTCTCGTGAGGATTGTCACCGAGGGAATTAGCCATGTAGGGGCCTTCGTTGCCGGTATGACCAGAGAGCGGGTGATCCGATGAGGAGGTCATAGCCCCAGTGTGTCGCCTTGGCTACCGTTTGTGCGTCGCGGGCCACAAAACTTATCGAAGCGGACGGCAATAAGTCCCGACCCGCCGGCGGCCCGGACGCTATCGTCGTCGGC
>CAWKZT010000135.1:0-4829 GCA_963854565.1 Acidimicrobiia bacterium
CCGAACATTATCGACCGAGGCGTCGGGGGCACTCTCGAGCATAAGTAGAGCTACTCCGGCGACGTAGGGCGTAGCCATACTGGTGCCCGACTTTGCTGAATAGCCGCTGAAGGTGCCAACCTGGGCGGCGACGATGCCCACGCCGGGGGCGGCCAAATCGGGCTTGATTATTCCGCCTTCAAGTAGCGTTGGGCCCCGCCCGGAGGTTGACGCGATTGCCTGTGAACTGTCGACCGAGCCGACGGTTATGGCGTCGGCTGAATTGCCAGGAAAGGTCACCGAGCAATAGTCGGGACCTCGGTTACCGGCGGCCGCAACGATAACGATCCCGCCTGCGGCCAAAGAGTCGAGTGACCCTCCGGTATTCGATGAGCCTGGGGAACATGGAGCCCCCTGGATAGAAATGCTCGCGACGTCGATTCCGCCGAAATTGTCACGGTTTTCTAGAATCCAGGCGATGCCCTCGTTGATGTCGGCCTCATAACCTTCTCCCACACAGTCGAGTACTTTCACCGAAACAATGGATGCATCTGGTGCCACGCCCTGATTGCTTGACCCATTGCCCGCAGCAATGCTGGCAACGTGGGTGCCGTGGCCGTCATCGTCGTACGAAGCCCCCGTCGAGTGTGGATAGCAGATTTTTTCGTCTGGGCCAGGGTCTGGGTCTGTCCAGTTGCCACCTCGTGTGTCATAAAATGCCACCACCTTGCCTTCGTCAAGGGATTCGTGGCCGATATCTACGCCGGTGTCGAGTATTGCGATTGTGGTCCCCGCCCCAGTAAATCCGGCCGCCCCTTGGATCGGTGCGCCGGTTGTTGCGGTGGAAAGGTCACTGGCGCGTAGCGGCCGATTGTAAGTGATCGAGGTAATACCGAACTTCGAAGACAGAGACTCCAACTGCACGAGTTGTTCGGTGGTGACCGTGGCCGTGACGACACTGGTGAGTTCGTAGCGAAACGTCTCACCTAGATCGCCAAGAAGACTCTCGAGGAGTTCGGGGTAGTACGTACGTGGTCGTTGATCGAAGGTAATAATTACATCTACTTGGGTGCTAGCTGCGGTCAACTCGACAACATGGGAGGAGACGATCCCGGCCGCTGGAGCAAGAGGATCTGAGCTAGCGAGTCCTGGCGTAGCTAGCAGCGCCGTGGCGCAGAGCATCCCCGCAGCGGCCAGACCAATGAAATGTTTCTTAGACACAGATTCTTCCCGAAGCATGCGAAGATGTCGTTAACAATCTAGGCGGAAACCGTACTTGTTATGGTGTCGCCCTGGATATGGCTGGGTGGTCCTACAATCAACGGGTGCAGAGCATCCGAACGCGCGTGGCGAGCAAACTCCCGTTGGAGTTGTTGTGGAACCTCACATTGCGCGAACTGCGAGGGCAGTACAAGAATTCTAGCTTGGGTTGGGCCTGGTCGGTAATGCGGCCGCTGATCCAAATTGTGGTGTTCATGGCGGTCTTTTCGGTATTTCTAAAGATCGAACCAAGTACGGGTAACCCCAGTGGTATGAACTCTTATGGGTTCTTCTTGATGGTGGGTTTGTTGCCGTGGGGGTTTCATCAGATAGGGGTGACCGCTGCTGCTCGCTCATTGTCGGGGAACAGTGCGCTAATCGGAAAAGTATATTTCCCGCGCTGGGTGCTGCCTACATCGACGGTTCTGGCTCTTTTCTTTAGCTTTTTGATCGAAATGGGCGTGTTGTTGGTTGCGATGGCACTGATCAAAGGTCATTTTGCCCTGTTGTGGATACCGGTATTGATTCCGTTGATCTTGCTACAACTTGTGTTCGTGGTCGGTTTCGGCTTGCTAGTTTCGTCGGTAAATCTTTACCTCCGCGACGTCGAGCATTTCTTGGGTATTGCGATGCAACCATGGATGTATCTAACGCCGATTCTCTACCCCCTCAACTTGGTACCAAATGACCGGTACATCCTCGGCATTTCGTATCGCACGCTTTACCAACTGAACCCCATGGTTTCTTGGATCAAGGCGTACCGCAATATTCTCTATGACCTGCGGTTTCCTTCACCGGAGCGCTGGGGGGCGTTGTTTATAGGCTCCTTTCTCATGCTGGCCGTCGGGGCAGCAGTGTTCCGGCGTCTAGAACCACGTTTTGCGGAGGAAGTATGAGTTCGGCGGCCATCAGTGTTGATCACCTGAGCAAACGTTTCCGGTTGACCCACGAGCGAAATCAGAGCCTCAAAGCCGCATTGTTACGCGGCGGCCGACACCACTATGAGGAGTTTTGGGCCCTGAGCGATGTGTCTTTCGAGATTCCCGAAGGGTCGACGTTCGGCATTATTGGCTCCAACGGCAGCGGTAAGTCCACGATGCTAAAAGTCATGGCGAGCATCTTGCGCCCGGACAAGGGTTCCATAACGGTCAACGGGTCATTGTCTGCCTTGCTCGAATTGGGGGCCGGGTTCCACCCCGAGCTTTCCGGGCGTGACAACGTCTACCTCAACGGCGCCATTCTCGGTCTAACCCGCGCCGACATCGACGCCCGTTTCGATGCCATTGTTGGTTTCGCAGAGCTAGAACAATTTATCGACCAACCGGTGAAGAACTATTCCTCGGGAATGTATGTCCGACTCGGATTTGCGGTGGCTATCAACGTCGAACCCGAGATTTTGTTGATCGACGAAGTTCTTTCGGTTGGCGATCAGAGCTTTCAGCAGCGCTGCACCGAAAAGATTGCCGAACTCAATAGCGATGGTCGAACGATTGTGATCGTTAGTCACGGAATGAATCGCCTCCGCGAGATGTGCGACACGGCAATTTGGCTCGACCGTGGAGCGCTCCGAGAGCAAGGTAACCCCATCGATGTCATCGATGCGTATCTTCTTGATGCCCAGTCAGGTGGGCGTGACTCGGCTCGTGCGGAACTTATCGATGCTCGACGCAAGGCCGACGTATCGGTCGAGATTCTTGATGCTAGTCATTTACCTACCGACGTTGTTGACTATCGAGGTAGCGGAACAATTCGAGTCCGATTTGATGCCACCGATCTTCCGGCGTCGAGCATTGTTGCCCTTGGCGTGTACCGCCACGACGGGGTTCATGTTGCGTCTTTTAATACGCTTGGTTCGATCGACTTTGTGGCCAAGGATGTCGTAACGGTCGACTATCACGTTGAGAACTGGCCGTTACAGGCCGGAAAGTACGACGTCTCTGTGGCGCTTCACGACCACACGATGGTCGAGGTTCACTACCGCGCCGATAAAGCGGCCAGTTTCCAGGTCCAAGCAAGTAGCGCCGTGGCCGAGCATGGCCTTGTAGCGCTCGGCGGAACCTGGACCGATCAAACCCCGGAATCGTGGGGCGAATAGCTGTCATGGGCCTTCCTATCGAAATCATCGGCACGCCATTGCCCTATGCCGACGGGGCCGAACAGTCTTTGCTCGCCACGCTGCGGTCAGCACCTAGTACGGCAGCAGCATCAGACGATCTGGCCGCCCAGGCCACGGATTGGCCGACTCGGTACCACCTCGCCCGGCAACGCACTAATCTGCTTTGGCCACTCAACGTGAAGCCAGGAATGCGGGTTCTCGATGTAGGGGCAGGCACGGGAGTTAACACTCGATGGTTAGCCGAACAAGGCGCCGAGATCGTTTCGATCGAGGGGTCCTACGAACGGGCTGAGGTGGCAGCGGAACGTTGTCGCGATCTCACGAACGTCACGCTTAAGGTTGGCGACGTGGCCGACCTCGACGAGGTTGGCACGTTTGATCTTGTGGTGTGCATTGGTGTGCTCGAATACGCCAATGACCCAATGGGCGGAGCAGGCGGTGCCGCAGCATTTCTCGACACCCTTACTGCTTTGCTCAAGCCGACAGGTTCACTGGCACTAGCCATCGAGAACCAATTGGGTCTCAAGTATTGGATGGGCTACCCCGAGGACCACCTGGGGCGACCCTTTGTCGGAATAAGTGGCTACCCCGACGACGGCATCCGTACCTATACCCGTGCGACGTTGCTCGAAATGCTGAGAAGTGCGGGACTGGTGGCTCATCATTGGATGTACCCGTACCCCGACTACAAAATGCCGGTCGCCATCTTGACCGATGCCACCTTTGCGGAGGCCGACAGTGTCGAGTTAGTCGACCAACTCATTGGCGTACCAACCGATCCGGCCCATGCTGGCCAGTCGCTTATCGCCGATCAGCGAGCCGTTTCTCGCGTTGTTACCGAGGGCAACTTGGGCGCGGACATGGCGAACTCTTTCTGGGTCGTCGCTAGTCGAGATGGCGCAGCAGTAAAAGACATTGTCGACACCGACGTGGTGGCCTGGCGTTTCAACCAGCCCCGGGCCCAACGCTGGATGGTGGCTGGTGCCGTGAGCGACGATGGCGATCAGCGTCACATCGATCGTGTTCGTCAATACGCTGCGGCCGCAGATATTAAGACCGACTGGCTCACTCAGCGGGTCGAAGTTTCCGAGGCTTACATCGTTGGCACCAATCTCGAACAACAGGTTCTGGAATCACTTCGGCAAGGCGACCTCGAAAAGTTGCATGACATCGTCAAAAAGTGGGCGCACCATATTCGCAATTCTGAAATTTCGCCGGCCACCGGCGAACTCCACCCCTACCAGCGGGCGGGGCGTCCATGTTTACCCGAACAGTTCATCGATGCCGGATTTGGCAACTTCGTTGCTACCGGCGAAGAGATCGTTCAGGTAGATACCGAGTGGCGTGCCACCGGCGGCGTGGATGCCGACCTCGCGGCAACTCGTTCCCTTTGGAACCTGGCCGAGGTCATTGTTCGGTCCAACGTTGCGCACCCCTGGGGTATCTCCGAAACAATTGATGAACTCACCGTACG
>CAWKZT010000136.1:0-4763 GCA_963854565.1 Acidimicrobiia bacterium
GCCGAGGCATTCGTATTGGTCTTTTCATCGCTGGCTGTGGAGCTATCGGCATCGGCACTTTGGGCCGCACCTACTTGTTACTCGTTGCCTTTTACGGTGTCAGTCGTGTAGCCGAGGCACTTGTGCAACCATCGGTCAACAGCCTAATTTCTGGTTTGGTTACGGCAGAACGTCGAGGTTTTGCCATGGGCATTAAGCAGGCCGCTCTTCCGCTGGCGACCGCTCTGTCCGGAATAGCTGTTCCACTCCTTGGCGGTGCAATCGGCTGGCGAGGGGTGTTTGCTCTCGTAGCTGTCATCTCTGTCCCTGCCTGGTACGCCATACCGATGGCACCGATGCCCCGGAAACGAAACACAGGAATGCGAAGCCAGCTTTGGCATACGCCGCACATCCGCCTCGCTGCCATGGCCGGAGGGTTCTCCGCAGGGGCCATGATTACCGTCGCTGGATTTCTTACCACGGCAGCGACAGAGACCGCCGGTTTCTCCCCGAACCGCGCTGGACTTCTGATGACCGTCGGTGGAGCGGTGATGATCGTGTCTCGGGTCAGTTGGGGACTAGCGGCCGACCGTTGGACATTCGACCGTTTCAACGCCGTGGGCTCGGTGTTGATCTTGGGTGCAGCATCGTTCCCGCTCTTCGCCGCGGGAACCGAATCGTCCATGATCATCGGCACCGCTTTGATATTCGGTATTGGGTGGTCATTTCCCGGAGTCTTCTTACTTGGCATCATCGAGCAGCACCCTGAGGCCCCCGGCGTTGCATCAGCCATTGTCCAAACCGGGGTAGCAATCGGCGCGCTAATCTCGCCCTTCTTGTTCGGTGTGATGGTTGACAAGTGGGGGTTTGGCGTTGCTTGGTATCTACCGGCTGCGCTGTCGGTCATTGGCGGAATTTTTATGTTTGCTACCAGTCGATCCCTGGTCAAGTTCAACCAAGTTTGAATGAACTGGTAGGCGTGGGTGGGGCCCATGGGCCCCACCCACGCCTACCAGTTCGAGTTCGGTTAGGGGGAAAGCCGGAGGGTAAGGGGTTGCTAGCGGGCGACGATTTTATTCTTGCAGTGGCCGATGCCTTCGATGGTGGTGACCAATTCGTCGCCGTCCAACAAGAACTCGGGTGGTTTGCGAGCCCGGCCAACACCACCAGGAGTTCCGGTGGCCACAATGTCACCCACATCCAAAGTCATGATGGTGCTGAGATCCGAAAGAATTGTCGCGGTGTTGAACACCAACTGATCGGTATTGGACTCCTGCTTGGTTACTCCGTTGACCTCAGTGCGAATTGCCAAACCAGATCCATCGCCCAACCTGTCTGCGGTAACCATCCATGGTCCAACCGGAGTCATGCCCTCAAAGGTCTTTCCTGACAAGAACTGACTAGTACGCATCTGCCAATCACGCACAGAAATATCGCTCATGATTGTGTACCCCGCCACTGCGGCTAGGGCTTCTTCGGGCGAAGCATTGCGCAATGTTTTACCAACCACAACGGTGAGTTCTGCCTCCCAGTCAACAGACACCGAGACCGACGGATCCGGCAGCACGATGTCGTCAAAAGCGCCGATCAGCGCTCGGGCGTATTTCGCAAAATACGTCGGTGCCTCAGGCTTATCGCGCCCGGTTTCTTTGATGTGATCGGCGTAGTTGAGCCCTACACAAATCGTCTTGTCTGGCTTCGGAATCAGCGGGGCAAAGTCAGCATCGAACAGCGCCACAGTCTCGCCGGTAGCTGTAGCGGCCGCTTCGAGACCATCGGCTTCTAGTAACGCCTTGACGTCGGAGTAGTCGAGCAACACCAAGGTGTCGCCATCGACACGAGCGGCGCGAGTGCCATCAGTAGTACGGAGGGTAGAAAGACGCATGGGGTCTCCTAAATGAATGGATAATTACGGCTCATCCATCTTCGCACTACCGGTAACTACGGGCCACATTTCAACGCAAATTGGTCATCGTCTACAGTCCAGAAATCGTCTAACAATGAAACCGCCATGGGCCGCCACGCCTCCTAAGCACTAGCCAACGGTCTGGCGTAGCTAGGCTTAGAACCATGTGGAAACGCGCCATTCGCCGAGTTGTCCCGGACGTAGCCATCCAACTCCTCCGACCATCACGATCCCACGCTCCGCCTGTCCCACCATCTGCGGAAGAACAACGAAAAGCAAGGCTTAACGCTCTCTTCGGCGGCGGATTACTAACTGACAGTTTCCTGCCCGGCAAAGTGCTCGAGGTTGGGCCCAGCCTTCGGCCGATGGCGCCCCGCCGTGCTGGCTTCGATGTCACCATTGTGGATCATCTTGACCACACAGCGCTGCGCGAGAAATATAAAGACACCGACGTGGACCTCGACATCATCGAAGACGTGGATCACGTCTGGTCCGGACAGTCACTGCCTGATCTCGTAGGGGCCGCAGTCTTCGATTGGGCCATTGCGGCGCACGTAGGCGAACACACACCTGACCTCGTACAATTTTTGAACGACTTCGGCGCAGTTCTAACCCCGACAGGGCGACTGGGACTGGTGCTTCCCGATAAGCGCTTTTGCTTCGACATTGAACGGCCTTCAGCATCACTTGCCCGCGTTATTGATGCGCACGAGCGCGGCGACATTCGGCCAAGCGTTGGTGCTGTAGCTGAGCACTGTATTTATGCCCGCAAGCGCAATGGTGGGATCTCCTGGATACCACAAGCCACCGGTGAGTTAGAACCCGTCCACACCATCGATCAAGTTCACGAGCGCATTGATCTCACCCGCGCCGGAGAGTACAAGGACGTCCATGTGTGGTGTTTCACAATGGACGAGTTCGGGGATCTAATCAACAAACTTGTGCAACTCGATTTTCTCGACGTTGAAATTGCCCGGCTACATCAACCCACGGACTGCACCGAATTCTACGTCGAGTTCGTCCGTCGAACCTAACTGTCGAGTGGATCGCGGCCCGGGTTAAGCCGTCCGACGGGATCGAATTGGGTTTTTATTTGTTCGTTGAGTTTGCGAACGCCAACTGAAACTGCGCGAGGTGTACTGGGTTCGTTCTGGTGCACGACACCTACTCCGACCTCGGCAACAAAGACGTCGCTGGTTGGGAGTTTCGACAAATCAGCGGGCGGTAGCATCCGGCGATGCGCCGGAATTTTTGGACCCTGGTCGCACTTTGCGAAGCCGTCGGCCGCAATACGAGCATGGTCCGAGGCGATGTCGCCGGGGTGACCTTCGAGGTGTACCCATGTCGTAGTCCCGTCCCAAAGAACGGCCGACGCCGTAAGAAGTCGGTGCGGCAATAACCACGGTTGCGCACCAGTTGCGCTGACCCATTGTTCGTGTGCCGCGATTGGAACCGTGCGCAAAATCACTTCGCCGACGAGTCCGAGGGTGCCAAGGGAACCAACCAGCACTCGGCATAAGTCGAAGCCGCTGACGTTCTTTACTGTTGGTCCACCCGCTTTCACCATTTGACCGTCCGCACTCACATAGTTGGCTTGCAGTAATGCGTCCCGCAGATGCCCACGCCCCCACCGGTGAATTGACGAGTGGCCAACCATTAGTGCACCGCCGACCGTTCCTCCTGATCGGACGGGCAATGTCGTACGTTGCCCACGCTTGGCCAACACCGCATGTAGATCGGCGACAGTAGTGCCGGCCCCCACCCGAACCGTCATTTCTTCAGCCTGGTAACTGATAATCCCAATGGGAGCGGTGACGAGTTTGGTTCCAACTGAGGATTCGCCGCCCAGCGCCCACTGCGTCTTGCCTCCCACCACAGCAACTGGTCCACGGTCACCAATGTTGGCCGCAAAATCCTCAAATGCTTCAGACACCTGATCGTTCATATCCACACCGTCTTGGGCACGGATTCGAGGCTCTGAATATCGGCGCACGTATGCCCAGAAGGGAGAACCTTGCCGGGGTTCGCTCGGCAATAGGGGTCAAATGCTTGACGTAATCGGTTCTGATGATCCAAGTCAGCGGAGGAGAAAAGACGTGTCATGTAGTCGCGCTTCTCGACGCCAATGCCATGTTCTCCCGACAGTGTCCCACCTAGAGCAAGTGAGGCATTGACAATCTCTTCGCCCGCCGCATGAACCCGCTCCATAATTCCTGGTTCAGCACCGTTATAGACCAGCAGTGGGTGCAGGTTGCCGTCACCAGCATGAAACACGTTGAGCACCAACAACTCGTGACGGTCGACGATTTCGTAGATGGTTTCGATGATGCTCACCAGTGCCCCGCGGGGCACCACGGTGTCGTGCAAGTAGTAATCCGGAGCGATATTGGCGATGGCCCCAAAGGCGGTCTTACGGCCCTTCCACAGGAGTGCCCGTTCGGTTTCATCGGCCGCCGTGCGAACCTCGGACGCACCGTTCGCCATGGCAATTTCGTCGATCGCCTGGGCCTCGAATGCGACGCCATCGACCAGACCATCAACTTCAACGAGCAACACGGCCGCGGCGTCAAGCGGGTAGCCGGCATGCACATACTGCTCGACAGCTTCGACACAGTTTTTGTCCATCATTTCGATCGCAGCGGGAATAATTCCGGCACCAATTATGGCCCCGACAGTGGCCGCGCAATCACTAACCGAGGCAAACGAAATCAAGAGGGTCGCAACTTCGGGACGGTTGGGAGTAAGCCGGACTGCTACGCGCGTAGCAATACCCATCATGCCTTCGCTGCCCACGAAGCAACCCCGCAAGTCATAGCCCGGCTGATCGTCCTCGAGACCACCCAGCAACACAACGTCGCCATCGCTCAGAACTACTTCC
>CAWKZT010000137.1:0-4729 GCA_963854565.1 Acidimicrobiia bacterium
GGTTACGGGCGAAAACTGGTAGGCACCGTAATAGCCGTTGCCGGTATTAATGCTGTAGTTCCCGCCCGACTCACACGCACGAACAGCGGCCCATTGCGTAGCAGTCGGTCCACCTGTGGGATCTGCAGTCGGCTGCGGAGTAGCAGTCGGCTGCGGGACTGCGGTTGGCTGCGGAGTAGCAGTCGGCTGCGGCACTGGCGTTGGCGTGACTAAGACGTCGAGTTCGGGCTGACGCTCGGCTTCTTCCGCGGCGGCCTGCAGGGCGACTTGGGCTAGCGCTGCTTCGGATTGTTCACGAGCCGCATCGGCCGCGGCCTCGCTTGTGGACTGCTCGATCGCGGAGCCGCCTGCCAGCGCTTCGCGGCGAGCAGTCAATTCGGCAGCAGCTTGCTCGTCGACTTCTGCTCGCGCAACTGCCTCATCGATACGGGCCTGAGCAGCGATCTGCGGATCGGGTATGGGCGCAACCTCGGATTCGGGCACCGATGGTGAGTCGACAAGGGTGACCACGGTTTCGAGTGACGATGCCTTACTCGATGGTTTGCTAGAGCTTGCGAGCAGAAACGCCACAACCAAAGCCACGGCAATAATGGCAGCGACTGCTACGGAAACCTTAAGTCGGCCGGGAGCGGCAGAGTGTCGCAGGGGTCGAGCTCCTGATAGCGAACATGACAAGGAGCAGCACCAAAAGCCCTACTCCGGGACTCGCGATAATAGGCACTTTGTAACACAAATGCAACCTAAAGGGCTGTGGTTAAGCCCGCGACCATGAGCCAAAAATTGACTCAGCATTAGCTACCGAGGCACGAGAAACCTCGGCAACCGAGAGGTCCTTGGCATCAGCAACGCCCTGGGCAACAGCAGGCAAGAAGGCCGGCTGGTTGGCCTGACCCCGATGAGGCACCGGTGCCAGGTAGGGAGAATCAGTTTCGATCAACAGTCGATCGAGCGGACACCGGGCCGCGGCGGCACGGACATCGGCCGCGTTCTTGAACGTGACAATCCCGCTGAAGGAAATAAATGCACCTCGTTCCAGGGCTTTCTCGGCCTCGGGTTCGCCACCGGTAAAGCAATGAAAAATGGTCTGATCGGGAAGCCCCTCCGAATCAAGAACCGCGAACGTGTCGTCCCACGCTTCGCGGGAATGGATGATCAACGGCAGCTTCTGCCGATGAGCTATTGCAATCTGATCGGCAAACGCATCGCGCTGGACATCACGAGGACTGTGGTCGTAGTGGTAGTCAAGCCCACACTCCCCGACCGCAACAAATGCGTGCTCGGCCGCGAGCGATTCGATCCATCCCGTGCCCTCAGACGCATCGTGGGGGTGCAAACCAATACTCGCCTTAAACTCGGAGTGGTCGGCCGCCAGTGCTAGCGCCGCCAGCGACGTTGGCTGATCGGTGCCCACGAGCACCATCTCGGTAACCCCCTCGGACGCGGCCGCTTGCAACATAATTTCGACATCGTCGTCGGTGTGGCTACCGATGTGACAATGACTATCGATCAGTCGCAATTGCGAACCCACGAGCTATCCCTTGATACGTGGGAATAGCGGGTCGCCCTTTTCGATTGGCAATCCCCCGGGATAGCCGCCCCACACCGCAGCCTCAGGCAAACGCTGGTCGAGCACCGAACCCGATAGGCCAATGCGCTCCCACACCGCCTGAGCCGAATCGGGGATAGCTGGGGCGAGCAGCACGGCAGAAATCCGCAGAACCTCGAGCGCGTTACCCAAAACGGCGTTGAGTTCTTCGCCCGGTTCGAGTTTCCATGGTTCGTTTTCTTGGAGATATTCGTTGGTGTCGCGCACCAGACGCATGGTCGCATCGAGCGCTACCGACGGTTGCACGTTTTCCCACGCCTGAGCCGTTTCGGTGAATGCGGTCGACGCGCTAGCGGCAAGCGGGCTTGTAGTCGCCGGGGCAGGTGAAACGCCACCGCACGACTTCGCCACGATGGTCGTTACCCGCTGCAACAGGTTGCCGAAAGTATTGGCCAGGTCACTGTTGTAGCGATTGAGCAAGCCCTCCCAGCTGAGATCGCCATCGGGACCAAAGGAGTTGTCGCGCAACAAGGCGTAACGAAATCCGTCGACGCCAAAGTCCTCGACCAAATCGGCCGGAGCAATCATGTTGAACGCCGACTTGCTCATCTTCTCTCCACCGACAAGTAAGAACCCATGCACATGGAACGTGGGGATGTCGGTGATACCAGCAGCCATCAACATGGCCGGCCAATACACGCAATGGAATCGAAGAATGTCCTTACCAATCATGTGATGGGTCGAGGGCCACCACTTTGCGAACTCTTCGTCGTTCGCTCCGTAGCCAACCGCGGTGGCGTAGTTAATTAGCGCGTCGTACCACACGTAAAAAACGTGGTCGCTATCCCAAGGAACCTCGACACCCCAGTCGAGCGAAGTGCGGGTCATAGAGATGTCGTCGAGTCCCTGTTTGATGAGACCTAATGCTTCGTTGCGGTACCCGACGGGCGATATTGCATCGGGCGTAGATTCGATCCATTCGCGTAAACGGTCTTCGAACGCAGAAAGTTTGAAGAAATAGTTGTCTTCTTTCATCTGCTCGACAGGTCGCTTGTGAATCGGGCAGCATTCGTCGTCGACCAAATCGGCTTCGGTGTAATAGGCCTCGCACGACACACAGTACAGACCCTCGTAGGTGCCCTTTGTGACGTAACCGTTGTCGTAGGCGCGCTGCAGAAGCTGCTTCACCGCCGTGTGATGGCGCGGCTCGGTGGTACGAATGAAGTCGTCGTTGGCAACGTTGAGCAAATCCCAAGCCTCGCGGTACCGCTGGCTGGTGTTGTCCGCCTGCTCTAGAGGCGTAATGCCATTTTCTTCAGCCGAACGCTGGATCTTAAGACCATGCTCGTCGGTACCGGTAAGCAACATCACCTCATCACCTAATAATCGATGCCAGCGCGTAACCGCATCGGCATTGAGTGTCGTGTACGTATGCCCAATGTGGGGTGCATCGTTCACGTAGTAGATGGGTGTTGTTAAGAAAAACCTGCTCACCCGTTCAGACTAGGGCGCAGCTAGGCAGAGTCGCCGCTTATTTCGATGGGTTCGCCCGCTGACGCGTCGACCAACATAGGTTGCTGCTCGGACTGAATAGTGAGTTGATCGATCCGGTCGATCTGGCGTTCGAGCATGCGGCGGCGCGGACCGATGAGGTCATCGAAGCTGTTGCGGGCGGTCTCGAAATTGCGTTCGACCTTGGCGAGGGCCTCGCCGAACGCATCCCATTGTTTACTGAATTCGCCAAGGCACTCGAGGATTTCGTTGCTCGTGCGTTCGAACACAAAAGCATCCGTGGCGGCACGAACGACACCGAGCACGGCAAACAGGGTGGAGGGCGAGCACAGGATCACCCGTTGGTCTAATGCCACGTCGAGCAATTGCGCGTCGTTGTCGTGCAGGAACGCATACACGCTCTCGTTGGGTATGAACATAAGCACGTACGCCACCGTGTGGGGAGGGTCGATGTAGCCCCGCTTCGTGAGTGCTTTCACATGGTGGCGAACATCTTTAACGAACTCGGTGCTAGCCCGACCACGCTCGGTATCGCTGGTTGCGTCGAGATAGGCCATGTAGTTGACGAACGGAAACTTGACGTCCATGTGCATGAGCACGCCACGAGGCAACATAAACGTAAAGTCGGGAATCGTTCCGCCCGCAATGCCTTTCTGGGTTCGGTAATTGACCCCATCGACAAATCCCGCCGCTTGCAATACGTCCTCGGCCATACGCTCGCCCCACTGACCCCTGGCCTTGGGACTAGCCAACGCTTCACGTAATACCTGGGTGGAGTCGCTTAACTGTTGCGTGGTGGATTGCGCCGCCTGCAAATGCTGCACCACCTGCCCATGTTGATTGGCCCGCTCTCGTTCTATGGTCTGCATAGCCACCTTGACCTTGTCGAGTTCGCCCGACATCGATGCGACCTGTTGAGAGAAAGCACTGTTATGCATCGCCAACTCACTGGAGGCCGCCTTGGTGGCGTCACCCAACTTGCTATCGGCCACCCGAATGGTTGTCTCGACGACGCGCTGCATCAACACCGCCACCACGACTACAGCAACCAGCAAAGCAACAACTAACACCAAAAGAAGTTCTGTCATGTTCAAGACAGTAACGAGGGGGTAGGACAACTAAGAGGTATCGGAGTCGATCCCCACCTCTTGCGTTTTCGACCGCGATGACTTTCGCGTTCGCTTGATCGACTGGCGAGATGTTTGAGTCGATTGTGAAATCCACATTCGAGCTGGGAATTGGCCACCGAGGTCTCGCCACCTTGATGCCACTCGTCGATGTGATCAATCTGACAGTGCATGCCCCTAATTGAGCAACCTTTGGTGGTGCAGTGCTTATCGCGGTTCTGGACGTAGGCCCGCAGATTCTTGGGCAAAAGACGCTGGCGTCGACCAAAATCGACAGCCATACCGTCGGCCCCAATCACCACTCGTCGAACCAGGCCACCGAGCGCGGCATGCAGCGCCGTTGATGGTGCCAGCACCAATCCAGAAGTGGTTTCGCAGCGTCGCCCACCTGGGTAGTAGCCCGTGCCGGGCTGAGCGTCAGCATCGAGGGCAGCCATCTCGGCCACAAACGTGGCGTGATCCATATGAATGTCGACGGTACAAACCGCTGGCTCACCGGGCATTACGGTGGTGGCGGAACGACGAGCCATTTGGACAAGCGCAT
>CAWKZT010000138.1:0-4665 GCA_963854565.1 Acidimicrobiia bacterium
CGCCCAGTTTTTACACTGGCGGCCACGAATCATCAATGAAGCGTCCGTTACCGCCCGGGTTCTTGATCAATGACGATCCCCGCCGATATCGCGCCGCCAACACGATTGAATTGCCCCGCGACGAGCGACGAGCGCACTTTTCGACTCACTCGGTCTGGTCCGTTGCCGCGGGTTACTCGAATTGGGAGCATCTATTTGTTACTTGGGCCGAAGAACAGGGGATCACGTTCGACTATGCGACAAGCCTTGACCTAGCGACCGATCCAACGCTGCTCGACCCGTACAAGCTGTATCTTAGCTTGGGTCACGACGAGTACTGGACGGCGTCCATGCGTGACACCGTCGAGTCGTGGACCGACAGTGGGGGAGCGGCGGTGTTCCTCTCGGGCAATACGTCGTTCTGGCAGATCCGGCTGGAAGCGGACGACAGCCGGGTTATCGGCTACAAGTTTGACTTCGAACTCGACCCTGTCGTGGGCACCCATGCTGAGCAGTCGGTATCAACCATGTGGAGCGACCCGCTCACAGGCCGTCCAGAGAACCAGATGACGGGTGTGAGTTTCACACGTGGTGGCTACGCGAACATGGCGTATGCGCCTGCGGGTGGTGGCTACACGGTGCACCGACCTGAGCACTGGGCGTTCGCCGGACTCGACCTTCAAGAGGGTGATGTGGTTGGTAGCGACCCCATGGTCGTCGGGTACGAATGCGACGGTTGCGAGATGACACTGGTGGATGGTCGACCCGTGCCAACAGGCGCCGGTGGCACGCCAGAGACTTTTGAAATTTTGGGAACTGCCCCCGCAAAGCTCTGGGAAACTCATGAGCTTGCTCGCGGTTTAAGCGGCGACTATGTGGGCGAACTCAACTGGGTCGCAGCTCGACTCGGGGGAGCCGATACGAAGGCAAACCGCGATGTCTACGAGGCAGGTGCTGCGGTTATGGGAACCTACGAACGCGGCGACGGCTGGGTCTTCACGACCGGGTGCACCGACTGGGCCTATGGACTGGTCAACCCGGTGGTCTCACAGATCACCCGCAATGTCATCGATCGTGCCCTAGGTGCGAGCTAAGTAGGGAACCTATTTACGCGTCGCCCTATCGCCATGGTGCTATGTCATCGGGGGTCATCGATTCGACCAGCAGCGTTATGCGGGAACCCCTAACCGGTCGTACGCCGGTGCCAGTGCCTGAAGCTCTGGCATGACTTCTTTTGCGAACAGTCGACAGCTTGCTTCAGCATCTGCCATGGGCATGCCGCCATAGCTGAAGACGGCCATGAAGCCATCGTTGTAGGTGTTGTCCTGAATGGTCATTACCTTTTCTTTGACCTGGTCGGGTGTACCCCAAACCTGTAGACCGAGGAAGAAGTCGGTCATCCGATCCTTCCCGCCTGGCTCATTAAGACGGTCGAACATTTGGCCGTGGAACTCGTAGCCCTTGGTGTTCTTTAGATGGTCTTTATCGAACTCGTAGTGGTCAACAATGGAGTCCCAGTACGCACCGATGTATTCGCGAGCCATGGTTTCTGCTTTGTCGGCCGACTCGTCGACATAGGTCCAGCCTGCGACCATCGGGGTTGGGGGTTCCTCCCCAGTCGCATCGCGGAACACGCTTCGGTATTGCGCGAGTTCGTCTCGGACGACCGACCACGGTTTCTGGGGAACGATCAGGAGGCCAACACCCATCTTGGCCATAATTTCGGCAGACTCGCTCGAGACAGCGGCGGCATAGGCCCGGCCACGGAAGCTTTTGCTGGGACGGGGCCGAATGTCCTTGCGCGGTTGGCGAACGAACTCACCGTCATATTCGACCCAGCCCTGCTCGAGACCCGTGAGCAACATGTCGGCCGTCTCAGCGAAGCGTTGACGGGCTTCCGGCATCTCAACGCGGAATCCCTCAAACTCGACGCGGCCGGTCCCGCGACCCATTCCGATGATGACCCGCCCATCAGACAGGTTGTCGAGCATGGCTATTTCTTCGACGACTCGGATTGGGTCGTGCCAGGGAAGAACGCACACCATGGACCCGAGCTGGATGTGCTCGGTGCAACCGGCCATGTAGCTCAAAAATTGAAACACATCAGGACACATCGTGTAATCGGTGAAGTGATGCTCGACGCTCCAAATGGAGTCATAGCCGAGTGGTTCAGCTAGTCGTGCAAGCGCAAGGTCCTGTTTGTAGACCTGGCTGTCGGGAATCTTCTCGCCCGGATTTTGAAAGATGACTGACATTCCGACATGCATGGTTGAACCTCTGGTTTCACAATGGGGAGTATTTAGCAATGGTAATGAACGCTACGAGCGTGGCGCGGGCCGAACGAGTTGACCTGGTAATGAGGTGCGGGCTGCGTCGACCGGCACACCGTCGCACTGGATAGGAACGCCGTTGACTAGCACATGCCTGATGCCCACCGGAGCGTCAGCGGTGAGCCTTTCGGCATTTGCGGGAAAGTCGCGTACCCTTCGGATCGGCCCAGGATCGACGGTCGCCGGGTCGAAGACCGTGATGTCGGCCCAATATCCGGGCCGAAGATAACCGCGGTCTTCAAAGCTCATAAGGTCGGCCTGTTGGCCTGTGAGTTTGCGGATGGCCGTCTCGATCGGCATCACACCGCGTTCACGAACCCAGTTGCCGAGCAGGTCGGTGGCTTGTGGTGCGTCGCATAGTTGGCCAACGTGGGCACCAGCATCGGAGAGGCCGAGGGTCGTATGTTCGTCTTGTAGGAGCTTGGTAATGCCGTCGATGTCGTCGTTAGCCAGAACAACCTTGATGCGCAGCATGAGATCAGGTTCAGCCAGGGTCAGTTCCATCAGCATGTCGAATGGATCGAGTCCAGCCTCGTCAGCTAATTCTGTAACGCGCCGGTCAACGAGTTCGGGGTTTGCCCCTGACATCATGACTTCCATGGTGTCCCACCTCGGCACGAGCATGCGCGGCGCATTCCATGCTTCGCGGACACGAGCCCGCCAGTCGGGGTCGGCAAAGGCCGCACGGCGGGCCTTTATGGACCCACCTGCAAGTTCGGCAAAGACCGGATTTGTGTTGAGCGTGAACGGCTCGACCATAGTCATCGAAAAGCTCAAGGGTCGACACGTAACCTGCGGCCAAACTTCAGCGCCGTCGGCCCACCCTTGACGGTTGATCTCGAGCGCCTTGAGATGTCCACCTGCGGGATTGGTCAGCACCGCCGTATAGGTGAAGGGAATGCCGATCTGTTTCTGGAGTGAATAGTTCTCTCGCAGCGACAGATTCTCGCCGCCGTTGACGCCAATAATGCCGCGCCCCGTCGTAGCGACTGCGGCGAACAATGCCTCGATCTCGGCTCGGTCGGCCCATCGGCTTGGGATTGGGCTGCCATCGGCGCCGATATGGGTGATGGCAAAACTGGTGGCGAAACCAACAGCACCCGCTTCCATCGCCTCGATAATCATGGCCGTCATGAGGTCAATTTCGTCTTGGGTGGCAGGCCGGCCGATGGCTTCGTCGCCCATGGCGTAGAGCCGGACAGCGGTGTGTCCGATGTAGGCGCTGTAGTTCAGCATCATGCCATGGCGTTCGACTGAGGCCAGATACTCGGGGAACGTCTCAAAGTCCCACGGCACGCCCTCGAGGAGGGTGGCCGGGTTCATGTCTTCGACCTTCTCCATTGTGTTTGCCATTAATTCTCGATCACCCGGACGCACCGGAGCGATTGAAAACCCGCAGTTACCGCCGACGACCGTCGTGACGCCGTGAAAGCACGAAGGGCTCAGTGCAGGGTCCCAGAAAATCTGCGCGTCGTAATGAGTGTGGATATCGATGAAGCCGGGCGCGACCACACATCCCTGCGCATCGAGAATTCGATCGCCTGTCAGGTTTTCGCCGATAGCGGAGATCTTCCCGCCGACGACGGCAACATCGGCCCGCCGCCCCGGTGAACCAGATCCGTCGATCACGGTGCCTCCCCGGATGATCAACACGGTGTCAGTCTCTTTCGCACTCATCACAACGCCCCTTGGTGGTTAGCCTCTTCAGCCAATCGTTCCAACATAGATCAGTACCTACGCGCGCGGCACAAAGCGTTAAAAACGAGCAAGAGAGATCCAGGCCGATTTCGCCACCGCAGGCACGCAGCGCCTAGAGGCAGCGGTCATTATGGACAGCTCGCACTGCCTGCGTAGGCGAGGCGAGACTCGGCAGATTTTGACGCCTCCCGCCCCGGGTCAGCCATGGTGTGTCCCTGGTCGCAAGCCAAGCGGAACTCATTACGCCTGAACAAGGCTAGATGGGGTGGTGGCGGGATGAACGACAGCCTCGGTCCTTGGTACCGACGTTTTGTCAAACCTCGTACCCGCCCATGTCTCAAATGTTGCGCTATTACTTATGAGGACGCGGTGAGGGTTCATGAAGGTTTTGGTCGCGCTCGGCCCATCGACTGGCGGCGATGGCGAGAGCCATAAAGATCACGATGGCAAGGCTGAAGGGCAGGACGGAATCGTTGAGCTGAGCATCGACGATGGCGCCAAGCAGAGCGCCGCCTGCAGTACGGATTGCACCGGTAAGTGCGGTTGCGGTGCCTGCGACCGCCCCCATTGGCTGAAGCGCAGCGGTGTTCAGATTGGGCATGAGGAACATGAACATGGCCAGCATTACGCCTAGGAGCGGCATATAGATCCAGAACGA
>CAWKZT010000139.1:0-4575 GCA_963854565.1 Acidimicrobiia bacterium
CTTGCCATCACGGACTCATCCCCGGTTGTGCGCGTGTGGCCCATGGTTCCCGGAGTCGACTTGGCCGGGACAGTTTCGTCGTCAGAGAACGAAGCGTACGCGGTAGGTGACCGCGTGACCGTCAACGGCTGGGACTTGGGCGAGAAGCGCTGGGGTGGCCTGGCAACGCGCACACGTGTACCCGCCAGCACCTTGACCAAACTTCCCGATTCCATCAGCACCCGAGACGCAATGGCAATTGGTACCGCTGGCTACACCTCCATGCTTTGTGTCCTTGCCTTGGAAGACCACGGCGTTACGCCCGAAAGCGGCCCAATTGCTGTTACCGGCGCATCCGGCGGTGTCGGTAGCGTCGCCATCAGTTTGCTCAACGGACTTGGCTACGAAGTTCATGCCGTTACGGGCCGCGTCGAGGAACAAGGTGACTACCTACGCCTTCTCGGCGCTTCGCAGTTAGTTGAACGCTCATCGCTAAGCGAGCCAGCCCGTCCGGTTGCCCGGGCCACGTGGGGTGGTGCCATAGACGCGGCCGGAGGCAACATATTGGCCAACCTCTTGTCCCAAACAAAGCCTTACGGGTGTATTGCGGCGTGCGGCTTGGCGGCCAGCATGGACCTTCCTGGATCGGTAGCGCCGTTCATTTTGCGGGGTATTACTTTGCAAGGTATCGATTCGGTCCACATGCCGAGCGCCCAGCGTGACCAGGCCTGGAACCGCCTGGCTGCGGATCTCGATCGAGACGCATTGTCCACCATGATCACCGAAATTGGCCTCGACGACGTCGTCGCTATGGCCGCCAAATTCATGGATGGCACGGCCCAAGGCCGCATCGTCGTCGACGTCAACAACTAGCCGGCACCTTTGCGGCTACCGTCGATCACGTGAGCCAAGAGAAAAACAACCCGCAGGCCGACCTAGCAGCCCTGCTAACGAACCCCGAAGCGCTACGCGTGCTCGCGTTTGGCGCTCGTACGGTCACCAAGATTGTCGAGACCGCCGGCCCCATCGCCAAGGTTGCCGCATCCATGACACCTGGCTTGAACGACCTTTATAAGTCGGCCGACCTGGCCTCCGAAATCCCCGATTTTGATGCCGATCTCGCCGAAGACGACGCCCTAGACGCCACCGATGGCGCAGCAGGATCACCCGTTCCACCGGGCACGATGTTGGTGCCGGTCGAGGCATGGAACCGCATACTCGACCAACTAGGAAACCTCCACGAGGCTGGTCAATCACTGGCCGAAGCCCGCGAACGAGCCGCCCGAGCCGAAGCCGTGGCTGAATTTCAGATCGAACGCCGAGAGATTGCCGAGCTTTCAGCGAGCGAGGCAGCCACCGACGTAGCTCGCCAGCAGACGTCCGAGGCTGCCGCCCGCCAGTCCGAAACAGCCGCCGTTGCCGCCGCCGCATTGGCAGAGCAACAACGCCTAGTTGCCGAAACCGAAACCATCCGCGTCACCAACGAGTTAGCCGCACGCGACCTGCTAGCAGCAGAACTAGCGGCCGCGGCCGCGCAAGCCGCCGAGGTTGAGGCAGCCAAACCGACTGGCCGGTTCCGCAGATGGCTCAATTCCTAGACCCTGCGGGTAGTAAGATCGCCATATGTCCGACATAGCTAAGAAAGCCCCCCGTTGGACACACCAGTGGAAAGAGCTTTACGAAGAAGTAATCGACACTGGTTTGTGTACCGGTTGCGCCGGTTGTGTCATTGCATGCCCCCACGATGTGATCGGTTACAAACATGAGCCGGGCCAGTACAAGCCCTTTCATATCGAAGAGGAGCTCGGCCTAACCGACTGTGGCCATGGCCAAAAGGGCTGCACGTCGTGCACCCGAGCTTGCCCTCGCTTTCGCGATTGGGAATCAGTGGCCGACGAACACCTGCACGGCCGTACTCGCACCGACGACGAACCCGCTGGCATCTATCGTGACATTCTGCTGGTTAAGGCCAGTGATGATTTTGTGTACGAGACGGGCCAAGACGGCGGACTCGTGTCAGCCATCCTCATTTGGTGCCTAGAAAACGACATCGTCGACGGCGCCCTTACGTCCTATCTTGAAGATGGCGACGGAGGCGGATGGAAGGCCATCCCCGGTCTCGCCACCAACCGCGAAGAAGTTCTCAAAGGTGCCGGTAGTCGCTACACCTACGCCGCCAACACGTTGGCCATCGACGAGGCCAAGGAGCGCGGCATTCAGCGTCTCGCTCAGGTCGGCATGAGTTGCCAAACCTCCGTTGCCCCCGTCATGTGGCACCGGCGAGTTGGCAAAATTAGCAAGCCGATCCAACTCATCATTGGGTTGCTGTGCTCCAAGAGCTTCGACGACTCACTGTTCGAAGAACTCTTCGAACAGAAGTACAACATCCAACGCCAGGACATCAAAAAGATGAACATCAAGGGCGTGTTCCAGATCTGGATGAACAACGGCGACTACCACGAGATCAACCTCAAGGAATGCCACGCATGGACACGCGAAGGCTGCACCTACTGCCCTGACTTTGCCGCCGAACACGCCGACATCTCCACCGGAGGTATCGGCAACGAAACCGACTGGACACTTACTATCGTGCGCACCGAACTTGGTCAGGCAATAATTCAGGCCATGATGGCCGACGGGGTCATTGAAACCCGGCCCGGCGATGACGACCCCGCCGCTATCGCCTTAATGAACCGGCTCGCCGCCAACTCGCGCAAACGCTGGCCCAAGTGGGCCAACCAAGAAGCCGCCGTAGCAATCAGCTAAGGACGAACCGGCGTTGCTTACAGCGAATCGCGTAGGCAGTTAGCAAAGATTGAGGAGATTGCCTCAGGGAACGCCGTATTGGGGTCGTCACGAAGACTGTCATCGAACTCTTTGAATGTGTCGTACGGAACCGTGTTGACCAGACCCTCATAGCTGCATTCACAAATTGCGGGTAGCTCGGCAGGGTCATTTGACGCCTCACCTTGCGCGGTGCAGGCCTCGATGAAGTTGTCGCGCACCGCCGCGTCGTAGTCGCTTGGTGCACCTGATCCGGCGCAAGCTGAAACAACGAGAATGAACGGAATGAGGGTTAAGGATAAACGCTTCTTCACGAGGTAAGAGGCTAATAGCCTGTCGGGCGTTTACCCCATCAGCTTAAAATCAATGGTGACAGACTCCGACCTCCACCACGGTAGATTGGTGACGTGGCCGCTAAGAAGAAGTCTCATCCGAAGCCAACCACCGTGCTCTTTGTGCGACATGGCAAGACCCCCACTACCGGCGCTGTCCTGCCCGGACGAGCCCCGGGTTTACACCTGGCCGATGAAGGCGTGGAACAGGCCGTTGTCGCGGGCCAACGCATCGCTGCGGCCGGAAAGATTGCCGCTATATATGCCTCCCCCATGGAGCGCACGAAGGAGACGGCTGCACCAATTGCCAAGGCACTGGGTCTGCGTGTCCGAACCGCCCAGGGTCTCGTCGAATGCGACTTTGGTAAGTGGACGGGGCGAAAGCTTGCGGAGTTAAGCAAACTGCCCGAATGGGCCACTGTCCAAAGCAACCCCACCGGTTTCCGATTCCCGGGCGGAGAGTCATTTCCCGAAATGCAGACGCGTATGACCGGCCAAGTCCGTGACCTCGTAGCGGCTCACCCCGGCGAGACCATCGTCGCCGTGTCCCATGCCGACACGATCAAGGCTGCCCTCGCCGACGCACTGGGCACCCACCTCGACCTCTTTCAACGCATCGTGGTTAACCCCTGCTCGATCAGCGTGGTCATGTACACCGCCACTGGTCCAATTGTCTTGGCTCAAAACTCCACTGGCGATCTAGCGCAACTCATGCCCGCATGACTTCTCGTTCTTTCGACATAAAGAATGTCACTCGCTTTGCCGCTGGCACCGTAGGGCCACGGGGCGAGCGGGTTTTTTACCTTCAGGTGAGCGGTGACAGTAAAGTCATGAGCCTTCGTATGGAGAAAGGCCAAGTAATCGAACTCGCCAACCAGTTGGACGTTTTGCTGGACGCCCTCCCTAACGGCGACACGCCTGTTGACGATGACATGGCCTTGGTCGAACCCGTCGTCGCCGATTGGGTCGTCGACGTGATGCTGGTCAGCTACGACCCCGACACCGAGCAGTTCGTTATCCGAGCCGAAGAACATCTTCTGATCAACGACCCCGGACTCACGGTCGAGGACATAACGGCCATGGATGCCGCCGAGGCCAAGTTCCGGGTCAGCCGAGCCCAAGTAGCAGCCTTTATTCGCTGTGTTCAACATCTCGCCTCGGCCGGTCGCCCTCCGTGTCCATTTTGCGGTGCACCCCTGAACAGCGCCGACTGGTGCTCTTGCTACAACTAGATGACTGATCCCGACGATTCATCGTCTCCATTTAGAGAACGTGCACCGCTGTCGATTGAAGATGGCCTAAAGCTCGTCGAGACCGCGGAACTCGAACTCCTTGGACGGATGCCGTGGAGCAGCAATGCCACGTTCTTATGTGACTTACAAGTCGGTAGCGAAACTCCTGCCCAGGCCATTTATAAACCCGCCGAAGGCGAACAGCCCCTCAGAGACTTCCCATCGGGACTGCACCGGCGTGAGGTCGC
>CAWKZT010000140.1:0-4573 GCA_963854565.1 Acidimicrobiia bacterium
CTTCGGCCGCAGCAAGCTTGGTGGCCTGAACCAAATTGAGTCGTTCGACCAATAGATCGCGTAGAGCCGAATGACACTGAAGGTACCGATCGACTGTCAGACCACGGTCGTTGAGGGAGTCGATGGCCTGGTCCATTTCACGCCGAAAATTGCCTGGCCCAAAGTCCTCCAATAGCGCGGTCATGCGCGCGGCCATGATCAATTGGTGCGAATCAAGTTGGGGTGTCCAACCAAACCGCTCGCGCAATCGCATCAACCAAACCGGTCCCATAGTCGAAGCTTAGGCGGCAGTTTCTAGCTCGGGCGCGGTGAAAGTGTCGGAGTTTACGAACCTGAGCGGGTCGCTGCCTCGTTGCAGACCGTCACCGATTTGGACGTATTAGGGTGACATGGTGCAACATCGGCCGCAACATGAATAGACGGATCGGTGCCTTTTTGGCGTTGGCGCTACTTGGTGTTGTGGGGGTTGGTGCCGTCTTGGCTATTAGCCCAAATGTCGAATCGGGCCCCACGGCCACGCCCGAAGGCGAGTTACTTACCGTCTCCTTCCCCGTTACCCAGTCCGACCAGCCGATGAGCGTGGACATACTGCAGACCGCCCCTCACGATCCAACCGCATTTACGCAGGGGTTGGTCTGGAGTGAAGGGCAGTTTTTTGAGAGCACCGGGCGGGACACAACCCTGCGGCGGACCGATGTAGCGTCCGGCGAGCAGTTGCAGTTTCTTGACCTGGACGACGAGCGTTTCGGCGAGGGTCTGGCCCTGGTCGATGATCGTCTCATCCTGCTCAGTTACCGCGCTGAAGTTGCCACGGTCTTTGATGCCGAAACGCTTGCCACCGTCGAGGAGTTCACCTATGAAGGCGAGGGGTGGGGACTTTGCTACGACGGCCAGCGTCTCGTCATGAGCAATGGCACCGCGACGCTAACATTTCGTGATCCCAACTCGTTTGCCATCTTGGGGTCGGTCGAGGTGACACTCGACGGCGATCTGGTCACCCAAATAAATGAACTTGAGTGCGTCAACGGGCAAGTCGTAGCCAACGTATGGAAGTCCTCAACGATCATTGTCATCGAGCCATCTACGGGCGAGGTCGTCGGCACCGTAGACGCTAGTGCCCTTGTGCGCGCCGCTGATCGTGATGACGCCAACGCCGTACTAAATGGCATAGCTTTTGACCCAGTCACCGAAACGTTCTGGCTGACCGGCAAGCTCTGGCCCACGATGTACAACGTGCGGATTGTGTCTCGGACCGACCCGGTTAATTAGTTACACCCCGGCATTGTCACACCCCCTTGGCAATATCAGATACATGGGTCGTGGCTCCCTGAAGGCCGCTCACTAAGCGCCACCTCGGTGGTCTTCGTTCGGAGCAGCCATGCCCACTACTCACCTTTCACCCTCACGCCCTCCCCTCGCCACCTTGGCCGCGGAGCTCGCCCGCTCATCGGCAGTACCCGCTCATGCCCTCGTAGGAATTACCACAGGGTGGCCGGCCAGTTTTGTCATCTCTCGACCGCTCGACAATGCCAAGCGTGCCGTTCTCGGGTTTCGTGCGCCAACCGAGTGGTCTGCGATTGCCTCGGTATTTCCCATTGCTGGTGTCCGTACGGTTCATCTATGCACGAGATCAGGCGGTGAAGTCTGCATAGCAATCCATGAGGACGGTTCTCTTGTTACCAATGTCGTCGCCGATCATCTAATAAGCGACGCTTTACGCCGCGCCTTCGCTTTACCGACTGCACCACCACTCGAGCCAGTGGCGCTACTCGACGAACTCATCTGGTTGGATCAACTCGTTGCCCTGGCCATGAACGAGACCCTCACCGAGGCGACGGCAAGCGCCTGCCGCGCTCCTACCGGCCCCTCGGACAACGACCCGCCATGGGTGCTCGTTCACCAAAGAGCCATCGACTCAATGAGCGACGATGCCTGTCGAGAACTGTTCGAGTGGATGGATCCGGGCATGTACGCACGGTGGATGTTGCGGGTATGGCCCGATCCGGCCGAAACTGTTGCCACCCTCACCGACCTAGTCCCGGAGGCTGTGTTCGCGGCCATCATGAACAATTGCCCGCAAATTCGGCGCCGTATTCACATTGTCGACACCGAATCGGTTTGAGATCACCGTCGCAATGCGCCCCGATCGGCCTGCTGCACACGATGTCGGGGCATCGAGGTGCAAAACGTCACAAATTTTGGCATCCTAGGAGGCCGAACTTGGCCATTTGGTCGCAATACTTGGTCGCAATACGAGGAGTCGGATTGACCTTCAAACCTGGAGATCGCGTTGTTTACCCCCATCATGGTGCGGCGGTAGTCGAACGCAAAGAAAAGAAGACCTTGTTCGGCGAGGAACGTGAATACCTCGTTCTCCGCATGGCCCACGGCGACATGATGTTGTCAGTACCGGTCGATAACGCCGAAGAAGTCGGCATGCGCTGGCCCATTAGCGAAGAAGATGTCGAAGATCTCTTTGACGTGCTCAAGAAGCGCGATGTGCGCGAGCCGTCGAACTGGAGCCGTCGTTTCAAGAATCATCAGGAAAAGCTCAAATCCGGCGACGTCTACCAGGTAGCCGAAGTTGTTCGTAACCTTGCCTTGCGCGATGCCGAGAAAGGCCTTTCTGCGGGCGAGAAATCGCTATTCACCAAGGCAAAGAGTGTTCTAGTATCCGAACTGAGCTTCGCCCTCGACGAGCCAGAAGAAGATGCGATCGAAAAGGTTTTGGCTGCTCTCGAGTAGTCAATAAAATAAGTTCTTCGTAGCCTGTCTACGAGAACGGGACGTGGCGCAGCTCGGTAGCGCACCTGCTTTGGGAGCAGGGGGTCGAGAGTTCAAATCTCTCCGTCCCGACAGTACAAAAGACCAGGTCAGCGGCCAAAAGGGCTGCTGACCTGGTCTCTTTACTTTTTGCGGTGCGCGCTTATTGAGCGCGTAGCAACGTGTAACTATGGTGTGGCCATGAGCGGCAGACGATCATTTGGTACGGTGCGCAAGCTTCGACAACAACTCATGCTGCAGGAAGCTGCAAATGGGTCGGCAAACTTAGATAATCTATAGATACTCAGGAGAGACTCGTGATCAGTTTGCGAATATTTATTGAAAACTTTGTAGTATTTGCTGTCTGCTTCGTACTGGCCACGCCGTCTGGTCATCTAGTTCAGAATAGATCGTCAACACCGCCCATAGGCCAGTTCAGACCGATGTCAAGCCGTCCGGTTGAATCTCTCCGGGTTTGTTAGAGGCTCTGATGCTCCCCGGGGCGATTCACTTGGGCCAGTCGAAATAACTAGGGGTCACGGTGTCGGCAAGATCGCCATCTGCTGAGCGCGGGGCAAGCTAAGGAAGTCCTCGAACTCAACCATGAACTCATCGATTGACAGGCCGAAAGAGAGCTCAAAGGCCTGGTCGACGCCGTGCTCGTATGCCCGGGGGAAGAACCCGAGGAACACTTCATCGACAGATGTCTTGTTGGCCAGCCAAGCTGTCGCCCACTGGCCGGTTGCGTACTGGAGCACTCCATGGCACAGACCGCAGTAATCAATCACCCGTTCTCGGTCCGCTGCGATGTCGGCGATGGTTAGATTTGGGATCATCGCGCGTAGCTCCAGAGTTTCGTTAAGCGCCTCGCTCATGCGCTCCTCGAACGACAACCAACCGTTCTGTTCGGCCACGTAGAGGGCGAAGAACTCCGCCGCTCCCTCCTCTAACCAGATCGGCCAATCCAAGCCGTACTCGTCGGAGGCTTGGTACAACTGGTGGGCGGCGGTGTACACGTGCACGTACTCGTGGGCGGCGATCTTCGAACCCTCGGCACCGAATTGGGCTGGGTTGCCGATCACGAAAGCCTGGGTGGGCACGCCCCTTTCCCTGCTGTGCTGGGCGAAGGCGTTGGAACCCTGGTAGTGGGCTATCTCCCAGATGGCGACTCCCTGATCGGACCGACAGTTCTCCTGCATCTCGGGGTCGTAAGCCCAGGCACAGTAGTCGGCAATAGCCGGTTCGGTAGCGTCCTCATCGGACCCTATGACGTAAACCCGCATTGGCCCATAGGCGCCGAGGTACCCCTCGGCGGCGCGGATGCCAGAACGAACGATGTCAAGGTCAGCCTCGCCCAGGTCAGAGGTCACGAAGTAGGTGGCTGGTGTGTCGACGGTGGTGTTCCAGCCGAGGTCGACAAGGCGTTGTGCCCGAGACCGGTCATCTGCATGGAGCGGACGGTAGATCAAAGCTTCGGGGTTAAGGGAGACGTACGGGCTGTACAGCTTGAACCGCCAGCAGAACTCGTGATCGTTTTCCGGACCACAATCCGAAGTGGTGACGGCATCGCTGTCCCATTCCCAGCACATCTCCTCACCGCCGGGACATTCCACCAATGACATTTGAGATTCTTCGTCGTCCCGAGCTTGCTCCTCACCTTGGTCGGGCGCAGCACCGTCTGCCAATGGTGCTTCCTGGTCGTCCCGAGCTTGCTGCTCACCTTGGTCGGGCTCAGCACCGTCTGCCAACGGGGTCGTCAAGGGTGTTTCCTGGTCCGACGCTCCACCGCAGGCAGCCATGAACACGAGCA
>CAWKZT010000141.1:0-4514 GCA_963854565.1 Acidimicrobiia bacterium
CGCCCGGGTTGAACCGCCTCGGCTCACCATCGGCACCAGTCCCCCTCTTGATCCTGGTGCGGTGGTGGGCATCTCTACCTGGTTCTGGGTGGACGCCGGCAACTGGACCACGCAACGGTCCACCGCATCGAGCACACAGTGGAATTTGCACGTGACCGTTACGGCCGAACCCTTGCAGCTTCGCTTTAACCCGGGCGATCATGCCGCTCCTGGTGGTGGGCAAACGATTAACTGTGTCGGTCCAGCCCTGGTATGGAATCGTTCGCTATCTGACGACGCTTCCGATTGCACCTACACCTACGACTACCCATCGAGCATCACCCCTGCGGGAACCTTCACGGTCACGGCGGAAGTCGACTGGCAACTCACCTACGTGGTCACTGGTTTGATCAATCAGACCGGAACTATTGGGACCATAGCGTTGGCCAGTCCCTCCCTAAATCTTCCGGTTGCCGAACTTCAGGCCGTAATCAGCAACTAGTGAACTTTGTCGGCCCGAAGTTCGGTCGCCCCACGATTCTTGCCATGCGGTTGGCGGCTAAGCGTCGAGTCGTTCGACCAGAAGTCTCATCATTTCTCGGGCAACCATCGGACCTGCGTTCTGATTCTGTCCGGTAACAAGATTGCCGTCGATGACCCAGTGATTGGCCAGAGGATCACGGAACTTTGTCTCGCTTTCGAACTCGGCGCCCATGTTCCGCAACTCCGTCTCGGGATGATGAGGCGTCGAACCAATACCCAATTCGGTTACCTGCTTGTCGGTTACCGCGGTCATGCGTCGACCCGCTACGAGAGGCGAGCCGTCGGCCGCCTTCGCGTTGCGCAAACCGAGCGGCCCGTGACAGACCCCGCCGATAACTTTGTCGAGTCCATTGGCTGCGGTCATTTGGTCGGCCAAGGCATCGGAGAATCCGAAGTCAAATGCTGCTCCCCAACCGCCGGCTAGGAACACAATGTCGTAGTCCTCCATGTCCAGGTCACTGATGGCTAACGACGCGTTTACCTGAGAGCGAAAGTCGTCGTCGGCCAGGAACCGGTCGTCCTCGTCGGTGCGAATCACCGGCTTCAAAGATTTGGGGTCGACCGGGATCACGCCACCCAGAGGACTTGCCAAATCGACGTTCATGCCCGCGTCCAGGAACGCATAGTACGGAACCGTCATCTCACTGGCGAATACGCCGGTGGGCTTGCCAATGTCGAGCACACCATGGTTGGTGCAGACAATGAGCGCTCGATGGCCCGCGAGGTCGAAAGATTGCGGCTGTTCATCCGCGGGATGCATTCCCAACCATTGGATGGCTTTGCGCAGGACCCGCACAGGAGGTCGTACGGAGGGAACCTTCTTGCCCGCCGTCGCACATTTGGAGCCTTTACGTTTTACGTACGGCCACGGGTTGTTGCGCTCCGGCACAGCCCGGGATCGCTCTTCCTTGAGCATCTTTTTAAGCACGTTCATCACCTCGACATAGGCGGAATCGGTGGCGCGATTGTCGGTTTCGATGGCATCGTCGGTCAGGTCATAAAGCTCCCACTGATCAGGCAGCGGCGCGGTTCGGTAAACCGGGCCACCCAGACCGTTGGCGGCCAGATGTCGTTCACCGGGTTCGGTCCACGTGGCCGGATCGTCGAATGTTCGCACGAGTTTCCAGAGATGCATCGGGCCGCTGGGGTGCTTTGCCTGCGCAACCAAACCTTCAAAGTTGGAACCAACATGGGCTGGGACCTGAATACGCAATGGCGCGGGCGGGTTGTTGGTCTTACCGAGACGGCGGGCCACCCCAGATGCGCCAGAGTCACCCTCGAGCATGTTGTCCCTGGTCATGAGATAGACCCGACGATCGGCATCGGCAGGCTTCTCGCCATCGACAATAGGCATGAGGTTTCGACCCGGTAGCGGGTGCACTTCGGTGAAGGACTTCCGCAAAATTTCGGCAACTGCTACCTCGTCGATACCCGCTGCGCCGAGAAGCGTCGGCACGATGTCGACGTGAGAGGTTGGCGCATCATTTACCGCCATGGACTTTGCATCGGCCCCGACGCGCGCAATCGCGAACGGCACCCGCGTGGCCTCGTCGTAAAGGTTGAACCACTTTTGGTGCAGCCCACCGTGAGCACCGAGCAGATCACCATGGTCAGAGGTGCGAACAATGACGGCGTTATCTGATCCGCCATCGGTGACGGCCCGACGAACCTGGTCCAGCGGACCATCTACCTCGGCATGCAGCCGGTAGTAAAGGTCGCGGTACTCCTGCGCACGTTTTTTGTAGGCCCTGTTGACGGCAATAGGTGGCCCATAAGCCGTGGGATATGACGCCCGATACGCAATCTGCGCGGCGGGCTTCGTCGAAAGATCTTCGTCGGCCGTAGGCGGAGCCGCAACCCTGGGCGGGGTATTAGGAGAAGCAACACCCTCAACATCACCAAACGGCAGGCCTTTGCGGGCCCACAACGGCCACAGCACAATGTCATGCGGGTTCACAAAGCTGGCCACCAACAAGAACGGTTTGAGTGCTTCGGCGTCGCCAGCACGGCGACGTTCATACCGATCTTGCAGCCACGCCGATACTCGATCGGCAATCAGCGGATCACGGCGAACACCAGCATTAGCCAGCGGGGCTCCATGCGGTTCGGGTCCAACCCAGCCCGAGAATCCGTAGACATCGAGCGGATCAGCGTCGAGATATTTCTGTACTGCATCGTGATCAATCACGCCATGGGCATCGTTCGTTGCTAACGGTAACCCGGTGGCCGAATCCATCACATCGGCATGAGAGATATGCCATTTGCCGTCGTAGTGCGTGTCGTACCCGGCCGCCCGGAACCAGTGGCCAAGCGTCGGCACCTCGCCCTCAGGTAACCACCGCAGCCGAGAATCGTTAGCCACCTTGCCGAGGCCATCGGTCTGGGTTACGCCGTGGAGGTCTGGATAGTGACCAGTAAAAATTGTGGGACGGCTCGGCACACACGCCAACGAACCGGTGTAGTGCCGGTTGAACGTGACGGCATTCTCGTCAAACCACTTGCGTCCAGTAAGTCGGTCGTCGCGCCACTGAGTAATGGCGTCGGACTCATAGGGGGGCGCAGCACGCTCCTCATCAGTCATGATGATTATTACGTCGGGTCGGTTGGTCATGACTGCGTTCTCCGTTGGGCTACTGCGGCGCTTAGGCCGTCGAGCATCTGATCGCTGGCCCCAGCCAGCTTTCGGCTGATCGCCTTGGCCACCAGTTTGTGCGCTGGCTTCGGCCCGGGCTCAATGATCGTGGTCAAGGTCACCTTCGATTGGTCACCGATTGGTTCGATAGTCCAGGTGTTCCCCACGAATTGAACCCCGGGCGGCAGGCCACCGATCGTGTAAGCAAGGCGTTGGTTGGGTTCCCACTCGGTGACTTCCTCCACCACCGTCAGTGAACCGGTCTGAATGCGACGGACCGTTCCTGCTTGCGATGACTGCACGGTGAGCAGACATGAATGGTCCACGTTGGGAGCCCACTGACTGATGCCGTCGAATTTACCAAGCACCTCCCATATCTGTTCAGCTGTACCACTTATGGTGCGAACTTTTCTCGTGCTACTCATGGCCTATTGCCTCGACATTTCGGCTCGGGCCTGAGCCTCTTCGATGCTGGCCTCAGCTGACTGCCTCGAAATCAGCTGGATTACAACCTTTTCGAGAATACCCGTATAAGCAAACGGCGCTTCGTAACGTAGCGAAATGGGTGATCCATGGTCATAGCCAATGCTCGTGCCCACCGAGGAAACCATCCGCATATACAGGTCCAACTCCGTTGAACCGGATGGTTGACCATCAATAAACACTTCGGCAGAACCGGTCATGGCATCACCGCGACGGAAGCGCACAACAAGCTCGCCTTCCCCTTCGGGGATTGTGGCTTCGGACTCAATGATCGAGTGATTATCGAAGGCGTTGTAGTCCAACACTAATCGCCCGTCCTGAACGAATATCGAGATACCAGAGTTCTCGGTTCCCACCGACCACAGCACCCCTTCGTCGCCCGCGACATAGTCAACCGTTGCAACAAAATCGAAGTTGCGGCCCCCCACCTGGGCGGCGGCTTGGGCGGGGATTGGCAGCATGGGCGGCCGGTATTCGTAGCGCTTGTTGACCGGATGCGGCGAACCATCCCGAAACCGGGCCCCAAATAATCCGAATGACCGATCATCCAACGGCAACACACCATGGCGTTCGGCTTCTTGCCACCAGACTTCGATCAGATCGACCAGTCGATCAGGTTCGTCGTCGGCCAGGTCGTTACATTCCGACGGGTCAGCCACAAGGTTGTAAAGCTCCCATGGCTCGGTGTCATAGTCGGCCCCTTGGTCATGCTTGCAGACGGCCTTCCAATCTCCAGATACCACGGCTCGACTTCCGGACATCTCAAAAATTTGCAGCGTATTGGTGGCCGCGGCATCGGCCGATTCGAGGACCGTGGCAAACGATTGGCCAGTAACCGGCTGTTGTTTGATCCCTCGATAGGTCTCGGGAGCCTCGA
>CAWKZT010000142.1:0-4508 GCA_963854565.1 Acidimicrobiia bacterium
TCGGTCATGGTGTGGTCTTCTCTGGGTTATGGACCCCTGGCCCGGGTGTACTACCGATGTCGGCGGCGGCAATCGAGCTGTCGCAAGAAGGGCAGGTGACGGTTAGATCAAGGGTGGCTCCGCAATCACGATGTACGAGAACGGTGGGGGGCAGGTCTCCGGCGCACCAATGGTCGCCCCAGTGCATGAGTGCAATAAGGGCCGGGGAGAGGTCGCGACCCTTGCTGGTAAGTCGGTACTCGTATCGCATGGGACGGTCCTGGTACGCGACTTTGGCCACGATGTCGTTGTCGACAAGTTTGTTGAGCCGGGCAGTGAGGAGGTTTCGCGCTATGCCAAGGTCGGTTTGTAGTTCGCCGAATTTGCGTTGGCCTCGGAAGAGATCGCGAAGCACAAGGAAGGTCCACCGATCACCAATCTCATCTAACGTGCGCTGAATTGAACAGTCGGGAGCGGACACTTCGGTAACCATGTGGCCACGGTAGAAGGAGTGAGTTTACAATTGCAACTCACCGCCGAACATTTAACAAGTTCTGCTAGAAGGTGGCGGCCTTGGCGGTTAAAGAATCCAACAAGGTGTCGAAGCTTCCCTCGAACGACGCTACGCCTACGGCTTCGAGGTCGTCGGTGATTGCCTCGAGATCAATTCCCAACGCGGCGAGACCGTCGATCACTGCGTGAGCACCCGCAACATCGTCATCGATGGTGCGGCTGACGGTTCCGTGGTCGACAAATGCCTCAAGCGTGGAATCGGGAATCGTGTTGACGGTGTGAGGACCTATAAGCGCATCGACATACAGAGTGTCGGGGAACGACGGGTCCTTGGTGGACGTCGACGCCCACAGAGGACGTTGACACTTCGCTCCCCGCGCCACCAGAGCATCCCAGCGCCGGCCCTGGAAGGTTGCCCGAAAGGCCTCGTACGCCAGGACAGCATTTGCTACCGCGACTTTGCCGCGCAGTTCCATTGCCTCGGGGCTGCCAATGGCGTCGAGTTCGGCGTCGACAGCTACATCAACTCGGGAAATAAAGAACGAGGCAACGCTGGAAACCTGCGACAGATCACCCTCGGCCCGCTCGAGCCCACTGAGGTAGGCCTCCATAACTTCGCGGTAGCGAGAAAGCGAGAACAACAAGGTGACGTTAATGCTGCGCTTCTCGGCCAGCATGTGCTCGATCGCCGGTAAACCTTCGACGGTGCCAGGAATCTTTACATAGAGATTGGGTTCGTTGATTCGGTCCCAGAGCTGGCGTGCTGCGGTCATAGTGCCTTCGGTCTGGCGGGCCAGGCTAGGGGCCACTTCAACGGACACGTAGCCATCGAGGTACTCGGACTCGTCGTAAACCGGGCGAAGTAATGCCAGTGCAGACTCGATATCGGTCACCACAAGGTCCCAGTAGGACTCCTCGATGGTTTTGCCGGCGGCGATTGAGGTACGAAATTGTTCGTCGTAATCTGCCGCGCCTTCGATCGCCTTTTGGAAGATCGAAGGATTTGAGGTGATACCACGGACACCGTCATCAACCCATTGCTGAAGTTCGCCACCGCTAACCCAACTGCGACGCAAGTTATCGAGCCACGGGCTTTGGCGGTTGTGGTTGTAGAGATCATGCAGAAGCGTCATAAGAGCGTCTTTCAGTTAGCCAGAAGATTACGTGCGGTTTGAGCGAGGTTGTCGGCGGTAATACCGAACTTAGTCATCACGGTGTCACCAGGTGCGGAGGCCCCGAAGCGATCGATGCCAATGGTTACATCGGCGTAGGCACGCCAGCCCATCGTGACCCCGGCCTCGATAGAGACGGTGGGAACTCCGGCGGGTAACACGTGATCGCGGTAGGCTTTATCCTGGCTGTCGAAGCGGGACCAACATGGCAAGCTGACCACCTGAACCGCCAGACCTTCCGATGCGAGACTGTGCGCAGCAGCAACACAATGCTGAACCTCCGAGCCGGTACCGACAAGTACGACGTCGGGGTTGTCGGCGGCTACTAAGACATAACCACCTCGGGCAACATCTTCATAGACCTCGGACCCCGCCAGTGTGGGTACGTTCTGGCGGGTGAGGATTAGCGCGGTAGGCCCATCCGTGTCCATTGCCATGCGCCATGCCGCGTTGGTCTCATAGCCATCGGCGGGACGAATAACCTGAAGCCCAGGAATTGCGCGTAATGCGGCTATCTGTTCGATCGGCTGGTGGGTAGGCCCATCTTCGCCGACACCGACGCTGTCGTGGGTCCAGGAATAGACAACCTTTGACCCCATCAGGGCCGCCATGCGCACGGCGGGTCGCATGTAGTCACTGAATACCAGGAACGTTCCACCAACCGGAAGAAGACCACCGTGTTGGGCAATACCGTTCATAACGGCGCCCATGGCATGTTCGCGGATGCCGTAGTACAACTGGCGGCCATCGGGGTTCTCGATGTTCAGCGGAAATTCGTCACTCGACAATGCGACACCGGTATTGCCGGTGAGATCGGCGGCGCCAGCAATGAGACCGGTAAGGCCTGTTGCGAGGGCTTGGAGGGCGCCCTTGGAAGCATTACGTGTAGCAATAGCAGAGTCCGCGTCATAGACCGGTAGAGCGTTAACCCAATCTTCGGAGGTAGTGCCTGTTACACACGCCTGGAAACTCGCCTGGTCGATCGACGACTCGGCGAGGCGGTTAGACCAATCATCCTTGGCCTTGACGCCGCGCTCGCCAGCAGTGCGGTAGAAAGCGAGCACATCGTCGGGCACATAGAAGGACTCGTTAGGCATGTCCATAGCGGCCTTGGCCTCGGCTATTTGATCGTCTTTGAAGACGTAGCCATGCGCATGAGGGTCGTCGGTATGGGAAGGAGACGGGTAACCAATGTGGGAACGAACAATGAGCATCGTGGGTTGTTCGGTGACATCTTTAGCCCGGTTGATGGCGGCCTCCAACGCATCGAGGTCCTCGGACAACTCTCCCAGATCTTCAACATGCCAGCCATAGGCCTCGAAGCGCTTGGCAGCATCGTCGTTCAGGGCAATCTCGGTCGGTCCATCGATCGATATGTGATTGTCATCATAAATACAAATAAGACGACCCAAACCCTGGATTCCAGCGAAGGAGGCCGCTTCGTGACTTAGTCCTTCAGAGAGGTCGCCATCACCACAAATGGCGTAGGTGTAATGGCTAGTGAGGTCCTCACCAAAACGGGCACGCATCCAGCGTTCCGAAAGGGCCATACCAACTGCAGTAGCGATGCCCTGGCCCAGAGGACCCGTAGTGGTCTCAACTCCTGCGGTGTGGCCCGCCTCGGGATGTCCGGGTGTAGCGCTGCCCCACTGACGAAATTCCTTAAGGTCGTCGAGGGAAAGCCCGAACCCGGTCAGGTGCAACATCGCGTACTGGAGAATCGACGCATGACCAGGGCTAAGAACGAAGCGGTCGCGATCGGCCCAGCTGGGACTCGAGGCGTCGTAGTTCATGATGCGGGTGTACAAGACGTGGGCCAACGGAGCGAGCGCCATGGCTGTTCCTTGGTGGCCCGACGACGCTTTATGTGGTGCATCCATCGCCAACCCACGGATGACATTAATGGCGCGGAGTTCGATTTCGGGGCTCATAGCTGAAATGGCTTTCTGCTGTTCATTGGCTGAGTACTGCGGTTTGGGTGGCTGCTTTGCATGGAAAATGTGGTTACGAGGAGATGTTGTCTTGGGCAACGGCAGCACCCGGCACATAAGCCAAGACGGTGTACGGAACCGTGGTGACGGGTCCGCCGGCGAGCCGGCAGTGTGCAACAACTGTGCCGGGTTCGTCGAAGGGAAGTTGGGCCTGAACGAGTTGGCGAGTGAATTTACCTGGTTCAATCTGAACCGGTTGGGTGCTCTTAGCAACTTCGACAGCCTCGCCGTCGACCTGGCGTTCGAACACCACTTCCAAGGCGCCAAAGCCGTCGCTATTTTCCGCGCAATGCGCAAGGACAACGAGGTGCGGCGTCAATGTAACGGGAAACTCGCTGGGCGCAGCCAGCGAGAAATGGACGCCAGTTAGATCGATACGGGTCGATGGTCCGGCGGCTTGACGCATGTCGATGTTCTCGATGAACAAGGCGGCTACAATTTCCACGGTTCTCCAGGGGGTGAAGGCCAATTTGGCGAGCAGTGCGTTTGACCCTAGCCCTGTTCACGGTGCCTCGGTGGCCTGAATTCAGGACGAACTTGTTGCCTGCGAGGTACATGTCCGGAGTACGGCCTAAGATTTGAATTTCATGCGTCGTCTCCTCCTCCCAGCCATCCTCATAGCCGCCGCATTCTTGGCGTTTAGCATTAGCGACGACCGCGGTGCGCAAACCCCCACCGCCGTAGCAAGCGCCGACATAGTTTCCCCCGGTACGCCCATGCTTTCGGCCCGACGCATTCCGGATGTGTTGTCTGAACCGCGGGCCTTTGAACTGGTCGAGTTAGATCTGCAGCTTGTGGCATCGCAGATGCCTTCGTTGAGTTGCCTAGTGGCTCACGATGCAGATGGTCGAGA
>CAWKZT010000143.1:0-4470 GCA_963854565.1 Acidimicrobiia bacterium
TGGGCGCAGTTCGAGCGGGGGGAACTCGATCAGCCAGGTTTCGTCGAAGTGTTCGATGCTGAAGCGCGTGCCATGGGCCACGAAATCGACGGACACGACGTGCTGGCGTGCCTTAATGTCGAGGTGCGACCCGCGATGGTTAGTGCGCTCAAGGTGTGTGCGGCCAACTTTAAGACGGCGTTGCTCACCAACAATTTTAAGGCAATCGTAGATAGCGACGAGGTGGATGGATTTGCCACTGCCGTTGCCGAATTACACGACATATTCGATTTTGTGGTCGAGTCGGCCAAAACGGGAGTACGTAAACCCGATCCCCGTTTTTATGAAATGGCCTACGAGGCCTTAGGTGTCGATCCGACCGAGTGCATCTTTCTCGACGACCTTGGCATGAATCTCAAACCGGCTCGGGCCATGGGCATGACCACGATCAAGGTCACCTCTGAAGCGCAGGCTCTGGTGGACCTCGCCGCGGCAACCGGATTGACCTGGGGCTAACTGTGGGAGTTATTCAAGAAGTGGTCTGACCCGCCGATGGTTCAACCATGGACATGATGGTCATGAACCATCAGGGCACTGTTGTTGGGGCGAAGGCCGATGTGCTTCAGGTGGCGGGTTCGACCAAGGGCCCCTACACCTTTGCCTAGGAAATCGGCCATGATGGGACCATGGGAATTGCCGATTTCGAAGTAGTAGATGCTCGGTTCGCAAGCTGTTTTAGTCGCAGTGCCGAACTTGAGAAGCTGTGGACGGGTGCTCGATGGAACGAGGGCCCGGCCTATTTTGCTGCGCTTCGTAGTTTGGTGTGGAGTGACATCCCTAACGATCGTTTGCTGCGGTGGGATGAGACCACGGGTGTAACGGGTGTGCTGCGAGAAGGAGATGATGCTTACGCCAACGGAAATACGGTCGACCGCCAGGGGCGATTGGTGTCGTGTGAGCATGGCAGTCGCAGCGTGGTTCGCACCGAGCACGATGGGTCCCGCACGGTGCTCGCCAGCCACTGGAACGGCAAGCGCCTTAATTCGCCCAACGACCTGGTAGTCAAATCTGACAACTCGGTGTGGTTCACGGACCCGAGCTACGGGATCCAATCGGACTACGAGGGTTTCAAGGCCGATAGCGAGATCGGAACCGAAAGCGTGTATCGGATCGATACCGACGGATCGGTCACCATGGTTACCGATGCGTTGCCTCGGCCCAATGGCCTGGCCTTTTCCGCTGACGAGTCCATCTTGTACATCGTCGATTCGGCTGGCCCGGCCCACGGTGGCCGCAAGGCAATTCACCGCTTCGACGTAGCTCCCGACAACTCGTTGACGGGCGGCGACCTCCTGGCCGAAAGCACGCAGGGCACATTCGATGGATTTCGTCTGGATACCGCGGGCAATATTTGGACTAGTGCGGGTGATGGCGTGCACTGTCTCGACCCCGATGGCACGCTCTTGGGCAAAATCTATGTACCAGAGGTGGTGTCGAACGTGTGCTTTGGCGGGCTCAAACGCAATCGGTTGTTTATTACGGCGACCACATCGGTTTACTCAATGATGCTCCCCGTCAATGGGGTGGCCACGTTCTCGTAATGGCCGGGCGCCAGCAGGGAGTTCAGTAGTCCCATCTTGGAGGTGTCCATACGGTGTGTGGCCACTCGGGTTAGACAGGTTCCGTGTAGTTCGGGCGAAAGTCATGGCGTTGGCCCGCTATTGTGCCGACAATGCGTATCGCTACCTGGAACGTAAATTCTCTGAATGCTCGGATGCCTCGTGTCGAGGAATGGTTGGCGCTTACCCAACCTGACGTGTTGTGTATGCAAGAGACCAAGATGAAAAACGAGGCCTTCCCGGCTCTGGCTTTTCAGGCTCTTGGGTACGAGTCCTTTCACCATGGTGAAGGTCGGTGGAATGGTGTGGCGATCTTGTCGAAGGTGGGGCTCGAGGATCCGGCGATCGATTTTGACGATGGTGGCGAACCCGATCAGGACGCACGCATTTGTTGGGCCACCTGTGATGGTGTCCGGGTGGCTAGTGCCTACATTCCAAATGGCCGCGAGGTCGATCACGATCATTACCACTACAAGCTCGATTGGTTTGGACGGTTGCGAAAGCACCTTGATACTGCGTGTGATCCGTCGCAGCAGGTAGCGGTGCTGGGCGACTACAACGTGGCCCCCGAAGATCGTGATGTTTGGGATCTTAAGCACTTCGAAGGAGGGACCCATATCACGCCTCGTGAACGTGCTGCTTTGCAAGATGTCGTCGATTGGGGCCTTATCGATGTTTTCCGTCAACGCTTTCCCGACGACGATGGCCTGTACACCTACTACGACTATCAAGCCGGCCGTTTCTACAAACGACAGGGCATCCGCATCGATCTCATCTTGGCGACGCAGACACTGGCCGATCGCACGGGTCTTGTCATCGTCGACCGTAACGCCCGCAAGGGCGATAAGCCTTCTGACCATTGCCCCCTTGTTGCCGAATTTGATTTGGACGCCTAAGTGCTACTTGCTGCATTAACCGAAGGCGCCGCGACCACCGGCGAACGCCTGACTTCTCTGGGTGAGCACGAACTTCTGGTGTTTTGGGTGCAGTTGTTTGTCTTGGTGAGCTTGGCCCGAACATTTGGTTTCGGGTTTCGAAAGCTGGGTCTGCCATCAGTAATTGGCGAACTTATGGCCGGACTAGTCCTAGGCCCGTCGGTGTTTGGTCAAGTATGGCCCAGCGGATTCGATTGGTTCTTGCCGGAAAGCGTCACTCAGTCGGCGGCATTGTTGGCCGTGAGCTGGATCGGCATTTTGTTGCTGCTTGTCGTCACCGGTTTTGAGACCGATCTGAGTTTGATCGCCAAGTTGGGTAAGCCCGTCGCGTGGGTGAGTGCGGGCAGCCTTATTGTGCCGTTTGTTGCCGGTCTGTTTTTGGCTTATCAGTTGCCCGAGTCGATCTTTGTGGGTGACGACACCACCAAGTTGGCGTTTGCGCTGTTTATTGCGACTGCTTTGAGCGTGTCCGCGTTGGCTGTGGTGGCCAAGATCTTGTCCGAGATGGGACTCATGCGCCGCGACTTTGGTCAAATCACTGTCGCGGTGGGCATGGCCAACGATCTCATTGGCTGGATCATGCTCGGTATTTTCACCGGTATTGCTACGTCGGGCCAGGTCAGTGTCAGCGGGATTGCTGCCACTGTCGGTGGTCTGGCGCTGTTCATTGGTTTGGCGCTGACCGTTGGACAACGTGGTGTGGATTGGGCGCTCAAGCGGGTCCGTCGCGATGGTCACAACATCAGTGGCGCGTTGTCGGTGTGCATGATTGTGGTCCTGGGCTTTGGTGTTGTGACTCAGTACCTGGGTGTCGAGGCGGTGCTGGGAGCGTTTATCGCGGGCTTGGTGCTGGTGCGGTCGCGCTTTCAACAAGACGAAGTCATCCATCACATTGAGTCGCTTACCGCGGCACTGTTCGCGCCACTGTTCTTCGCCACGGCAGGTTTGCGGCTTGATCTACGCACGCTCAACGATTCTGAGGCACTGGCGTGGACCGCCGGAATTATCGGCGTGGCGATCGGTGCGAAGTTCGTGGGCGCCTATGGCGGTGCCCGTCTGGCAGGTCGTGGCCACCGGGCCGGTCTGGCTCTTGGTGCGGGACTTAACGCTCGTGGTGCACTCGAGGTGGTTATTGGCACGGTGGGTCTGTCGTTGGGAGTATTTTCGAAGACTGCTTTCACCGTGATTGTGTTGGTGCCGGTCGTTACATCAATATTTGCGTCCTTGTCGCTGCGGGTGATTGTTCGGGGATTCCATGGCAGTCCCGAAGAGCTCAAACGGTTGGGGCGCGAGGAAGCACTGAGTCGGAATCTGGTTGTGAAGAACACCCGGCTGCTTATTCCTAGTCGAGGTCATCCGGCGTCGATAGCTGCGGCTCAGCTGTTACATTTTGCATGGCCCGCCGAAGCGGGGGCGACGATCTTGACCGTGAGCGAGGACGGTGTCGACCTCGATGTTGATGTCGGACCGCTCCGTAATGTTTTGCACGGTCGTGATGTCGAGCACCGTCAGGTGAAGAATTCTGATCCCGTATCAGTCATTGTGGCGGAGAGTCATCTTGGCTTTGGGGTGATTGGTATAGGTGCCTCCGATGTCGCGGACGGACAGATTATTTCGTCGTTCGTTGACGAGGTCTTATCCGAAGCCCCAATTCCGGTTGTTGTAGTGCGCCGTGGCCGCAATCTTGAGCGGCCATTGCCGGGGGCCTTCACGCGTGCTTTGGTGCCCGTGGCTGGCACTCCTGGGTCGCGGGCCGCGCAAGAAGTTGCTTTCAATTTGGGTGCTGGTCTCGGCACAGAAATTGTGGTTGCCCACGTGGAGACGCGGTCCCATGATGGCGTACATATGCCGCGGCTGTTTCACCGCCGTTCGGGGTCTGATAGTCACGTATCGGTTGGCGAACAACTACTAACGCAGTCCGCAGAGTTGGCCGCAGA
>CAWKZT010000144.1:0-4428 GCA_963854565.1 Acidimicrobiia bacterium
ACGCCTGGGATGTCAGCGATCCGACAATTGACCCGCCCGAGGTGTGGACAGCCAACACCACATGGTGCACCGAATCAACTGTCGCTATCTGGGACGGCCTGATGGTCGTGGGCGATCGTAAAGGCCGCGTGTGGGCCTTTACCGACTAGTCGATTGACCCAACCCACCAGAGGGTCAACCGGTCAGGTACGCCAGGAGTTCGCCGCGTTGCTCAGATTTAATGCCGTGATGCGCTAGCAGTTCTAGTGAGGCCAAGGCGATATAGCGTGCAAAGTCAGGACGACGCTCCACCAGGTCAGCGACGGGTGCTCGTTGAATTCGGATAGTGAACAAGATCCAGTCATCACTCAGGCGACGCAAGGTCTGACGTTCGCTGCGCAGGTACAGGTCGGCGCCACAGTTCGGGGCCGAAATTACCGGATCGTTCGCCAGGTTCTTGGAGGGTTGAAAAAGCGCATTGTCGGGATGCACGAACCAGTTCCGTCGTCTTACCGGAGTAACACCAACCCTGCTGATGAACCGATCAACCTTCGTTGAAAATGCCGTGTCGTATCCAAGGACCGGGTCGTGGATGGAATGCATTGGCTGGCTGATCTTATCGCTCAGGCGCCACCGCGACGGAAAGCAAAGAATGGCCGAGTCCAGTAACCACGCGCCATCGACACGGTGCATTAAGCAAAGATCTTCTTGCACCGCTCGCCCTGCTCGCTCGAGCGGGTGAAGCCCGTCGGTTGATCCGACGGAGACGCCCGCCTCGCCAAGCAGTTCACAGACACGTGTTGCCGATTGTTTGCTCCAGTCGGTTAACACAGCGACTTCATCATGGCGGGTAGCTAACAAGGTCGATCGAAGGGCAAGGTCCGCCTCACTATCACCATCGCTCACCAGCCACGTCTGGTCTCCCAGGACCCGAACGCTAAGAGATGGACCGCCCGCGTTGGGGTCGAAATCGATCTCGTCGACCCAGTTCAGGACGTCGTGCACAAGGTCACTCACACCCACAACCATGCCCGCTGCATAGGGTGCTTGCCCACAGGTCTGAACAAAACTACGCTCCGCCCTGGACATTGGGTCCTGTAATTGAGCTGAAGGGGACTGCATGTCTCGAATCGTACGCGCTGCTATTGCCCAAACCGAATGGACCGGCGACAAAGAATCAATGATCGCCGAGCACGTTCGACTGGCACGGGCCGCGGCCGCCGACGGGGCCCAGGTGATGTGCTTTCAAGAACTTTTCTATGGCCCCTATTTCTGCCAGGTTCAAGACGCCGATTACTACTCGTATGCCGAACTCATTCCCGAAGGCCCCACGACCCAGTTGATGTGTGACCTTGCCAAGGAACTCAGCATGGTCCTTGTCTTGCCCATGTACGAGATCGAACAGGCGGGCCTGCTCTACAACACCGCTGCGGTTATTGACGCCGACGGCACATACCTCGGCAAATACCGCAAGACCCATATTCCCCAGGTACACGGTTTCTGGGAGAAGTTCTACTTTCGTCCCGGCAACATGGGGTACCCCGTATTTGACACGGCAATCGGCAAGGTCGGCGTCTACATCTGTTACGACCGACACTTCCCTGAGGGATGGCGGGCGCTGGGCCTCAATGGTGCCGAGATCGTATTCAACCCTTCGGCAACCAGTCGAGGACTCTCCTCGCATCTTTGGAAACTTGAACAAACAGCATCAGCGGCTGCGAACAATTACTTTGTGGGCGCTATCAATCGGGTGGGGGTAGAGGAGTTGGGCGACAACGACTTTTACGGCACGTCGTATTTTGCCAACCCACGAGGCGAGTTCGTTGGTGAAGTGGCTTCGACTCAAGACGCCGAACTAGTCATACGCGATCTCAACTTCGACCAGATAACCGAAGTCCGCAACCAGTGGGCTTTCTATCGCGATCGCCGGCCAGACATGTACGGCGACTTGGTAGCGGACTGAGACGCTTTTGAGCTCGGACGCCGAACTTCACGAACGTTACAAGGCCGTACTTCCTGACTGGGTAGCGCCTCTGTACAAAGAGCCAATCTCGATAGCGGGCGGGTCTGGTGGCTACATAACGACCAACGGCGGCGATCGCTATCTGGACTTCTTTGGTGGCGTACTCACCACCATGATTGGCCATAGCGAGCCGTCTGTAGTTGCCGCGGTTCAAGAGCAGGCTGGCAAGACGTTCCATACCTCAACGTTGTATCTATCGGATCCCATGATTGAGCTGGCCGAAGAAGTCGCGGCGCTGTCGGGCATTCCCGATGCGCGCGTATTCTTTACCACCTCAGGCACCGAGGCCAACGACACCGCCCTGTTGCTGGCCAGCAACTACCGGCAGTCCAACCAAATGCTGGCGATGCGTAATAGCTACCACGGTAGATCTTTCTCGGCCATGGCCGTCACGGGCCATCGGAGCTGGTCGTCGTCAAGTTTTTCGGGCCTTAATGTCAGCTTCGTCCACGGCGGCTACCGGCTCAGGAGTCCCTTCCGCGAGCTGGATGACGATGCCTACACCGCCGCGTGTGTTGATGACCTGGTGCAAATTATCGACATGACTACGTCGGGCAATGTTGGGGCAATGATCGCGGAACCTATCCAAGGTGTGGGAGGGTTCGCAGTACCACCCGATGGATTTTTCGGATCAATGAAGAAGGTCCTCGATGCCCACGAGATTTTGTTCATTGCCGACGAGGTCCAGACAGGCTGGGGTCGCACCGGCGACCACTTTTGGGGTTACGAAGCTCACGGCATAGTGCCCGACATCTTGACCTTTGCGAAGGGCGTCGGTAACGGTTTGTCTTTGGCAGGCGTGGTGGCTCGTGCTGAGGTCATGAACACCATCAAAGCCACATCATTTTCAACCTTTGGCGGCAATCCGCTGGTTGCGGCCGGCGGCTTGGCAACACTTAAATATCTCAAAGACAACGACACTCAAGCCAATGCATTGGCGATGGGCTACCGGCTCACCGAGCGCCTAGCCAAAGTCGCCGGATCCACCGATTGGATCGCCGAGTCCCGAGGACGAGGGCTCATGCAAGCGCTCGAAATGGTACATCCCGGTGGTCTCGAACCCGATAAGGACCGCACAGCTGCCGTCGTTGAGGCCTGTAAGTCACGTGGCCTCCTCGTAGGGAAGGGCGGCCTCTACGGCAACGTCATCCGGATAGCACCGATGCTCAATGTTAGTGCTGCGGAAATCGACGAAGGCTGCGACGCCATCATTGGCGCCATCGCCGACTGCAACTAATCCACGTTCGCTACCGAAGCATCCCAGAGGAGTAACTATGACAACACTTATCCAAGGCGGAACCGTCATTACCGCAACCGGCGTCCACGACGCTGATGTACTTGTCGATGGTGAGACCATCGTTGCCGTTATGTCGCCCGGTTCCGACGTCGCCGAATCGGCCGCTCGCGGGGCCGAGACCACACTCGACGCGACGGGCAAATACGTCATTCCCGGCGGGGTGGACTGTCATACGCACATGGAATTGCCCTTCGGCGGTACTAACGCCTCCGACACCTTCGAGACCGGCACCCGTGCCGCAGCATGGGGAGGCACAACTACCATCGTCGACTTCGCCGTGCAATCGGTCGGCCAAAACGTCCGAGATTGTCTAGATGAGTGGCAAGAGAAAGCCGCCGGCAACTGCGCTATCGACTACGCCTTTCACATGATTATCGGCGAGGTAAATAACGAGTCGCTGCAAATGATGGACACCCTTGTCGATGAGGGGATTACGAGCTTCAAGCTGTTCATGGCCTACCCCGGTGTGTTTCTCAGTGACGACGCCCAGATCTTGCGGGCCATGCAGCAATCCGCCGGCAATGGCTCCATGATCATGATGCACGCCGAGAACGGCATCGCTATCGATCTACTGGCTCAGCAAGCCTACGATCGCGGCGAAACCGCTCCGATAAACCACGGACTTGTGCGCCGGTCCGAACTCGAGGGCGAAGCCACGCACCGTGCCATTCAGCTGGCCAAGATCGGCGCAGCCCCACTGTACATTGTGCATCTGTCGGCGTCGGAAGCATTAGAACAGGTAACTATTGCTCGCAATAAGGGGGCAAACGTATTCGCTGAAACCTGCCCGCAGTACCTGTACTTAAATCTCGAAGATCACCTGGGTGCCCCTGGGTTTGAGGGCGCGGCCTACGTGTGCTCAACACCGTTGCGTACTAAGCATGCCCACCACCATGACGATCTTTGGGCCGGGCTGGCCAACAACAATCTCAGTGTCGTATCCACCGATCATTGTCCTTTCTGCATGAAGGAACAAAAAGAGTTGGGTGTCGATGATTTCCGAGCCATCCCGAACGGCATTGGCTCGGTAGAACATCGCATGGACTTGCTCTATCAAGGTGTGGTGCAAGGCAAGATCAGTCTGCCCCGCTGGGTTGAACTGGCTTCCACGACGCCGGCCCGTATGTTT
>CAWKZT010000145.1:0-4427 GCA_963854565.1 Acidimicrobiia bacterium
ATCCTTACCGGGTCCGAAGATGTAACCATCGGGCCCGCCAAAACACCACCCATTTGCGTACGTTGGCTACGCCGACGGGCCAAACGATCGGTGACACTTTCCTTGCCGGAGTCCGTTGCAGCCTCGAGAATTATTTCGTCAGCGTCAGCGAGAGACTCATCGATTTCTTCGTTGTGGTCGACGAGTTCGTCCGCCAACGCAATGTCGTTGGCATCCAGACGGTCCTTGACTGCCGCTATGGCATCGGGGGTGAGTTCGATGTGCTCGAGCACCTTCATGATGGCGTCAAAACTGACCGAACCATCGGCCAGTCCGCGCTCCACCAGGGCATCGAGCCCGGGGGGATTGAATGCGCTAGTAACCGTCATGTCTGGTCTCCGTTGTCTGGCAGCCAACCTAGCAAGTTGGTGGCCTCCGTGAGATCCCAATAGCTATCGCGCACTTTATCGATCGCAAGCTTCAGCTGCGCCGCTGTCCGCGCCGCCTTGACATCGCCGGACCGGCGGGCGTCATTCATCAGCCGATCGTGCTCCCGTTGGGCGGCATCATGGATCAACCGAGCTATACGCGGGCGTGGCTCCTCGGTTGGCTCTTCAACCACCAACCGCTGCAACAACTCGGCCACCTCGGCGTCAGCCTCAGCAATTGCCACCGGCAACGACTCGGCCGACAACAACGCGGAAAATGCCGCCTGGTGCAAACGGTCGGTGAACAGACGGTCATCAACAATGTCAGGAATATGTTCAGGGAAATGCACTGCAACCCGCAAGACATGAAGCTCGGGGTCGTCCGCCGATCGCACAACCTCACGTTGCGGTTCGTTGCCTGCCGCCCCCTGCATCCCCCGACGATCGTTAGTAGGACGTTGTCCGGCGCGCACCGTGCGCAACACATCTAATGCCACTTCGCACGTGTCGGCGATCTGCACAAGATATTGGTCACGCACCAGTTCGTTGGGGTGCTCAGCCACCGTGGCCGCCGCAATTTCCGCGGTACGGGCCCGCCCTTCCGGGCTACTCATGTCACCGTTCTTGAGGACCCGATCTACCCGAAAGCCCAGAAAGGGCATGGCGTTGTCTACCGCGGCAGCCAGCGCCTCAGGATCAGACTGGGCAAGATCACCCGGATCAACACCGTCGGGCAACATGACCACCGACACATCAATCTCGTACTGCTTCTCCCACTCATAAAAACGCGCGGCCGCCGCTTGACCAGCAGCATCGGCATCGAAGGCCAGCAAGACTTTCGAAGCAAACCTACGCAAAATGCGTACGTGGTCTTCGGTCAGCGCGGTGCCGCAAGTTGCCACAGCACGAGGAACACCGGCCTGATGGAAACCAATAACGTCGGTATACCCCTCGCACACAATGACCTGGTCGGCGCGAACAATCGCATCCTTCGCCATATGGAGGCCATAGAGCACTCGGCTCTTGTGGTAAACCGCTGAATCTTGAGAGTTCTTGTATTTGGGTCCGTCGCCGCCCGGCATTACCCGCCCCCCGAATCCAACCGCCGCTCCCGTAAGGTCACGAATCGGAAACATGACCCGAGCCCGGAACGAATCTTGCTGCCGGTTGGCCTTGTTCACAAAGCCCAGACCCGCTTCGTCAAATACATCGGGCTTTACCTTGAGAGAACGAGACAACTCGTCCCACGCATCGGGCGCCCAGCCAATCTTCCACTTACGAACGATGTCGCCCGTCAGACCACGATCTCGGAGATAGGAGCGGGCCGCGCCCGCATCAGCACCGCCCAAAAGACGATCGTGATACCAATCAACTGCGTCCTCCAAAGCCGTGTTGAGCTGCTTTTTGCGTTGCCGGTCCCGATTCTCGTTGTCATCGGTATAGCGCAACTGCATGCTGGCCTTGCCCGCCAGATACTCCAGGGCACCCACAAAGTCGAGGTGTTCGATTTCCCGCACAAAGGTGATCACGTCACCACTTTTTTGACACCCGAAACAGTGATAGAAACCGAGTTCAGAATTGACGCTAAACGATGCCGTCTTCTCCCCATGGAATGGACAAAGACCCGTCCAACGTCGACCGACTCGCTTTAGTTGGGTGTACTGCGTGATGAGTTGAACAATGTCGGTCGCCTCACGAACCCGCACTATGTCCTCGTCGACAATACCCATAGGTCGTGACCGTAACAGGCCCGCCACGCATTGGCAGCGTCAACGAGTGACGCCCCGACAACTAGGTTCGGTCAGTATCCAATCCTGATCGACCGTTCGTAAAGTTCCGCGTGGCCGAGCAAGACCTCGCTCGTGTTCATACCCGTGCTTCTAGGCACGGATCCCAGTTTCGGTCTGCTTAGAAAGTAAGGCGCTCGTCGAGGTAGCCCAACAGCTGATCGATGCTCACCCGGTCTTGTTCCATCGTGTCGCGATCGCGGACCGTTACGGAGTCGTCCTCGAGTGAATCGAAGTCGACCGTGACACACAAAGGCGTACCGATCTCGTCCTGGCGGCGATAGCGCTTACCAATGGCTTGGGTCTCGTCGTAGTCGGCCATGTAGTGCGGCGTGATCATGTCGTAGATCTTGTGGGCCAACGGCGTGAGCGTGTCCTTCTTTGACAAGGGCAAGACCGCCACCTTGTAGGGGGCGATGGTTGGATGCAATCGCAACACCGTGCGGATGTCGTCGTTGACCTGCTCTTCGTCATAGGCCGACAACAAGAATGCCATCAGGGCGCGAGTGGCCCCGGCCGCTGGTTCGATGACGTGAGGAACGTAACGTTCGTTGTTGGCCTGATCAAAATAATCCAACTTGGTCTTGCTGTGTTCGGCGTGTTGCTTGAGGTCGTAGTCGCCGCGATTGGCTATGCCTTCTAGCTCACCCCAGCCCCACGGAAACATGAACTCGACGTCGCTGGTATCGGAGGAGTAATGGCTTAGCTCGTCGGCATCGTGAGGACGAAGCCGCAACTCTTCAGCAGGGATACCCAGGTTCGTGTACCAATCAAAACGTTCCTGGCACCAGTACTCGTACCACTTATCTGCTTCTTCGGGTGGAACGAAAAACTCCATCTCCATCTGCTCAAACTCACGCGTACGAAATACAAAGTTGCCGGGCGTTATCTCGTTGCGGAACGACTTACCGATCTGAGCAATACCAAAGGGAGGCTTCTTGCGACTGGTCTCCAGAATATTCTTGAAATTAATGAACATGCCCTGCGCTGTCTCGGGGCGCAGAAATACGTCGTGTCCCGATCCTTCGACCGGGCCAGCTTGTGTCTTGAACATCAAATTGAACGAACGAGCCTCGGTAAAGCTGTTCTTGGCGCCACAACTAGGGCAAGTATCAAGGTCGTCAAGATTGTCTTCGCGATGACGTTCGTTGCACTCTTTGCAATCGACCAACGGGTCAGTGAAATTCTCGAGGTGGCCGCTGGCTTCCCAAACCGCCGGAGGCGACAAGATCGAGGCATCGAGGCCAACCACATCGTGACGACGTTGCACCATGGCCCGCCACCAGGCGTCTTTGACGTTGCGCAACATGAGCACACCGACCGGCCCGTAGTCATAGGTCGACCGGAATCCACCGTATATTTCGGCCGATTGGAACACGATCCCCCGCCTTTTAGACAGGTTCACGATCTTCGACATAAGGTCAGGAGTAGCTTCAGCCATGGCGTGAGGTTATCGCTGTCTCTGACCGTGCTGGCGCTTTAATGCATGTGATACAACATTAGTGGCCGATTCGGCCGCCAATCGAGAAAGTGGCGTCAATGGCACCAGGAAACATCAACATACTCGGCCGCAGGTGTGTGGCATTCTTCATCGATCTCATCCCAGCGTGGGCGGTGCTTTGGATCATCTTTGCCGGATTAACCGACAAGATCGATGCCAACCTTGACTGCTCTGAGGCGAGCGATGCCGGCTTCCCCGTCTGTTTAAATTTCAACGATTCGACATGGATCGGCGACAGCAACGATGCGACGGTGATTGGCATCGTCGCGTTCAGCGCATGGTTCCTCCTTCGCGTGGTCCCACAGGCCCTCACCGGCCTCACCCTCGGCAAGAAGATCATGGGCCTAAAGACCGTCAAGGCCGATGGCTCGGTACCTGGATGGGGCAGATCGCTGCTCCGCGAAGTGTTTTTCATTATTGATGGGTTCGCCTTCTATCTCCTAGGGCTGATTGTCAGCGCATTCAGCACAAACAAGACCCGGGTTGGCGACAAAGTAGCTGGCACCTTCGTTATCGCCGCAAATAGCGAAGCCACTGCCGCGACCCCACCACCACCGGGTGCATTTAGTGCCGCTCCTCCCCCAATGGCCACCATGCCGCCTCCCGCCGCGACTATGTCCCCGGTCGCAGCTGCTCCACCCCCAACGGCTTCGGGCCCAGGTGCCGACCTGGCCCCGCCGGCAACTGCCGCTCCACCAGTCGCGGCCACCCCCGCACCAGCTCCAGCTCCAG
>CAWKZT010000146.1:0-4325 GCA_963854565.1 Acidimicrobiia bacterium
GAGAACGAGGTTTTGCGGGGCGGGTGGAGGAGGGGGTTAGATCATTCCCGGTAGATCGACCGCGACATTTGCTTCGAACGGGCCATCGAGACGGGCGCTGCAGCCAGCCATCTCGGCAGGGGGAACGGCTTCGTCGACGATGGTGCGCACAATGGCTCGGAAAGCCTCGGCAGCTGGGCCGTCGCGTAAGACGACGGGATCGCCGTTGTCGCCTCCGTCGGCCACAGTGGCTTCGATTGGGATGCGGCCCAGGAGAGGTACACCGACATCGGCCGCTAACTCATCGCCACCACCTGTGCCAAAGATGCGATGTTCAGTGCCGTCTGGGGCAATGAAGGAGGTCATATTTTCGATTACACCAACAATTCGAAGGTAGTTCTTACGACCCATGTCGGCGGCCCGCGTTGCTACTTTCTGAGCGCTACGAGATGGCGTGGTAATGATGATCATTTCACTGCGAGGCAAAAGCTTAGCTAGGCCCATTTGCACATCGCCGGTACCAGGCGGCATGTCGATCAAGAGGTAGTCGAGTTCGCCCCAGGAAACGTCTTCGAGAAAATGTTGCACAGCCCGGTTGAGAATCAGACCTCGCCACATGAGAGCGGTTTCTTCCTCGTCGACCAAGAACCCCATTGAGATCACCTTGAGAGTGCCGGTGCCGATGTGCTTGACGTTGGGAAGCATTTTCTTTTCACCGCTGGCAGTAGATCCTTCGATCCGGCCGTCGACACCCAACATTCGAGGAATCGAATGACCCCAGATGTCGGCATCGAGGACACCCACGGTAAAGCCTTCGTTGGCAAGACCAGCGGCAAGGTTGACGGTGACGGTTGACTTGCCCACACCGCCCTTGCCGGAGGCCAACATGATGACCTTGGTGGTAGCTGAGATCTCGGTATCGGGTGCGTCGTCACTGACATTTTTGCGAGCGACGGCCATAGCAGCAGCTTTTTCGGCCTGATTAAGTTCGGTCCAATCGATCTTGACAGACGTGACGCCCGGCAGATGAGTAACTCGGGCCTTGATGTCCTTCATGATCTGTCCCCGCAAGGGGCATCCCATGGTGGTGAGGGCGATGGTGACGGTGACCTTGCCATCGTCGTCAATCGTGGCCCCTTTGGCCATGCCGAGCTCGACAATGTTGGAACCAAGTTCTGGGTCAATGACACCACGCAAGAGTTCCATGATGTAATCGGGGGTAATAAGCGGGGCAGCCATGAACTTGACCTTAGGGGCTGCACGATTGTGCGCCTCTTGTAGCGCAATATTTCTGGCCCCTAAACTATGACGTTCCTCCAACTCAGGAGCTTCAGCGCATGCGGTTCGGAGTCCTTGCCGAAGCGCCCGGTGAAAGTAGTTTGCTAACCCCTTGGGACGCTAGGGAACAAAAGCCATTAGACTGTGTTGCATCGAGTGCAGACAGCCCCCGAAGCATTTCGCAACGCTCTACCCGCAGGAGCCACTTTTATGATTACTCTCACCGACGCCGCAGCTACCAAAGTTGGCGATCTCATCAAGGCCGAAGGCGAAGACGACCTCGCCTTACGCGTCGCAGTACGCCCCGGTGGATGCAGCGGGTTTAGCTACGAGATGTACTTCGACACCGACAAAGCGGTCGACGATGTTTCGATTGCGTTTGGCGATGTAAGCGTGGTGGTAGACCCCTCCAGCGCCATGTTGCTCGAAGGCGCCACACTCGATTACAAAGATGGCCTCAACGATGCCGGCTTTGCTATCGACAACCCCAACGCGCAGCGCACCTGCGGTTGTGGCCAGTCGTTCTCGTAGTTCTGCGGTTGTAAGCCCTTAAGGGGCAATCGATGCGATTGCTTCGTCAAGTTCGTCCGCGTCCCAGCTGAAATCCAACCTGGTAACCAAGATGCCGTTGGCATCGGCGGCGTAGAGCGACGGCTCGTGATCGAGGCCGTATTGGACCACTCCATCGAGCAGGCCGTCTGGTTGGAAGAACGTGTCAGCGTTTTTCCATACCTCGATATGCACGACGGCAATGTCGTTTCGGTCGGCGAGTCGGTCGACAAGCATTTGGGTGACGGGCCCACAACTCGTTGTTTGGCAAAGCGCTGGTGTGGCGACTAGATAGACAACCGGTAGGCCGGTGGCTAATGCCTCGGTAAGTGTCTGGCTGTGAAACGGACAAGGGTTTGGCAACAAGGTGCATACTGGATCTGCCTCGCCATGTTGCGCTGTTGTGGGTGTGTCGATTGGGCGCATTGGGTCGCCTACTTGCACCAGGTCAAGTTCGGACCGTTCCACGACGTTGAACGGAAAGCTAAGTTCGCCGTCGGGCAGTAACGCCACCAGGGTGTAGCTTCCAGCGGTCGGTACATCGACGGTTGCGGTGTAATGCGGGACGATAACTTCCGCACCGCGTATCGGTAATGTTTGGGAACTCAGCACCGTGGTATCCCGTCGGATTTCGATGTCGACAGTGGCAGGTGTTGAGTCATGACGTAAGGGCGAACCGATGTCGTCGGTGAACAGGAACGGCACCGTTTGGGAAACTTCAGCAACGAGCATCGCTGGGGAGCGCAGGCCGTCGGAGAACTGCGGGGAGATGAAGAGATCGCCAATTGCGAGGGTTTGCGAATCATCAGCAGCACCGGGTGCTACGCCGCATGCGACAGCGGCGATGGAGGTGATTCCGCCAATGAGTAGGGACCTGCGAGTGGAGGAGATGCGGCGATAAGTCACAGCAGAACCGTATCCTCAATGCCGTGTCTACTGAGTCGCAACCCGCCCAACCTGCATCCGAATCGCTCACCCCCGTCGAATTGAGGGTGGACGGTCGACAGGTGCAGGTGGCGGCCGAAGGAACGTTGTTGGCGGCGTTGCGTGAGGATCTCGATGTGAGAGCCGCCAAAGCGGGTTGCAGCCCACAGGGCCAATGTGGTTGCTGCACGGTATGGGTTGATGGCAAGCCTCGGGTGAGTTGTGTCACCCCAGTACGGCGGATGGCTGATCGAGACATCACGACTATTGATGGTCTTGATGACGGCGTTCGCCAGGCATGGGGAGACGCGTTTTGTGGTAGCGGTGGCAGCCAATGTGGTTATTGCACGCCCGGCATCATCATGAGATTCGAACGGCTTCGCCAAGACGGCGTGGCCCCCGGCGACCCTAAAGTTGCACGTGCATTGCACGCTCATCTCTGTCGATGTACTGGTTGGCAGACCGTGCTCGATGCCTATGCCGCGTATGGTCAACAGATGGCCGACCGCGATTTCGGGGCGGCTGAGCAGAGGGCGGCGCTCGAAGGGCGTACCTCGCAGGCCGTTGGTCCGGAAGTGGCCCTTGGTGATGGATTGTTTGCTGATGAATCGGCGCCAACCGGAGCGCTGGTGGCTGTCCCTAATCCCGACGGCGGGTGGACAATCGCTGAGTCTCTACCGGCGGCACGAAAGGCTTCAGGGAAGGTGCAGGGGAGACGTACAACCGTTGATCCCACACCGCCGATTCCGGTACCGGAAGGCGATTGGGACGCAGTGCTGCAAACCGGTTGGGTCGAACCTGGGTATCTGGAAACCGATGCATCGTGGTGCGAGCCTGGGGGTGAACCTCGATCGGTTTTGGGGACTGGTGGCGCTTTTGGCGGGAAGGTAGATTCAAGTCTGGGTGAGGTGGCCCGTCGGTTGGCTGATGAACATGGCCGCGCTGTTCGTGTCGTTCTTTCCCGGGAGGACACGGTGCGGATGGGACCTAAACGTCCGCCGATGGCTGGTGGCGCCAATGCGGATGGAACCGGTCACTTCGTTGTGGCGCGAACTCCGGGGATCGCGGATGCAATTCATGCCGTAGCGCCCGATTTCGTCGTCGAGGAGATTGATATTCCAGGACCATCTACTTCGGTTGCTCTTCGGGCAGCAGGCTGGGCCGAGGCCGTGGCATTGCTCGCGGGGGCTCGGGGCGAGGTTGGCGAGATAGCTGGCCCGAATACAGGTGTCGCCACCGCTGAGGTGAGCGATGACCAGATCACTGTTCGGGTGCGCCCCGGTCAGATTTTGGACGAAACGGTGTTGCGGTCATATTGCATTGGGGCAGCTCACATGGCCTATAGCTGGGTGACTTCAGAGTCCATTGCTGTCGACGAAACTGGCGCGGTGTTGGACCTAACGATTAGATCGTTCGGCATCGTTCGGGCAACGGAGACACCGACGATCGTTATCGAACTTGAAGAAGATTCTGGGCCGGCAGTAAATGTGTCCGACGCTGTATTTGCAGCGGTCGCGGCGGCAACTTGGTTGCACCGCGGCACCCCGAGGTGCTGGCCTACGAACTAGGGGCTGGGGCAATGGGCTGACCTCGGT
>CAWKZT010000147.1:0-4228 GCA_963854565.1 Acidimicrobiia bacterium
GGAAGCCCCACGTAGAGATCAATGAGTAGGTCGCGGATACCAGCTTCAGCTGCGACGGCAAGCGTTTCTGGGGAGTCGATCGCCACAGTAATGGCGGCCGTGCCATCAGCCACGAGCTGGCCGAGGCGTCCCATGCGCACGGGGTCGACACTTTGGTTGGCCAACAACAGATCGGCGCCGAGCCCAGCGGCGGCCATCCCCTCAACCTCGTGGGTAGTAGCGCAACAAAAAATATCGTGGCCCGCGGCGGCGAGTTGTTTTGCTAAGGCGGTGGATTTGAACGCCTTGACGTGTGGGCGCAACGTGCGGCCTGGTCGCTCAGCCGACATCGTGGCCACATTGGCGGCGAAGGCGGTGGCATCGACAACAAGGGATGGAGTGGGAAGATCGCGAGCCTGCATGGCGCAACGTTAGCTGCCGGTACGGTGCACATATGGCTGACAGCAACGCAATTTTGGTATGGGTTACGGGCCAAGATCGTCCAGGTATAACCGTCGGTGTGCTCGAGGTAGTAGCGGCTACAGGTGCTTTTGTTCATGATGTCCAACAAATCACCATGCGCGGCCGCCTAACCCTCGGCATGGCCTTGCAGGTGCCAAGTGGTCATGATGCGTTGAAGGATCTGTTGTTCTTTGGTTGGGAGAATGATCTCGCCATTGATTTTGAAGCTGTTCCCGATCCAAAACCTTCTCAGGGGAGCGGAGCTAAGCGCTCACCTGGCCATGTGGTCACTGTTTTGGGGCGCAACCTGTCCGCTAATTCTTTACGGACAGCGGCACAGGCGGTAACCGATGTCGGTGCCAATATTGATCGCATTGTTCGACTTTCCTCATATCCGGTGTATAGCTACGAGTTCATTGTCAGCGGTGGCGCGTCCGGCGATCTGCGGTCCAGTCTTATGGCTGCGGCTTCAAACAATCCCGAATTCGACGTGGCGGTGCAGCGGGAGGGATTGCGTCGTCGAGCCAAGCGGTTGGTAGTGCTAGATGTGGATTCGACCCTCATTCAGAACGAGGTCATCGACCTTTTGGCCGATGAAGCTGGCGTGGGCGACGCATGTAAAGCCATTACCGAGCGGGCTATGGCCGGCGAACTTGATTTTGAACAATCGCTTAATGCCCGCGTGGCATTGTTGGCCGGTTCGTCAGCCGACATTATTGATCGAGCCAAACAACGATTGAAGCTTGCCCGCGGGGCGCGGACCTTCGTTCGAACCTTGCACCGATTGGGGTTCCGGACGGCAATCGTCAGTGGTGGGTTCACCGTGTTTACCGACGAACTAAAGACCGAGCTTGGTCTGGACCATGCCCATGCCAACGAACTCGAGATCGTCGACGGAATTATCACCGGGAAGATCATTGGACGCGTCGTAGATCGGGCGCGTAAGGCCGAGTTGTTGGTTGAGATTGCGGCCCTGGAGAATGTGCCACTGGACCAAACCGTTGCGGTGGGCGATGGCGCTAACGATCTGGACATGCTCGACGCGGCCGGGTTGGGGATTGCGTTCAACGCCAAGCAGGTGGTGCAAGAGAAAGCCGATACTGCGGTGAGTGTGCCTTACCTGGATGCCATATTGTTTGTGCTGGGCGTACCGCGCGAAGATATTGAAGAAGCGGACTTTGAAGCCCACGGAGGGCCGCTGAATTACCCCGAACTCGAAAGTGAATGAGCCTGATTTATAAAGCTGGTGTAGTGGTGGCCAAAGATAAGTTCTAAATCTTTTGAAATCTTAAGAAAGTCTTTACGAACACTTGAGATGGTTTCAGTGGTGGCAATACCAAACCCAACCGTCAAAGGAAGATCATGAAGAAACAACTTGTAGCAGTAGCCCTCACCGGAACCATGTTGGGAGGCGGCCTCCTCGGCGCCACCCTGTTTACTCCCGGGTTGGCTGGAGCCCAAGATGAGGCCCCCGCCGCCGCCGAAGTCGAACACCCCGATGCCGGCGAACGTGTGGGCGAGGTTCTCGCTCCGCTCATCGCCGATGGCACCCTGACCCAGGCTCAGGCCGATGCGGTCACCGAGGCATTTGTCTCCGCCGGCGAACAACGCCAAGCGGACCGTCAGGAGCGCCAGGATGATCGTCAAGCCGACCGTGAAGAGCAGCAGGCTGCTCTCGCCGCTGAGCTTGGTATCTCGGTAGATGCCCTGACCGAAGCCCTGCAGTCAGGCCAGACACCTGTCGAGGTAGCCGAAGCGAACGGGTCCAGCGCTGCAGACGTTATTAATTTCATGGAAGGCGCTCTTGCTGATCGCTTAGCCGAGGCCGTCGCTAATGGTGATATGGACCAGCAACGGGCCGACGAAATTGCCGCCAACGCCAGCGAGCGCATCGCTGAGCGAGTTAACAATGGCGGCGGTCCTGAAGGTCACCGTGGTGGCCCCGGTCGTGGTGGCCCCGGTCATGGTGGCCCTAATGCTCCCTTCGCACCCGAAGGCGCCTAACTCGGCCGTCTGACCTACCCCCAACCAATTCGCAGTGTTTACCCCCGCTCAGCGGGGGTAAACACTGCAATTTGTCGTAGCGAGTACGGTGAGAACGGTGTGCAATGACAAATAACGACGTCCGAAAGATTCTGATAGCCGAAGATGACCGCGCCGTTCGTGAGTCCCTGGAGATTGCCCTGCAACTTGAGGGGTACGAAATCGTTTTGGCACGCGATGGGCGCGCTGCTTTGGCCGCGGTGGACGAGCACGAACTCGATGCGCTCGTTCTCGATGTCGGCTTGCCCTTCCTGGACGGGTTCACCGTTGCCCGTACCATTCGCGCTGATGGCAGCGACCTACCCATACTTATGTTGACCGCACGTGACACGGTGGGCGATCGCGTCACCGGACTCGACGCTGGTGCCGACGACTATTTGGCCAAACCCTTTGCCCTCGACGAGCTATTTGCTCGGGTGCGCGCCCTACTGCGTCGCACCAGTGTGGTCGCGGCTACATCAGCGATTTCCCTTGGTGATGTTTCGCTCGATCCGACAACCCGCAAAGCCGCTCGGGCCGGTCGCGATCTTGGCCTAACCAGAACCGAGTTCGATTTACTCGAACTCTTTCTGCACAACGCTGGCATTGTCATGTCGCGCGAAACTATTTACGAGCACATCTGGGATTATGACTTTGATCCGGCATCCAAGTCGCTTGATGTTCACGTCAGTTATCTCCGCCGCAAACTCGAAATTGACGGAGACTCGCGCATCCTTTCAACCATCAGGGGCATTGGTTACCTGCTGGAGAAACCGTGAGCCTGCGCACTAAGTGGGCGTTGGGTCTTGGCGTCTTAGTTGCGGTGTGTATTGGGCTAGCTAGCGTTGCTGCCAACGCCTATATCGGCAATGAACTTCGCGACGAAGTTGACGAGTTTTTGTGGCAGCGGTCAGCCACCGCCGAGCGAGTTGTCCGAGGCGTTCCCGGAATTGCCAACGGTGGGCGCCCCGGCCGTCCAAGTACACAGATTCGGGGCGGCGAGTTTGCCCAGTTTGATGCCGTGACGCAAGCAATCAACGGTGGCGGCGAGATCTTGATAGGCGAGGGTGACGTAACGCTGCCGGTCGAGGGTGCCGATATAGCAGTAGCCCAAATCGGTGGAGCGGCGGTCTTGCGGGACGTCACCATCGACGATGTTTCTTACCGGATGATCACCATTCCCGTGGCCGATAACGTGGCTCTGCAGATTGCCCGTGATGTCACGGCAACGAACGCGGTTCTTCGTGGGGTTCGACAGCGACTGTTCATTGTTGGTTTGTTCGGATCGATGGCCGCCGCGTTGGTGGGTTGGTTTGGTGCCGGGCAGGCGGTTCGCCCGGTTCGACGAATTGCCGCGGCGGCCGAAGGCGTTGCGGACACTTTGGATCTCAGTGCCCCACTGGCGGTCGAAGGCAACGATGAGGTGGCTCAACTAGCAACCAGCTTCAACACGATGATGGAGGCGTTGCAGCAGTCACGCGATCAACAACACCGGTTGGTTATGGACGCCAGTCACGAACTTCGCACGCCCCTCACGTCTCTACGGACCAACATTGAGTTGCTCGAACGGGGCATTCCGAGCGGCGAGGTAAGGGATCGCATTCTCGGGAACGCATCGTCGGAGTTGATAGAACTCACCGTTTTGGTCAATGAGTTAGTCGGGCTTGCCACCGATTCGCATGTGGCCAAAGTAAGTCTCACCACCGTGGATCTGGCCATGGTCGCAGCGGCCGCCGTTGATCGAGGTGAACAGCGACACCATCGC
>CAWKZT010000148.1:0-4223 GCA_963854565.1 Acidimicrobiia bacterium
GTGGGCCTGGTCGCCGTCGCGATTTTATTACGAGTCCCGAGGTCGGGCCTCTTTTTGGTCGCCTACTGGCCCGCTGGATAGATCGGGTATGGGACGACCTCGGTCAGCCCAACCCATTTGTTGTGGTCGAGGCCGCAGCAGGAAATGGGATATTGGCCAAGGCTGTTCTACGGTCCGAGCCGCGCTGCCGGTCCGCGCTCCGTTACATCATGGTCGAACAATCTGGCCCGAAACGCGCCGAACAAGCCACCCATCATTCGCTTACGCCACCGCAACTGGGTTTTGCTGGGGCTGACGAAGATGCCGATGGTGAGGAACTTGCGAGCGTGGCGCAAGGTCCCCTGGTTTTTTCACTTACCGAGGTGCCTCGTGGGCCACTCGTGGGCGTTGTTTTCGCCAATGAGTTGCTGGACAATATTGTTGTCGACATCGTTGAACGTACCGCCGATGGTTGGAACGAAATTCGCGTTGGCCGTCAGGATGATCAACTCATCGAGGTGGCTGTCCCCGCCAGTAGTGCGCACAGCGATCGGGCCAATCGGCTTGTTCCTGATGCCGTGGTTGGTCAACGCATCCCGATTCAGAACGCCTCCTACGAATGGGTGCGTCATGCATTGGAACAGGTGGAGCGCGGCCAGGTCTTGATTATTGATTACGCCCGGGTAACCTCGGCGATGGCCGCGGGCGACATGGGCGACTGGCTACGCACCTATAACGATCAAGAGCGCGGAACGCAGCCGCTTCTGAGCCCGGGGTCTCGTGATATCACCTGTGATGTGGCCACCGATCAACTACCCGCCGGCTTCGTTCAGCAGGACCAAGCCGACTGGCTTGGCGATCTTGGGATCGAAGAACTGGTTGCCGAGGGCAAGGCCATGTGGGAGGCCGCCGCGTCGGCGCCGGGTCTCGCGGCAATGGAGGCGCGCAGTCGGATCAGTGAAGCCGAAGCCTTGACCGACCCCGATGGGCTCGGCTCATTTGTGGCATTTACGTGGACCTGTTAGCCATCAAATTCTGGACTCGGCGGCCTGCGGCGTATACTTACGTCGTATGTCCACTGTTGATCAGCGCATCCCACTCAGTCGAGACCGCATCGCCAAAGCCGCGTTAGCGCTCATCGACACCGATGGCCTGGGCGAGCTAACTATGCGCAAGCTCGGCGCCGAACTCGATGTCGAGGCCATGTCGCTCTATAACCACGTGAGCAACAAGCGCGATCTCCTCGCGGCCATTGGCGATCAGCTCAGTCTCGAGATCTTGAGCCGAGCAGTTTCATCGCCGGATTTGTCGTGGCAGGAGCGGGCCGAGGTGTTGGGGTTGGCATGGTGGGATGTCGCCATGGCGCATCCGGCCGCGTTCACCTTGTTGGCCGACGAAGTTTCCGACAGCGAGATAGCGGCCCGAAATCTGTGTGCCGCGTTCGATATCTTCAGCGATATTGGCCTCGACGACGTTGCAACAAGTACGGCCTTTCATGCAGCTTCAAGCTATGTGCTCGGTGGAATCCGCCAAGAACTCACCACCTATGTTCAGATCCGAAAGGGTCGTGGTATTTCTGCTGCGACCTTGCCCACTGATCTGCAGAGCTACACCGTGCTTATCCACCAGTGCAGTACTCGAGACGCCAAAGCAATGTTCTTGGATGGGCTCACGTTGCTCATTAGGGGAATCGAAGCGTCGACTGAGCATGCGTCGCTCTAACGAGCCATGCGCTGAATAGCGAGCAGGAATACGACCGGAAGACTTAGTAGTCCGGCTTTGGATACCGCTGGGTGCTCAACGCGTCGCGAATCTCGACCAAGAGATCGTTGTCGCTGGGTCCACTCGGCTTTTCTTCAGCTACTTGTTCGGAGTTGGTCTTGTTGTAGACCTTCACCAAGAGGAACATCGTCGCGGCGATGAGTAAGAACGAAATGGTTGCGGTGATAACAAAGCCGATGCCTATGAACGGTTGCTCCATCACGGTGGTCCCGTCTTCGAGCGTGACCTTGCCGGTTCTGCCGAGATGAAAACCAATGTCATCAAAGTTCGGTTGACCCGCCACAGCGGCGATGAACGGCATGAGGATCTTCTCGACTGCGTTGTCGACGATTGGCTTGAACGCTAAAGCAAGGACAAGGCCGACCGCAGCCTCGAACGCGCCGCCCTTGTTAATGAAGTCTTTGAATTCTTGAATCACAGGGATCCCCTTCTTGGGTTTCCAGGAGCACCCGCCCCCAGATTGTTGAGATTACTGCAGGGCAGCGAAAGCTTTTGTGATGAAAGGGCGCATCAGGGCCGGCAGGAACTCTGGTTTTCCCTTGTGCCTAAACCTGTTTCAGCAACTATTGTTTGTGTAGCAGCAATCAACGGAGCCATGTCATGAGCGACACCCATATCGAAGTCCACGAGGATGAGTCCCGACGGTTCCCACCGCCGGCCGACTTTGCGGCGGCGGCACTTGTGAGTGATCGTTCGCTCTACGAGGAGGCAGAGGCAGACTACGAGGCGTTCTGGGCCCGTCAAGCCCGCGAGTTGCTTACCTGGAACACCGATTTCTCCCGGACCCTCGACTGGCAACTCCCTTACGCCAAGTGGTTTGAAGACGGCAAGCTCAATGTTTCGGAGAACTGCCTCGACCGTCATGTGGCCGCCGGTCGAGGCGACAAAGTCGCCTTCCACTGGGAGGGCGAACCGGGGGATACGCGCACCCTCACCTATAGCGACCTTCTCGCCGAAGTCGAACGCTTCGCCAATGTGCTCAAGGCCCACGGTCTCCAGACGGGTGATCGCATCGCTATCTACATGCCCATGATCCCCGAGCTACCAATCGCCATGTTGGCGTGCACCCGAATTGGCGTGGCGCATTCAGTTGTCTTCGGCGGGTTCTCCCCCGAGTCAATCGCCGATCGTTGTATCGACGCCGATGCCAAACTCGTGGTTACTGCCGATGCTGGTTATCGGCGAGGTGCCCCATCGGCGCTCAAATCCATCGTTGACGAGGCGCTCGACTCAGGTGCTCCGAGCGTTGAAAAGGTCATCGTTGTCGACCGCTGCGGTACCAACCCCACCATGGTTGAGGGGCGCGACATCTGGTGGCACGACGCCATGGCTGCCGTCGAACCATCGTGTCCTCCCGTTCCCCTCGATAGCGAGCAATTACTTTTCCTGCTCTACACCTCGGGCACCACAGCCAAGCCCAAGGGCATCATGCACACCACCGGTGGCTATCTGGCCCAAGTCGCGTTCAGCCACAAATACGTCTTCGATCTCAAGGCTGATACCGACGTCTATTGGTGTGCCGCTGACTGTGGATGGGTCACCGGGCATAGCTACATCGTCTACGGACCGCTGGCCAACGGCGCCACGTCGGTTATGTACGAAGGTACGCCCGATACACCGCGCGAATCTGAACGAGTCGGCGAGCGTTCCGACTGGGCCAAGGACCGCATGTGGGACATCACCGAGCGCTACGGCGTCACGCAGCTTTACACCGCTCCCACAGCGATTCGCACCTTCATGAAGTGGGGCGAACAATGGCCACAGGGCCGTGACCTTTCCTCCCTCCGAGTCCTGGGCACGGTTGGCGAACCCATAAACCCCGAAGCATGGATGTGGTACCACCGCAACATCGGCGGCGAGACCTGTCCCATTGTCGACACCTGGTGGCAGACCGAAACCGGGGGACACATGATTAGCCCGCTGCCTGGCGTGACTACCACCGTGCCTGGTACCGCGACCACGCCAATCCCTGGTGTGTTCGCCGAAGTAGTCGACGACTCCGGCGAACGAATCGACGAGGGTGGCGGGTTTCTTACAATCACCAAACCGTGGCCGTCAATGTTGCGCGGCATTTGGGGCGACCCCGACCGTTACATGGCTACGTATTGGTCCAACTATCCGGGCCGCTATTTTGCTGGCGATGGTGCCCGTCTCGACGCCGATGGCAACATCTGGATTCTGGGGCGCACCGACGATGTCATGAACGTTTCGGGTCACCGTTTGTCTACCAGTGAGATCGAATCAGCCCTGGTGTCGCATCCCTCGGTTGCCGAGGCTGCCGTGGTGGGTGCCAACGACGAAGTTACCGGGCAGGCCATTGTTGGCTACGTGATTTTGATCGGTGGGTACGAAGACTCACCCGAGCTTCGCGAGGAGCTCCGAACCCATGTCGCTACCAAGCTCGGACCCATCGCTCGGCCCAAGGCCGTCAATATCACACCGGATTTACCCAAGACTCGCTC
>CAWKZT010000149.1:0-4186 GCA_963854565.1 Acidimicrobiia bacterium
AACGACCCAGCCGCTGCGCTTCTTCTTGGCGGCTGCCGAACTGGCCCGACAACTGCACCGCGACGCCAACCTCAGGAAGGTCAATCGAGAAGTTGGCAATCTTGGACACCACTAAGACATGGATATTGCCGGCGCGGAACTCATCAAAGATCTCGTCACGCGTGGTTTGAGCCGTCTTACCGGTGAGCAATGGCGCATCCAGATGAGCCGCCACCTCTTCGAGTTGGTCAATGAACTGACCAATAATGAGAATCTGATCGTTCTTGTGATACTCAAGGATTCGATCGAGAACCGGCGTCTTCTCGTCGGCTGTGGCCGCGACTCGGAACTGGGCCCGCGTGCTGGCAATGGCATAGGACATGCGGCTTTCTTCTGACAGGGCCACTCTGACCTCGGTGCAAACCGCCGGGGCAATCCAACCGAGGGCTTCGAGTTCGGTCCACGGAGCGTCATACCGCTTAGGACCAATGAGGCTAAATACGTCGCCTTCGCGCCCATCCTCACGCACCAACGTAGCGGTAAGGCCAAGACGACGAATCGCCTGCAACCGTGCCGTAGCTCGGAACACCGGAGCCGGAAGAAGGTGTACCTCGTCATAAATGATGAGGCCCCATTCTTGCTCATCAAACAACTGCAGATTGGGAAAGCGCAACAAGAAATCGGCGTCTTTGTCGACGGCCGGATTGGCCCAGGTCAACATGTTATAGGTGACCATCGTGACCGGCCGGAGTTCCTTGCGTTGGCCGGACCATTCGCCAACATCGTCCTCGGTAAGCGACGTCTTATCGACGGCTTCGCGCATCCACTGACGGATCGATGAGATCGAGGTACAAACAATCAACGTATTCGTCCTGGCAGTGACCATCGCAGAAAGGCCAATGATTGTCTTACCTGCGCCACACGGCAAGGTGAGTACACCGTTGCCACCCGCAACATTGCCCTCCTGCCACCATGCATCCACAGCGTCTTTTTGGTACGAACGCAAATCGGCGGTGAAAGCGACCGGCCCAAGGTCGGCGCCATCGATAAAGCCGGCTTCGTCAGCTACCGGCCAACCCAGCGCCAGGAGCGTTTGCTTCAGTGCACCTCGGTCTCCGAGACGCACAGTGAAGTTGTAATCGTCGAGTCGATCACCAAGAAAAACTGCCACATTCTTGTGGCGCGAGATTTCTTCGAGCAGGGGTATTTCTTCGGACGTCAGATTGAGTTCGGCGGTCTCGTCATTGGTAATCAGTCGAAGTCGCCCATAGCGACCCATTTGATCGGCGACCTCGCCCAGCACGAACGGGGCCACCGGGTACTTGGCGAAATCGGTGAGCACGCTGTGAACATGCTCGATGGTCAACCCGGCTACCGCAGCATTCCAAAGCGAAAGCGGCGTGATCCGGTAGGTATGCACATGCTCGGGAGCGGTTTCGAGTTCGGCGAAACGAGCCAGTTCGGCTCGAACCTCCTTAGCCAGCGGCGCACCCGTTTCGAGGAGGACCGTTAGGTCGCTTTGCACGATGAGCGGATTGTCAGATGCGGTCATGAATTGGGTTCCTGAAGGAGATCTTCTACGAGGTTGGAGGTAAGGGCCAGGGCACGATTGACGGTGAGTCGATCATTGGGTGGGGGGGTCCGGCGCGACCGTTGGCCAACCCGTTGTAGGTCGCTTCCGGTGACCGCCTCGGACGGTTCATCTAGCGCCACGACTTCCGGCGAAAGGCCCTTTTTGTCGAGAGCGGACCGCACTTTGGCGGCTGTTTCGCTAGTGACAGCAACAGTCGGTGCAATAGCGGTGAGGTTGAGTACTTTGATGTTGCACGCAATCATGAGGTCGACGGGATCGGCTGCTACCACGATGGTGGAAGCGCTCATGATTTTTACCTTGCCGGCGCGGCTAGCCGCATCTCGCACCAATTGGTACACCGTCGGGGCGACCGGGACAGAACTCAGCGTGTCAAGAAAGGCGTGGATCGATTCGATTGTCTCGCCGTGCTGGACGGCCCGAGTGAGCAGCGTTTCACTCAGTCGATAAATGTGGGCGCCCGCGTCGCTCTCGAGTTCGGCAAAATGAGACAGTTGAGCGGCCAGTTCCGGGTCGAGATCTGGAGGAGCAATGATCGTGAGGTCAGGCTGAATAATGGCATGGTTTGCATCACCCAGAACCGCGGCGGCAACGCCATCAGGATCATCAAGCGCCAGACGGCCCAACGTGGTGAGACCATGGGGAGCACTGCTGGTCACTATTCCCAGCGTGACCAGTTCGTCGATGGCGTCGGCAAAAAGTTCGGCGTCACCATGCGGGGCATAACGATGGGCCAGCCAGACCGCGGCGGCCTGGCGGTCGACCCATCCCTCATCAGGAGCCTGCGAGGCGAACTCCCACAACAACAGGTGCCGATTGATCAACGTCATTTCGAGGTCGGTTATGTTGCTCGGATTGGTCCATTCAGCGACTAGGCGAAGCCAGCGTTGCTGCAAAGACAAACTATTCCAGGCCTCGGCAATCTCGGGGTCGGGGCGCCACACTTGATCAACCCGGTAGGTACGACCCCGACCCGAACTGCTGATCGTGTTGGGCAGCAGAAGTTCCATGTGCAACATGAGGCGACCGATCAGTTCAACGATCTCATCGGTGGAATCGAGAGCTTTCGCAGTCGACTTGATCTCGACGCGTCCCAGGCGAGCTTCCGCGTTCTTTAGTACCTTCGGCGGATCTTTTTCCCAATGCTGGAGAGCCCGATCGGCAGCCATCATGAGCGGTGGAAGTCGGTGCGCTTCCTCCAGGCGCGGCGCAAGAGATGGCTCATCAACGACGGGCCAAATGGGATACGAAGAGCGATCCAAAATTGACCACGCCTCGTCCCAAATCCAGATTTCACCGCGGTAGTTCGCCACCCCTAAGATGCCGCGAAAGGTCAGCTCGCGGAGTACCCGCACCTCGGCATCGGCGTTGGCGGTCTGCCGCGCGAATCGGACCGGGGCAGCTTCGCCCAAACGAATAGCACTGAGACCAAGTTGGTAGGCATCGGCTACGCCACGACCCACAAGGTCGGCCACCCGGTTAAGGAGGTCCCAGGCATCGTCGGACAGGTGATCGCGAACGATCTTTCGCTGTCGTTTGTCGGCGTACACACTGGCGATGGTGTCGACGAGTTCTTGTTTTGGACCCGTGGACGGCAGTCCCATTACGTCACAAATGATGCCCAAGGAGTCGCCGGTAATGGACTGAGGATCCGACATGGAGACTCGGGTGGTGTGCCACTTGTGGCGAATCTTGTCGGGCAGTGTGTAGGAAGAATTGTCCGATATCAGCAACCGGGCATCAAGCAACCGTTGCACAGCGGCCTCGTGAATTTCGGGCGTGGGTGCACCCGCTGCCTTGACTAAGGCCTTAGGCGACATCGAACCGTTATTGGCCGCGACAATACCCAAAAGGTGTTGCCCGACGGCACCTGCTGTGCTGAGGGCCATCAACAAACCGTTGGTCGATGCTCGAATCGAACGGAGCCGTTCGTGTCCGTTTTCTGACGCCGATGCACGGTCGAGTGGACCTAGTCCAGCGGCCGTAATTGCGGCCAAAGGCACAGCTCTGGCATAGCGGTAAAGGTCGTCCGAGTCGCTCACCTATCTATAGTGCCCGCCTCATTGCCAACCGACACCCCGTTTGGCCCCAAAACTGTCAAATCTCTCCAGATTTTTAGCTCCCTCCTTACGTTCCTTTTTACGTTCCTTTTTACGTTCTCGGAGTGGGGGGAATGCGGAACGCATTCCCCCCACTCCGAGAACGATGGTGGGGTGGCAGTGAGGTGGGGGGTAGATGTGGGGAGCCGCGGCCTTTGGGCGCTCTAGGCTGGGCCCATGACCATCCCCGCCGGTGTAGAGCGCACTGCTCCAGTGGATGCTGCGCGCACGGCGACTGTTGTTGGTGGCGGACCCGCCGGCTTGATGGCCGCCGAAGTGCTCGCGACCGCAGGGTTTGCCGTGACGGTCTACGACCACAAACCGTCGGTGGGGCGCAAGTTTCTGCTGGCCGGTCGAGGTGGACTCAACATCACCCACAGCGAAGAACCGGCCATCTTCCTCTTTCGATATCACCCCGCCAACCAACGTCTCGCTGATGCGATAGAGAGCTTCGGCCCCGATGACCTGCGGACCTGGTGCGCAGATTTGGGTGAACCAACGTTCGTTGGCAGCAGTG
>CAWKZT010000150.1:0-4178 GCA_963854565.1 Acidimicrobiia bacterium
ATCGCCCTAGACATCCACGTGGTGAGCGACTTACGCGAGGTCATGTCAGGCGAGGTACAGGCCGAAATACGGTGGCCCGGTGGCACCTACACCTGGCGTTGGCAGGGAGAAATCGGGGCCGATTCCGTAACACGAATCGGCAATCTCAGCTGGGTCGCACCCGCAGATAAGGGTCCGGTCACCCTAATTCTGCTGCTCAGCGGCGACCAGACCGCCACCAACCGGTACGACTCCCGGATCGCCTGAACCATCATGAACCAAAAGTCGTCCCTCGGTTACACCCTCGGGCAACTACCCAGATAGCGTTACCACCAATAACTATCAGTCATGCTGCGCCTGGTCCGAGGTTCGCAGTGAAAGGGGATAACCGTCGATGACTAATGTCACTCGACCCACACCGCAGCCAATTCGCAAGCGAGCGAAGGAACTGCCATTTCCGCTGAATATATATCAGACGGCTGTGGGCAAAAAGTGGGTAATGGCCCTGACCGGCATCGGTCTTGTGGGCTTCGTTATCTTCCACATGATCGGCAATTTTCACGTCTACGAGGGTCCGGTAAAGATCCACGAATACGCAGAAACTTTGCGAGTCATCGGTACCGACGTGCTCCCCCGCACCTGGTTTGTTTGGGGACTGCGCATTGGTCTCCTGGTGATGTTCCCGCTGCACATTCATGCCGCGTATTCACTGTCTCGCATGAGCGCCAATGCCAACACTGACTCCGATCTCTCCGGAAACCAAAAATATGCCGCCGGCCAGGACTACATCGCCGTCAGCTTCGCCTCACGCACCATGCGCTGGACTGGCCCCATCGTCTTGCTCTACCTGCTCTATCACCTGGCTGATCTCACTTGGGGCGTTATTCCTTGGGTCGATTATCAGCGAGGCGATCCGTATCACAACCTGGTCGAAAGTCTCGAGAACTGGCCCGTTGCCATCTTGTACGTCGTGGCCAACACCGCTTTGGCGATCCACATCTTTCATGGGGTCTCCAGCCTCTTCCAAAGCCTGGGCATCAACAGCCCCAAGATCAATTCAGCCCGCAAGCCTCTGGCTGCTGGCCTAGCCGCAATCATTCTTGTCGGCAACCTCAGCTTCCCCCTCGCGGTGCAAGCAGGCCTAGTTGACGAAGACAACTGCGACGCTCCGTGTGGACTCACCGGGGCCGCCGCCGAACACGGGGAGGCCGGCGAATGATCGGATCACTCGACGCACGCGTTCCAGACGGTCCCTTGGCCGACAAGTGGACCCAACACAAGTTCGATATGAAGTTGGTCAACCCGGCCAACAAACGCAAGTTTGATGTCATAGTGGTCGGTACCGGCCTCGCTGGTGCATCTGCTGCGGCTTCAATGGGCGAACTTGGCTACAACGTCAAAGCTTTCACGTTCCACGATTCTCCCCGCCGGGCGCATTCCATTGCCGCCCAGGGTGGCATCAACGCAGCCAAGAACTACACCAACGATGGCGACTCCGTCTACCGGTTGTTCTACGACACCATCAAGGGTGGCGACTACCGCAGCCGCGAAGCCAACACTTACCGTTTGGCCGAAGTTTCGGTCAACATCATCGATCAGTGCGTCGCCCAAGGCGTGCCCTTCGGTCGTGAATACGGCGGCCTGTTAGCCAACCGTTCTTTCGGTGGCGCCCAGGTATCTCGTACGTTCTTTGCCCGTGGCCAGACCGGTCAGCAGTTGCTGATTGGTGCCTACCAGTCGCTTATGCGTCAGGTCGATGCTGGTTCGGTCGATCTGTACACCCGCACCGAGATGCTCGAACTTGTCGTCGAAGACGGCAAGGCGGTTGGCATCATCACCCGCGACCTCGTCACCGGTGAGATCGAGTCCCACAGCGCCCACGCTGTTGTGCTCGCAACGGGTGGTTACGGCAACGTGTACTACTTGTCGACCAACGCCATGAATTGCAACGTCACCGCCGCGTGGCGTGCGCATAAGAAGGGCGCCTTGTTCGCCAACCCGTGCTACACCCAGATTCACCCCACGTGTATCCCGGCCAGCGACGAGTTCCAGTCCAAGCTCACCCTCATGTCGGAGTCGTTGCGTAACGACGGCCGTATCTGGGTTCCTCGCAAGAAGGACGAAGACCGCCTGGCCAAGGACATTCCCGAGGAAGAGCGTTACTACTACCTCGAAGAGAAGTACCCCGCCTTTGGCAACTTGGTACCTCGCGACGTGGCATCACGTAATGCGCTCACGGTTGTGAACGAAGGCCATGGTGTTGGTCCGCTCAAGAACGGTGTGTTCTTGGACTTCGCCACCGCTATCGAACGCGACGGCGCCGACAGCATCAAAGAGAAGTACGGCAACTTGTTCGAGATGTACGAACGCATCACGGGCGAAAACCCCTACGAGCGTCCCATGCGCATATACCCCGCTACCCACTACACAATGGGTGGCTTGTGGGTCGACTACGAACTCCAGTCCAACGTGCCTGGCTTGTTTGTTACCGGCGAGGCAAACTTCTCCGACCACGGTGCCAACCGCTTGGGGGCGTCGGCGCTCATGCAGGGCCTGGCCGACGGCTACTTCGTCTTACCCAACACGATCAGCAACTATCTGTCGGATCTCCTTGGTTCGACAGCACTGTCCACCGATCATCAAGCTTTCACTGATGCTAAGGCCGATGTGGCCAACCGCACCCAGAAATGGCTCGATGTGGGTGGGACGAAGTCACCCGACTACTTCCACCGCGAGCTCGGCAAGCTTGTCACCGAAGGCATCGGCATGTCTCGCACCAAGGAAGGCCTCGAAGCAACCGTCAAGGCAATCCCCAAGCTCCGCAAAGAGTTCGAGACCGACGTCCGGGTTCTTGGCAACGCCGAAGGCCTCAACTCCTCCCTCGAAAAGGTTGGCCGCATTGCCGACTTCTTCGAACTGGGCGAGCTCATGGCTCGCGATGCTTTGGCTCGCGAAGAGTCCTGTGGTGGTCACTTCCGTCAGGAAAACCAAACCCCCGAGGGCGAGGCCTTGCGCGACGACGTCAACTTCAAGCACGTAGCTGCTTGGGAGTACACCGGCGTCGACAACGATCCCATCCGACACGTCGAAGAGCTCAATTTTGAGAACGTCAAGCTCTCCCAGCGAAGCTACAAGTAGGAGGCTGCTGTGGAATCAACAATCAACATCACCCTCGAAGTCTGGCGCCAAGCTGGTCCCGACGCCGAAGGCCGTCTCGTCAAGTACGAGGCCAACAACATCGCCGAAGACATGTCCTTCCTGGAAATGCTCGACGTTGTTAACGAAAACCTGATCGCCGAAGGCGAAGTACCCATCGAGTTTGAAAGCGACTGCCGCGAAGGCATCTGCGGAACTTGTGGTGTCATGGTCAACGGGAAGGCGCATGGCCCCGAAAAGGCCACTGCTACCTGCCAGTTGCACATGCGCAAGTTCAACGACGGCGATCATCTTGTTGTCGAGCCGTTCCGTGCCGCGTCTTTCCCGATTATCAAAGACCTTGCGGTCGATCGTGCGCCACTCGACAACATCATTGCCGCAGGCGGTTTCATCGGCGTAAACACCGGTGCCGCTCCTGAGGCCAACCTCATTCCCGTGCCGAAGGATGCTTCGGACATGGCCATGGATGCGGCAGCCTGTATTGGTTGTGGTGCTTGCGTAGCAGCTTGCCCCAACTCGGCCGGTCAGTTGTTCACGTCGGCCAAGATCCAGCACCTCAACCTCTTGCCCCAGGGTCAGAGCCAACGGTGGGCTCGCACCGAGGCCATGATCGAAACCATGGAGGAGTACTTCGGCTCATGCACCAACCACGGTGAGTGCCACGAAGCATGCCCCAAAGAGGTTTCCCTCGACTTCATCGCCTACACCAACCGCGATTACGTCAAGTCCAAGATTAAGAACCGCAAACTCGGCGGCCAGTAACACTCATCTGATCTAGCGATCAGCTCATGAACGATGCAGAGGCGTCACTCCGGAAAGGGTGGCGCCTCTGTCGTTTTGATGGTGCTAAGCAGCGCCTCGTGAATTGACTCCCATGCGTCCTCTCCGGCGGCCGCAAGTAGACCAGCACCGGTTTGATGGGCGGCGTATGCCGTACGGTCGGGGCGACGAGCGCATCACTCAACCCCATAGGTCCATTCAACCCGAATCCTCCCTAACTTCTTCCGTTCTAGGAGTGTGGGGAGTGCGGCACGCACTCCCCA
>CAWKZT010000151.1:0-4178 GCA_963854565.1 Acidimicrobiia bacterium
TCGACGAAGCGCTGTAGTTCGGCACCGACGGGTGAGGCTAGCGATGCGATGTAGATAGAGGTGAGGTGATCGGCGTCAACTTCACGGTCGAGATCCCACCAGTCGACGGCAAAAATCTTCTCGTTCGCGGTCCCGAGCGACTGCAGGACAACAACAGGTTCGTCGCCCGGTTCGTCGACGGACAGTTTGATATCGGACATCACCCTCTGGTTGTGACAGTGCGCCACCAACAACGGCCCCCGCTCCCCCGCTGCCTCGGTCGCAAAACGATGACCATCAACCAACCGCACGCCAGCATTGACGGGATCGATGCCCAAAGCGGCCCACGCCACGTCGAGAAATGACATCGCCGGATGCAGTTCTACGTCGACGCGATCATCGGCCCGCAGGTACTCGACCGTTCGTTCCAGCACAAGGGGCGAGCCAGGCACGGCATAGAGCACCTCACCATGCTTGACCGCCGCGGCAGTTAGTCGTTCGCGAATGGCCTGATACACCTCGTCAAACAAGTCGGCGGCGTCGTACAGATCGTCCATCGACTGCGCATTCGGCACCACGTCCGCACACGGATGGTGCACCGTCCGCAAGAATCGAGGGCGATCAGCGGCAATTACCGATCGGGTGTGGTCGGTGAGGTACCTTTCATCGCCGGGACCAAGCCCGACCACAACTACTTTCGGCTGCAAGGGGGCTACTCGGCCACGATGCTGAGTTGCGTTGTATCCCAAGTCCCGTAGCGACTGTCCACCTCAACGCCTTCGGCGTCGACAATCGACAGCATCCAGTCACTGAAATCTTCCTGGGAGGGAAACGCTTCGCGAGTCGCGGCGGCAGGCAGGGCCGGATCAGCAGGGTCAACCGGCAGGCGCTCAATAACATGGAAGCCGAATTGCGACTCCACTGGACCAACAACATCACCGGGTGCTGCTTCGCTCAGGGCCAAAGCAAACGGCGGCACATAGTTCTCGACATGGGCGCACCCAAGGTTGCCGCCATTGGCCGACGAACCATCGGTCGAGAACTCCGCCGCCAACGCCACAAAGTCGCCGCCGTCGGCCAACTGCTCAATGAGGTCATTAGCAACATCCTCTTCGTTAACCAGAATGTGGCGGGCGCAACTGAACAGGTCGCCAGCGTTGTTGCCGTAGTCAGGAATCCGTTGGGCTACTTCGGCATCTATTAGCAACTGAAATACCTGATTAATAGCGTTCACGTCGACCGGAATAGGGCCCGGCAATACAATGTTTTGCGCAATAGCAGCGTCTTCGACTAGCCAGGCTGCGGCCTGGTTAGAGAGGTAGCCGCGAACACTGTCTGCTGACCCCTGGCCTTCCAGAGCTGTAATGACCTCATCCTCGACAAGCAGATTAACATCGCCACGAGACATCGAATGATCACCCACCCGTATCGCCGTGGTGGAAGAACCACACGCCGCGGCAACAAGCGCCAAAACAAACAAGCCAGCCAGCAATTTCAAAATTCGAAGTTTCACGAGGAGCAGCGTAGGCGGTCGCCGGCATGATCAGACCAAGCGACTCTGTCCCAAACTACTCTTCGGGCACCAAGTCACGAAGCGCATCGCCGACAGCCTCGGCTAGGCCTCCGACGTTTTGCAGGGCGAGGTTGAGCGTCTTGGTCTGCTCTCGATAGCGGCTGCCTTTGTAGACGCGTTCGAGGCGCATGGACTTGCTGGTGCGCAACATGATGGGCGAGATCTTGGCCACCCATTTGGGCCCACCGAAACCGGGGCCCTTGCTTACGGCGATGTCACGTACACCGGTACGCATAGCCTCGGCCCGCAGACTGGCAATGCTGAGTAGCGATTCACCTGGATCGGGAATGACACCAAAGCGATCTTCCCACTCGGCGCGGATATCGGCAACCTCTTCGTGCGTCGTTACTGCCGCGAGGCGACGATAGGCCTCCAGACGGTTGACTTCCTTGGGCACGTACGCAATCGGCAGATGCGCTTCGACGGGCATATCGATATTAATTTCGATGACCTCGGCCGGCTTCTCGCCCTTGAGTTCGGACACCGCTTCGGTAACCATCTGGCAATACAAGTCATAACCAACCGACGCAATATGTCCGGTCTGGCCGGTGCCCAGCAAGTTGCCAGCACCGCGGATTTCGAGGTCGCGCATGGCAATCTTGAAGCCCGAACCAAGCGCGGTTGCCTCGCCAATGGTCTTGAGTCGTTCGTAGGCCTCCTCGGTGAGCACACGATCTGGTGGCGTGAACAGGTAGGCGTACGCCCGACTGCCCGAGCGCCCCACTCGGCCACGCAACTGATGTAACTGTCCAAGGCCCATACGGTCGGCACGGTCGACGACAAGGGTGTTCACCGTCGGCATATCAATGCCGGTCTCAATAATCGTGGTGCACACCAAGACGTCGTAAAGACCTTCCCAGAAATCGATGACGATGCCTTCGAGTTGAGCTTCGTTCATCTGCCCGTGGGCGATTGCTACTCGGGCTTCGGGAACCAATCGACGCAGATCATCAGCAACAAGGCCTATGTCTTGCACCCGGTTGTGCACGAAGAAGACCTGGCCATCACGAAGCAACTCGCGACGGATAGCTTCGGAAACCGCCGATTCGTCGTACTCACTGACATAGGTGAGAATCGGTTGGCGCGCCGCGGGCGGTGTCGTGAGAACCGTAAGATCTCGGATACCGGTGAGCGACATTTCGAGGGTACGTGGGATGGGCGTAGCCGTAAGGGTTAGGACGTCCATGTCGGCGCGCATCTGCTTAATGGACTCTTTGTGCGACACCCCAAAGCGTTGCTCTTCATCCACCACAAGCAAGCCGAGGTCCTTGAACTTCACGTCCTTAGACAACAAGCGGTGCGTACCGATAATGACATCGACCTCACCATCGGCGAGCTTTAACAAGATCTCCTTGATTTGGGCATTTGTGTAGAAACGGCTGACCGCCTCAACCCGAATCGGATACCCCGAAAAACGTTCGCTAAATGTCTGAAAGTGCTGTTGTGCCAACAGTGTCGTCGGCACCAAGATGGCTACCTGTTTACCGCTTTGCACTGCCTTGAAAGCAGCCCGAATCGCTATCTCGGTCTTGCCGAACCCGACGTCGCCGCATACCAGGCGATCCATCGGCTTCTCGTTTTCCATGTCGGCCTTGACATCATCGATGGCTTTCGCCTGATCGGGAGTCTCTTGGAACGGAAATGCTGCTTCCATTTCGCGCTGCCAAGGCGTGTCTTCGGCAAAGGCGAACCCTGGTGTGCTCACCCGTTTTTGATAGAGCACCACAAGTTCCTGGGCGATCTCGGCCACAGCCGACCGGACCTTGCCTTTGGCTTTAGCCCAATCCGTGCCACCCATGCGGCTAAGCGTCGGGCTATCGCCGCCCGTGTAATGCAGCACCGTGTCGATTTGATCAGACGGGATATAGAGCTTGTCGCCGCCTCGATATTCGAGCAGCAAAAAGTCGCGCTCGGACCCGAGAATCTTGCGCGTCACCATGCCGTTGTAACGAGCCACACCATGGGTTTGATGGACGACATAGTCGCCGGTCTTGAGATCGTCGAAGAACTTTTGCGCGTCGCCTTGAGGGCGGCGCCGTTTACGGTGCGTGCGCCGGCGGCCGGTCAGATCGGACTCGGTTATTACCGCCACGTCAAGTTCGGGCAACACCACACCGTGGGCCAGCGGAACAACTACCAGGTGACCACCCGGCCGAAGCATTTGTGACGCATCGGTACTTAAGTCGACTCCCTCGCCACTGAGATGATTGAGCAAACGATCGGCTGACCCCTCACCATCGGCAGTAACGATGACCCTCTTACCTTCGATGAGGAGCTGTCGAACCTGCTCGAACAAGCCTCCGCCAGCAGCCGCCGATGGGGCAGGAGCAGAAGCTTTGACGGTAGGCATTTCAGGGCTGTCGGCCAGCGTCGTTACGTTGGCAACCACCGCATCGGTACGGGCCAACAAAAATTCTAGTTCCAGGTGTAGTTGAGCAACCTCAACGTCAATATCGCCACCCCATGTACGGGCCAGGCTGGCCGCAATGTCGTGTTCCTCGGCCAGCAAATCTTCGGCCCGTGTACGCAAACGAGTGGGATCAATCAACACAATCTGTGCATCGGCACCCAACAAATCGGGAAGCGCCTCGTCGTCATCGATTAACCAGGGAAGCCAGGACTCCAT
>CAWKZT010000152.1:0-4136 GCA_963854565.1 Acidimicrobiia bacterium
TCAAATCCTTCACAATCTTGATCGGGTAGGTGACCGTAAGGTCGATTCGGCCAAGAAGACGCTTACCGCACTCAACCCTGATGTCAACGTTGTTACCTACGATATGCGGCTAGACGCCAGCAATATAGAAGAGGTCATTGCCGGCTACGACGTCATTGTTGACGGGGCCGATAACTTCCCAATTCGGTTCATGCTCAACGATGCATCAGTCAAATTGGGGATACCCGTAGTGCATGGATCGATCTTTCGATTTGAGGGTCAAATGACCGTGTTCGACCCCAAAAATGGTCCGACATACCGAGACATGATTCCCGAACCGCCTCCGGCCGAACTTGCCCCGAGTTGTGCCGAAGCAGGCGTGCTTGGTGTGTTGCCTGGAATAATTGGCTCAGTTCAGGCGCTCGAGGCCATCAAGATAATTCTTGGTTACGGCAATACCCTCGCTGGCCGATTACTGACATTCGATGCCGCCGAGATGGAGTTCCGCGAATACAAGTTGCACGTGGATCCGACCAACGAGATCACCTACGAGAACCGTGACAGGATCGTAATCGCCGAACTCGATGGTCTTTGTGGCCCGATCCCACTGGCAGCGCCCTAGCGCTCAGATAAGGGGTGGTTCAACACAACGGTCGACTCCGCCGCTTCCGTTGCCGGATGCATCGGTGAAGTTACTGAGGAACCCGCTGCCGACATCGTCGGTGCTATACCACCGTTGGATTGCACGAGCGATGGCGGCAGCTTCTGCATTCTGAACATCTACACGGGACAACAGGGCTGCTTCGGAGCTATGGCTGAGCCACAAGAACTCGGTGATAATAGAGGGAATTTCTGGTGTGCGTCGATGTACTCCATAGAAATCGCTCCCGTCGCTTCCGGCTCGCGCTGAAACACCGGCCCGATACGACGCGTGCCAGGTGGTAGGGAATTGGCGAGCGGTAGAGACCATCTCTTGGTACATGATCCCACCGGCGCGGCGGGCGTCAGCGTTGTCGAGAGGGACAAAGATCTCCGTACCGGGACTTGAGGACACAGGGGGTAGGCCGCCGTTGTGGTGAATCGATACGAACAGATCGGGCTGCAAAGCGTTGGCAATCTCAGCACGGGTGATTATGGGCAGATAGTGATCAAGTTGACGGGTCAATACCACGGTAATTCCGGCCGCTTCAAGCAGGCGTTTTGCCTCTAGGGCTACGGCTAAATTGAGGTCTCGTTCTACTAGGCCGTTAGGGCCCACCGCCCCACTTTCACCGGCACCACCGTGTCCGGGGTCGAGAACGATCATGGCCTGTTGGATGTGTGTGCCACCCACAACGGTCGCTTCATTTTGGCAGGGTGTGGTGACTACGTAGGTGTTTCCGTTTATTGCTCGAATCGGGGTTACTACACCCGCAGGGGTAACGAGCACGCCAAGTTGCGAGGCGGTCGACCGGCACCCCAGTAGTGAGGTCGCCTCGCTGTCGTTGGTGTTGATGGCATATACGCAAATGTTGTGGGCCTGGTCCGATACAGAAAAGTTGTAGGAGAAGCCGTGGTTGTCGCCCGCTCCGAATGCTGCGTCGACGTCGACACGACGGGTCGCCGTCGGCCTCTCGGACACAACGTCACCGTCGATGGTGACGCGAATGGTCACGTGGCGGTCTGGGGTGTCGGGGTCAAATGACCAACCGCTGACGGCGACCGTTTCCGTCGTGGTGTTTAGTTTGACCACGTCAAGGTGACCTAGCGGCTCGCGCTCTGGGGTAGGGGCGAAGTCGCGGCAGCCAATGAGCACGTTGGTCCCGCTGGCATTGGAGTTAATTGCGTAGATGCATACGTTGTGGGTGCCCGGCGACAGCGCCACGCGTTTCGAGAAACCGTGGTTGCGGCCGACGCCAAAAGCGGCGTCGACATCAGGTCGGAGGGCATCGGCGGTTCCTACTCCTACGCCGATCCCATCAACGTACACATGGATCTTTAGCGGCACGTCCGGTTGATCGGGGTCATACATCCACCCGTTTACAGAGACGTAGTTTCCCAGAACGTAAGCGCCGTCATAGTGAAAAACGGGGATTCGGTCGACCGGTGGGGTTCCACCTTTGCAACCCAATGCGGACTCGTTCCCTCCGTCGGATGATTGCGCGAATAAGCAAACCCGAACGTTGCCAGTAGCAGGTACGGCCATGGCGAAGCCGTGGTTGTTACCCGAGTGATGGACAACGTTTACATCGGGCCGATTTGTGCCGGTAGGGAACAGTCCCTCGTCGGCGCCATTGAAGCTCACACGAACACTAGTTGCGATAGCCACGTTGCCAGGATCAAAGGCCCAGCCTCGTATGAATACCGAGCTGTCGGTCACTGTGAGAGAGTCGAAGTAGCCCATTGGAGCGGCGGCTGTGAGGATGCCCTGCGTAGCCGCTGTGCTAGCTGGAAGCAGAACTGAGACCATGGCAATTACTGCGGCAATAAGGGTGGTCCGGGTCCTGGTCATAAGCCACGTTATTGCATGGTGACGCCACCGAAGGGAATGGGTGGCATAGACTTCATTGCACGCGGGTGGAGGCCATGCGTACAAGAAATACGGTTATGAGCATGGTTAGTTTCTAAGGTGCATCAACACAATGTCGCGAATCCCCCACTTACCAAAACTGTTGCTCATCATGGTGCTATTAGCGCCTGCTGTTTCTTTGGTCGCGCCGGGAAACGTTACGACGGCCGCAGCCCAAGAACCGCTTGAGTTCGTCTTCGAGGGCGGTGGTTGGGGGCATGGCGTCGGAATGAGCCAGTACGGCGCCAAAGTCATGGCTGATGAAGGATTCACAGCCGCAGAAATTCTGGGCCACTACTACACCGACTCAACGGTCGAAACACTTACCATGCCGTCCACCGAGCCAGATGCCGAGATTGCACCATTGCGGATTTTGCTCGCCGACCGTAGCGGCTCGGCCACGCTGTCGTTAGAGAACGATAGTAGTACGCCAGACAATTATATAAAGATCGAATATGGCACTCCGTTTGTGTCCGAAACTGACGAACTTGGCCGTTCGGTTGTGTTCGAAAATGACGGATCGCCTGTCACGATTGATGCTATTGGTATGAACCTCACCATCAATGATGTTGCGTACGATGGATTGGGCGGCCAGGTCCTCACGGTCCACTTTCCAACGCCTATGAAGATCTCGGGCGTAGGAACCTTCCTCTGGGGCAAGATCGAGTTCTCTATCGCCAAGTCAGGAACGTTGCGCGTAATTGAATCCAACCTTGATATGGCGAAATACTTGTACGGAATTGCAGAGATCCCTAGCTCCTGGCCTGTCGCAGCACTCAATACTCAGGCGATAGCGGCCCGAACCTACGCTGTTAGCCGTCTTTCTTCGCGTCGTGCATCCTCAGGTTGGACCACGAACTTCGACCTTTATTCGTCTACCCAAGATCAGCATTACATCGGATGGGCCGGACAAGATCAGCCCATAGAAGCGGCGTGGGTAGCCGCTGTTGACAACACGGCAGCACAAATTGCCACCTATGAAGGCGAAGCCATCGAGGCTTACTATTCGTCATCAAGCGGTGGTTATACCGAGGATAGTGACTACGTATGGGTGGCTGATCTTGGCTATCTACGTGGAGTTTACGACCCTTACGACCTCACCCAGGAGAACCCAAACTCGACCTGGAACCGCACATATTCCCAAGACACGGTTAGCCGGTGGATGTCGGGCAAACCTGATACCGACGTGGGCACAGTCTTATCGATGACTTTTGTCGAAGACAATTTTGGCGTTTCGGGTAGAACCGATCGGGCCAAGCTTGTTGTCGTAGGCTCTGAACGCACTATCGAGGTCACCGGTGGTCGGGTTTTCTCGCGGTTCAATGCTGCTGCGGTAGGTGAAGGCAGCTACGTGTCAATGTTGCCCTCGACTTTGTTCACCATCAACGGCAGTGGTGATACGAGCCCGGATCCAGCCCCAACACCTACACCGACCCCGACCCCGACCCCGGTGGTGCACATCCCCTCTGGCTCTAGCAACACCTATTCGCGGGCTGCATTAGATCCGCTCGAACCGGGTCCAGGTGAGGTGCGGGTGCGCGGTTGGTCTTTCGATCCCGATCTCCCTACATTTCCGCAGGTAGTGCACGTTTACGCGTTCTACGACGGC
>CAWKZT010000153.1:0-4123 GCA_963854565.1 Acidimicrobiia bacterium
AAGCGCGACCATAAGCAGGTCTTCGACTTCACCAACCCAACAGATCCTGAGCGCGACAAGTACAATCGGTGGCCAAAAAATTTACCTGGCTTCCGCGACGCCATGGTCGACTTCCACTCCGAGTTCACGGCCCTGGCCCAGCGCACTATGGCCCTGCTACACGATGTGCTCGCACTTGGGCCTGAGTCCCAAGCCAAGATGGCGTTCAATCCGATCAATAGCCCGGTACGGCTCAATCATTACCCAGTCGGCGATCCCGTGCCCGAGGACCAACGCGAAGGCTTGATCGAACTCGGCGAAACGGCACTCGGCTACCACACCGACCCAGGCATGATCACGCTGCTGTTGCAAGACAACACAGGTGGGCTGCAAACCCAGGACCGTGACGGCAACTGGATTGATGTGCCGCCAGAGCCCGGCACCATCGTGGTCAATCTGGCCGACGCGGTTCAGGTCCAGACCAACGACCGCTGGCGAGCCGCTGTGCACCGCGTCGTCCCAATGACAACCGAGCGCCGCTTCAGCATTCCGTACTTCGCCAACCCGTCACGTCATGCCACAATTGATCCGTTACCAGAACTTGCTGCGGACCCGCTGTACCGATCGTTTGACTGGACCGAGTTCATGGCTGCCCGAACCGCAGATAATTTCGCCGATTTAGGTACTGAGGACGCTCAGATCACCGACTATCTACTCACCATCTCTTCATAATTCAAGGTTCATGGACATCCGCGATCTTCCGTTAGCACTGACCTATGACGATGTTTTGATCGTCCCTCAGCGATCGAAAATTCGATCCCGATCCCAGGTCAGCCTGGCGTCGCAGCTCACTTGCGATATCAGCATGAGCATCCCGGTGATCGCCGCCAACATGGACACCGTGTGCGGCTGGGAAATGGCTGCGACCATGTCGCAGCTAGGAGCGGTGGGCATCATCCACCGCTTCTTACCGATCGTCGACCAACAGGAAGAGGTACGCAAGGCTTTCGAAGCCTGCGCCGGCGGCACCGTCGGTGCTGCGATTGGCACCGACCACGACATGATCGAACGTACCTTGGCGTGTGCCGCTGCTGGAGCGACCGTCGTGGTGCTCGACATTGCACATGGCCACGCAGAACACGCTATCGAAGGTGTACGGCGGTTGAAGGCCGAAGCGCCCCAGGTCCAGGTCATTGCTGGAAATGTCGCAACCGGTCAAGGAGCGCTCGATCTGGCCGACGCAGGCGCCGATGCAATCAAGGTTGGCGTCGGCCCTGGGGGTGTGTGTACCACTCGACTCGTTGCCGGTGTGGGTGTTCCCCAACTCACGGCTGTTAGCGATGCAGTGAACGCTGGCTGCGGTGTGCCCATCATTGCTGACGGCGGCATCCGCACATCAGGTGACATCGCCAAAGCGTTAGCTGTCGGTGCTGACAGCGTGATGATCGGGTCCATGTTTGCTGGCACCAAAGAAGCACCCGGCGAAGTCGAACAGACCGATAAGGGCCTGTTCAAACGGATCCGTGGCATGGCCTCTCGAGAAGCAGCCGAGCACCGCGCTGCTCGCTCCGGCGGTGAACTCGACGAAGAGTACTTCGAACATCGAGCCGCTGAAGGTGTCGAAGGTCTCGTCCCCTACCGCGGGTCGGTTCAGATTCTTGTGAATGAGCTAATGGCAGGACTCAAGAGTTCCATGTCCTACTCCGATGCCGCAACACTTGCCGAGTTCCGCACCAAGGCCAGGATGGTACGCATCACCGGCGCCGGGCTAAACGAGAATCGTCCCCACGCCACCACCTAGTGCTCTGTTCTCCGCCGCAGCGTTACTGGATGTGCTCGGCGACGTAGGGAAGGTTGCGACCGTACTCACCGGCGTCTAAACCGTAGCCAACAACAAACGCTGGTGGAAGTTCAAAGCCAACGTATTTGATATGGCTTGCATCGTGTTGACGGCCTTCGCGCACCAGCAGCGCACAGACCTCGACACTTGCTGCACCTGCAGTTGCCAAGTGTTCTTCGAGATAACTCAGTGTCAGACCCGTGTCGACGATGTCCTCAACCAAGACGACATGGCGGTCCTGCACTGGTTCGTCAAGGTCCATCAGGATTCGGACCACACCACTGGTCTCGGTCGAGCGCCCGTAGGAGGACAAAGCCATAAAGTCGACTTCGACATCGAGGTCGATCGCTCGCACCAAGTCCGCCATAAAGACAAAGGCGCCTTTGAGCACCCCTACGAACAATGGGAGCCGCCCTGCATAATCGGTTGCGATCTCGGCTCCGAGTAGCCGCACCCGCTCCGCTATCTGGCTTTCGGACAACAAGATGGGGCCATGCTCGCGACGGCCATTTCGCTCTTCGTTCACCGCCGGAGGTTATCGACTGCGCCGGCGCTCACCGCGAGCTGTATCCCGGTTACTTCCGTTGCTAGGGAAAACAAATACCAGCCTGGACGGAGCCAGGCGGAGGACGTGGCGGTATCACCCTCCAATGTCGGCACGGTCAGAGTCACGTCGATGTCCATCCTCAGCATGTGCTCGCACAAGGTCTAGACCGCGATCACTTCGCACATCAGCATCGAATCGCAGCAGAAGTGCGCCTCCCACCGAGCTCCGGCCACTCGTGATGTTCGCCGCTCCACTTCCGTGGTGTCACGCAATGGAGCTAGAGCCCTAACTGGCGGTCAGGTTTGGGCGGTGCGCAGGCCAGCGAGCACGCGAGACGGCGTCAGCGGAAACTCGTTAAACCAAACACCTGTGGCGTCATGCAGAGCAGCAACTACCGCAGGGGCATAGGTGATGAATGGCATCTCGGCCACGCCACGGGCGCCGAACGGTCCAACCGGATCGGCCAGTTCGAGGACATCGGTGTTCACCTCGGTCGGCACATCGCCAATGCCCGGAATGAGATAGGACGAGAAACGAGGGTTCTGGATGACGCCGTCGACGACCTGCAGGTTCTCGCTGAGGGCATACCCGTGGGCTTGTACAACCCCGCCTTCGACCTGACCACGGAGCAGCTCGGGGCTGATCGCTCGGCCAACGTCATGGGTCGACGTCACCTTGTCAACACGGATATGACCCGTCTCGATATCAACAGTGAGCTCGACGGCTTGGGCCATGTACCCATAGCTAAAGTTCGGTTGACCCTGGCCGGTTTCTTCGTCGAGCTGCTGGGTCTCTGGAGGTACATAACGAGCAAACCCGACCGCAGGCCGTTCACCTTCAGCCCAAGCCTTGGCAGCGACCTCGGCGGCGGCCATGATTGAGTTTCCGGCCATGAAGGTCAGTCGACTCGCCGACGCTGAACCCGAATCACCGGTGTTCGTCGTGTCGCTGAAGTGCCCTTCGACGTCGTCGAGCGCCACGCCGGTCGCTTCGGAAGCCATCTGGAGGAACGCTTGATGTGCACCCTGACCAACTTCGGCACCAGCGTGGTAAAGATCTGCGTTGGATGGTTCGGTATCACCGGGTTCACCGTGCAAATGGATCTCGGCCTCGCAGCGTTCGGGAAACCCGAACGAGAAACCGACGTTCTTGGACCCAGCGGCGAAACCGCGGCCACGTCGCACTGCAGCTGGATTGGGGGGCAGCGAAGCAAACGGCGAAAAAGGTTCGCCCGGGCCGAGTGGAACATCGAACGACGACCGTCGGGCGCAGGACTCGATGACCTGGGGTAGCGATACACCCGCAGGAAAAACTGAGCCAGTTACGCCAACGCTGCCTTCGCTAATTTGGTTGCGACGCCGGAGTTCGACTGGGTCGATATTCAGTACTTCGGCGAGTCGATTCATCTGCATCTCCGCAACGAACGCCCCCTGTGGGCCACCAAACCCGCGGAACGCTCCGCCTGGTGGACTGGTTGTATAGACCGTGTGGCTATCGATTGTGGCGTTGGGGATCTCGTACGGTCCAACAACACTCAAGTGCGCATTGCCCAGCACCTTGTTCGACGTGTAGTTGTAGGCACCTGCATCAAGCAGCACCTTGGCTTGTATTGCCGTGATCTTGCCCTCCGAGGTAGCTCCAAGCTTGGCGTGGATACGCCCGCGGTGCCTCTTGTGATGGCCAACGATCGACTCTTCGCGGCTCCACTGCGTCTGCACCGGACGATGGATGCCCATGGCAGCAAGCTTGCGGACGGC
>CAWKZT010000154.1:0-4099 GCA_963854565.1 Acidimicrobiia bacterium
TGCTTCGTGACGATCACGTCCTGTTTACCTATCTCCACCTTGCGCCCGATGCCGATCAGGCCAACGATCTCATCGCGAGCGGAGCGATGTGTATTGCCTACGAAACTGTTACCGACGGTCACGGCCGTCTGCCGCTGCTGGCGCCGATGTCGCAGGTTGCCGGTCGCATGTCGGTACAAGCGGGTGCCGCAGCTCTCGAATCCACGCATGGGGGAGCCGGCTTGCTTCTCGGCGGCGTGCCCGGAGTCGCCCCTGCCAACGTCACGATCATCGGTGGCGGCGTCGTTGGTATGAATGCCTCACAAATGGCGGTTGGTATGGGCGCCAATGTCACGGTGCTCGACCGCAACCTCGAAGTCCTCGAAGGCTTGGATACGCAATTCGGATCAGGTATCACCACCGTTTACTCGACGGCCCGAGCTCTTGAGGAAGCAGTGATGCGTGCCGATCTGGTCATCGGTGCGGTCTTGGTAAAGGGGGCCCGCGCTCCCAAGTTGGTGACCGCCGAAATGGTTCGCCAAATGCGCCCCGGCGTAGCAATGGTGGATGTGGCAATCGATCAAGGCGGAGCGTTCGAAACTTCCCATGCCACCACCCACGAAGACCCCACTTTCCTGGTCGACGGCGTCGTGCATTATTGTGTAGCCAACATGCCCGGCGGCGTCCCCCGGACATCTACCTACGCACTCAACAATGCAACGTTGCCTTATGTGATTCGTCTCGCCAACGACCCGAAGGCGGCGCTCTTAGGTGATCAGCACCTGCTCGATGGTCTCAACGTCTGCGGTGGCCAGGTCACCGAAATGGCGGTCGCCGAAGCACTCGGCGTCGATTATGTCGACCCGGCCGCGGCATTGGCTGGTTGGTAGCAGCTAGCTGGTTGAGCCCGACGGACTCAGCCATTCCCGCGACGTTGCGCGGCATTGACTAACACTGGTCCACCAATACTGCATGCCTGAATTCCCAAGAAGCTGGCCATACTAAACGCCGTGTTTGATGTGCTGCTCAACGTGATCCTTCCGGTCTTGCTCGTTGCCGGCCTGGGCGGCGTTGTTGCGCGCATGATTGGTATGCCGGTTGCTCCGCTTTCGCAGTTGAGTTTCTACCTGCTCGGCCCCGCATTGGTATTTGATGGACTGTCAACCATCGAATTGTCGGGCGGTGAAGCGGCAAAGATTGTCGCGGCGGTAGCGATGTCCTATGTCGCCACCATGGCATTGGGGTACGGGGGAGCAGCAATTGGCGGACTCGATAGAGGCATGCGGTCCGCCGTTGGACTGACATCGGCGACAAGCAACGGCGGCAACATGGGGCTGCCTGTGGTCTTGTTGGCGTTCGGTGATTCGGGGCTGGATATCGCGGTCATCGCCTTCGTGTCGTTGTCGATTCTGACGAATGTAATTGGCATTTTTGTTGCCTCACTCGCGGGCGGTTCGGCCCGGGCGGCGTTGACCGCGCCGTTGAGGGTCCCATCGCTTTGGGCGGCTGCCATGGGCCTGCTGGTCAACGCGCTCGAAATCGACGTACCCACAACCATTGCCGCCTCGGCCGGCACAATGGCCGAGGGATCAATCCCGGTGATGTTGATCGTCTTGGGACTGCATCTCAGCAAGCGTCCGTCGTTTGGTCCGGCTGGACCAATGGCCCTCACGGTGGCTATCCGGCTGGTGGCTGGCCCATTTATTGCCTGGGGTGCGGTGTCGCTTCTTGGTATCGACGGGATGGCCCACGACACGCTGATCGTCCTGGGGGGAATGCCCACGGCGGTAAATGCGACGATCATTGCCACGCAGTACCAGGCTCGTCCGGACTTTGTGACCAAGGCCGTAATTGCGTCGACGGTTGCCTCGATCGCAACCTCTACCGTGTTAGTGAGCATGTTCTAAGAGACGGCGTGCAAGCCCAACCGGTCGCGTTCCTTTGGGCTGGTTTCTTTCTGCAAATAAAAAAATCCCACCTTGCGGTCAAATATAAAGATATGTTTATGTAATGGATTTGCCGGGACTGCTCGAAAGCCTCAAGGCACTTAGCAACGAGTCGCGCCTGCGTATCGTCGCAGTCCTGCGGCGCAACGAGCTAACCGTCACGCAAATCTGTGACATTCTCGAACAAAGCCAACCGCGCGTGAGCCGTGACCTTCGCATTTTGTGTGAAGCCGGCCTTCTCGAACGGCACAACGAAGGCACCTCAGCCTTTTTTCGGCGCCCCCGGTCCGGAACCGCTCGAGGTCTATTCGACACAGTGCTCAGTTTGATTGATCTGGAAAGCGACATCATCGCCGAAGATACAACGCGGCTGGGATTGGTTCGAGCGGCATGTGCCGACGAAGCCAATGCCTACTTCGAGGCCATTGCCCCGGAATGGGATCAGGTCCGAGCATTACACGTACAAGACTCCCTCATTGAACAAGCCATGTTGCAAGCCGTTGATGGCATGGTCATCAACGACATGCTCGACATTGGCACGGGCACAGGCCGGATACTTGAAGTCTTTGCTAAACGCATCCAACGCGGTCTAGGAATCGACATCAGCCGCCAAATGTTGAGCATCGCCCGCAATCGACTCGAAGGACCCGGTTGGGAAAACTGCGCGGTCCGAATTGGCGATGCTTACGCCCCCGGTGTCGGATCAGCGGCGTTCGACGTCACGGTCCTGCATCAAGTACTTCACTTCCTCGATGACCCGGCTGCGGCGGTCGAGGCCGCCGCGAAAACTTTGCGCCCGGGCGGGAAACTCCTCGTCGTCGATTTCTCCCCGCACACGGTGGAGACATTACGTACCGAGCATCATCACCACCGCCTTGGTTTTGCCGATGCCGAGATGGCGACTTGGTGCCGATCAGCCGGTCTTGCTGATCCGGACATCACCCATTTGGTAGCCAGAACAACGCCCGATACTGCCGAACGACCGCTGACTATCACCTTGTGGGTAGCGGCCAGGAAGGATGCCCCATGACCATCCCCAAATTCTCTTTTGAGTTCTTCCCCCCGAAGTCACCAGCTGGTCTCACCGCGCTCGTAACTACGGCAGTCGAACTCGAGATCTTTGACCCGACATTCGTCAGCATTACTTACGGGGCCGGTGGGTCCACCCAAGATCGGACCCTCGGCGCAATCGAAACCTTGACGACTTCGCTCAATACACCCATAGCCGGGCACCTCACTTGCGTAGGTCAGACAAAAGAGCACACCCACGAGGTGCTTGATGGGTATGTAAGTCGGGGTGTTCGTCAAGTGGTCGCCTTGCGTGGCGACCCATCAGACGACACCGGGGTCGCTGCTAACGGATTTAGCACCGCCCGCGAACTTGTGGCCGCAATACGGCAGCGGCCCGATGGCGACCTGTTCCACGTGTCGGTGGCTGCGTACCCAGAAGTGCACCCCAAAGCCGCCTCCGCCGGGGCGGACCTCGACAGCTTGGTCGCCAAGATTGATGCGGGTGCCGACCGGGCAATCACGCAGTTCTTTTTTGACACCGACGCGTTCCTACGCTTTCGAGATCGCGTGGATTTGGCCGGCATTTCCGTTCCGTTGGTGCCAGGAATAATGCCGATCCACAATGTTGTTGGAGCGTTGAATTTTTCGACCCGTGTTGGAACGTCAATCCCTTCCTGGTTGCCACCTCTTTTCGAAGGACTCGATGACAATCCTGCCGTTCGCCAATCCGTGGCCACTGCGGTAGCGCTCGAGCAATGCGATCGACTGGTGCGAGAGGGCGTCACCGACCTGCACTTTTACGTCATGAACCAGGCGAACTTGACCGCCGGCGTCTGCCGAGTTCTGCAGTCCCGACACGCTGAAGATGAGGCCGTAGTATGACTACCTCACAAGACCGACTCCGGCAAGCAATCAATGACCGGATTGTGATTATCGATGGAGCCATGGGCACAAGCATCCAGGCTCAGCCATTGACGGAAAAGGACTTCCGGACCGAAGCACTGCTTGATCACGAGATCGAACTGTTTGGCAACAATGACCTCCTGTCAATCAGTCGGCCTGATGTGGTGCGCGGAATCCACGATGACTTCATTGCCGCTGGTGCTGACATCATCTCGACCAACACTTTTAACGCGACCGCAATTTCTCAATCTGACTACGGC
>CAWKZT010000155.1:0-4045 GCA_963854565.1 Acidimicrobiia bacterium
CCCAGGCCTTCATGCGCTCTTCGGGCGGCGTGGCCGGACCGACCTCCATTTCAGCCGAGAGGCATAGTGACGCGATCATTGAAACCATCAACAGGTAGATACTGAAGGTGCAGGTTCTATTGGTCATAAGGCTGAAGGCATACTGACGATCTGGTAAAGGGTAGGCAACTGAGTTGGTGATAAGTGTTTCAGGGGAGGTTGATCTATTTCCTAGCTGTGTAGATAGAATTCATTTTCCATGAGCTAATTGATTGCTAGGCACAGTGGGACAGGCCACTCGTACTGTTATACAGTGAGCTTTAAGCTAATTCCAAGCTTTCAATGTGCCCATGGTTTCCACGGCGTTGATCATTCCAATACGGCCGGTAGCATTGTCTGGCAGTGCGAAGCTTTCGATCAGGATATCGTCAAGATAGAATTCCATTAACGATCCTTTGACAAGTAAGCGAAATGCGGCCGGGCTCCCGAACGTCATCTCCCGGTCGACGGGCTTCTCAGCTTTGAAGCCTGTGCCGTCCGCTTTCATCGGGCCCAACTCAGCCACCCCGGTGCTGTCGATCAACACGCCGACTCCTAAATTATTTGTGCATTCAACGTACACCCCGCAGCGTGGCGATTCCTTTGCCTTCGGCAGCTTCAGGGTTCCTTCCAAAATAATTCCCTGTTTCGTGTCAAAGGAATTGCCGAGTAAGGCTACAGGTGCCTTGGGATCAACCGGCTTTTCAACGGCGATTGGCCGGTGTTTCATCTTCTCGTTTTCTTTCCACCACCCGAAGCGTAGCGTTCCCTCGTTATCGATACGCACGTCCTTTATTGGAGCGAATGAGACCTGTACGTCTCTAGCCTGGGTGAAATGACAGGCAAGCAGACCCTCGGGGTGACGGAAGAAGCGAGAGAAGTAAGTATGCCCTGTTAAGACCTTGTAATTCTTCTTTGCCTTGCGAAAGGGGCCTTCGGGTCGATCTGCAACAAGTGTCGTCATGGCGGGATAGTGGCCGAACAACATGTAGTACTTGCCACCTATCTTCTCCACCGCGCCGACCTCTCCACTGTTCTCATCATCGATAACTCTGGGAGGCGCAAGTGCTTTCCAGTGCACGCCGTCGAGCGACTCGCCGAAGCCGAATATTCCGTCAGCGGCGTCCTTCTTCGAGCGATCCGGACTTGCGGTCCAGTAACCGTAGAGTCCGCCACCTGGCTTAGGAGTGGTCCAAATGCAGTCCCAGCGTCCCTTCTTCGTGTACCATTGTTCGTTCTGTACGAATCGGTATTCTTCCCCTTTTAATCGGGTCCAGTGAAGGAGGTCCGTGGATTCGGCAAAGTAAATGTTCTGACGCCCGCTGATCTCCTCGGAGAAATTCATATAGAATTTGCCGTCCTTATCGAAAGCAGGTGACTTCCAGGTCGAACCCGTGCCCATCCACTTGGCTCCCGAAGTTTTTTTTAGGATCGGCCCCTTTTCAGTCCAGTGTACGCCATCAAGCGACGTGGCCATGGAAATATTGTCCCAGCGCCAGCGGTGTTTGCCGACATTTGCGAGGTAGTACAGGAAGTATGTTCCTTCATGATGGTAGAGCCAAACGTCCCACATGTTTCCGGTTTCCTGGTGTTGTGCTTTGTAGAACATGGATTGCACAATCTTGTCTGAAACCGGTCGATTGGTGTCACCGTCCGACTTCTCTTGCGCGTGCGCACAGATGCAGCACAAGGCAAGTAAACTGATACAGCAGGCAGGCAGTGTTCTTCTCATATTTGCCTTTTTCCTTTCAGCAGAACGTTTGCGCCCGGCGGCGCTAGCGCTGTGATTTGGTCTTGCGTTGCTTTTCCTTCCTGGCTCTCTCGGCTTCGATTCGATCGTAGGCCTCTACCACCGCGGCCGGCCAGCGGAACTCAGGCGCGTCGGCTGGATCGAAGCCGCTCAGGTGTGGTTCGTCCAGCCGTTTCGCCACGGGCACATAGACCCATTTGTTTTGTCGAAACGTGCTGTCGATCAGTCTGGCGAATTCCGGACAGTGTGTTATCAACAGCTTGCGGGTGGTCAGGTGGCAGACGAGCTCTCCTTGGGGCCCGAGCACTGTGAACGAGTCCGACCCTCTGCCAGACTTCGGTCTCTTGCGTCCGTTGCACTCGAACCATGTCTGAACGCCTTCGGCCCAGAACTCCGCGACGCCACCGTCGATCGCATATCCACCGAAGCGTCCACTTTGCTTGGCTTGGTCGTATAGCTCCCTCAGTCGCACGTTGAAGTCTTCGCCAAGGACACTGTGAATCCCGTGGGCGAATTCGTGAATGAAGATATTTTCGCCCTTATAAGGATCTCCCTTGAGGTCCAGCAAATTTTCTTCGCCACAACTGACCGGTCTGGAACCCAGGCCTCGAGCGCGATAGGCCCACCAAAGCGACATTCCTCGGCAGTCGGGCAGGTCGGTCTGCAGTTCGCAGTAAGCCATCACGGCCACGAACATCTTTCGCTTTTCCAAAAGGTCCCGCATCACGTCAGGCCGATTGGCGAGCATCTTCTTTGCCAGGTATCCCGCTTCTCCCAGAGCGTATAATGAAACTTTCTCTGAACCCGCGACCACGAGGCCATCGGCGACGATGTGTTGTTTGTAAAACGGGTCGAGCGTTTTTCGTAGCGCCTCGGGGCTATACGGATTCAATATTCTCTGCCAGAGCGCGAACCGCTTGGGCGAGAGTTTCTTCAGTTCCGCCAGATGTTCGGGCCCCGCGTCCAGACAGACGGCGTATACCTGGGCGAATTCGCCGAGATCTTCATGGCGTACTTTATCGCCATAGTCGGAGACGGAGATCTTATCCGCTTTGATGGCCTCTTCCCACTTGTCAAGTATCTTGGGATCCGACTGCGTGGCGACCTGCTCCAGCGTGTGACCCGCTTCATGGGCGATCACCAATGCGTCGGCATGAGGAACCAGATTGATATATCCTTTTCCGCCATGCGCTCTTGCTCCACCGAGGTTCGCATAGATCGCGATCCCGTCTTCTCCCATGTCAGACACAGCCACGCACGCGCTCATGTAGGATTTGGGAAGCTTCTCAAGACGCCCGATCAGTTGCTCGAGCTTGGCGCCGGTCGCATCTTCAATGGTCAGCTTGAACCGATACTCGCCGGAGGTCGCGATCCACTGCTTGCCGGCGACGCGACCGTTTCTCATCTGAACGGCCTCGGGCCCGGACACCACCTCTATTTTTGTCGTACTGCGCTGCCCGAATTCTTCAAAGATCGGTTTGAAATGCGATTTCAAATTGTCTTTTGCGCTAGCGCCTGTCGCGACGACGAGCGTGAGAAGCACGACGGTAAGATTCTTTATTGGCATGTGTTTGGTCTCCTTAGGTTAGCTGTGTAGATCGAATTCATCTTCTATTTGTTGGTGCCAGGTATCTGCTGATGTCCACCTCCCGCTCGCGCATGTCGGAGGACGGGCGTCCTGGCCGTCATGGCTCCCATCGCGGTTCGACACCCAGCAGGTTGCGGACGAAGTAATCCTTCTGACGGCGTTTCCCGTAGGCGGAGCCAGCCGCGCCGTGGCCGGCTCCGGGGATGATCAGCATGTCGAAATCGCGGTCGGCTTTGACCAAGGCGTTGACTACCTGCATGGTCGAGGCCGGATCGACGTTGCGGTCCAGTTCGCCCACGATCAGCAGCAGCTTTCCCTCAAGCTTATGGGCATGGGTCACGTTGGAACTTTCGGCGTATTCCGGTCCCACCGGCCAACCCATCCAGGCTTCGTTCCACCAAATCTTATCCATGCGATTGTCGTGGCAACCGCAATCTGAAACGGCCACCTTGTAGAAATCTCCGTGCATGAGCACGGCCCCGGTCGAACTTTGCCCGCCGGCCGAACCGCCGAAAATTCCGACGCGGTTGATGTCCATGTAGGGGTATTTCTTCGCGGCCTCTTTGATCCAGAGAATGCGATCGGGAAAACCGGCATCGCCCACGTTCTTCCAGCACACGTCGTGGAAGGCCTTGCTGCGGTGCGACGTGCCCATGCCGTCGATCTGCACCAGGATGAACCCCAACTCG
>CAWKZT010000156.1:0-4026 GCA_963854565.1 Acidimicrobiia bacterium
CCAGGCATCGAAGCGTCGGGGCGGGCCGACCGGGGTGACCCATCGAGCCACGGGATGCACCGTGGACCCGTCGAGCACGATTCCTTCAGAACGGACCATGTCGATGAAGTTAAGCGTGCCGTTGTTGACCGCATCGCGATGCGCAGCAAAGCGACCTGCCACCACTGGATCGGCCATGTCGGGCCCTTCGCTCCCCTGGGTGAGGAGCACACCGGTCTCTTCGAACGTTTCTCGCAATGCTGCCACCCAGTGAGCAATCCCGCCGTGGGCGACACCTAGCTGGGCGCTGGCATCAGCGTCGGTGATCCCCGCCACTGCAGCATCGGCCTCGGCGCTGGCATCTGCGAGGTCTACCGCTCCGCCCGGATACACCCACATCGACCCAGCAAAAACTGAACGCGCATTTCGTTCAATCATGAGCACCTGAAGATCAGGTCGTTCATCGACAATAAGCACGGTGGCAGCCATGCGGACCGGCACATCATTGGGGTCGTAGTCCGGCAGTGTCATGCGGACGTGTTCGCCAAGTCATAAACCCGACGGCGAGCAACCTGATATTCGGCCGTTACGACATCGGTAGCATCACGCTTCGACAAACCGTCTTTGCGATAGCGCGCTAGTGCCTCAATCAAAATATCGTCCGTCGCTGGAGCAGCATCAGGGGCACCCGCAATGGTCAGCACATACTCACCACGCGGCTCGACGGTGATGCATCGTTCGACCGCTTCGGCCAACGTCCCGCGCCAAGTTTCTTCGTGCATTTTGGTCAACTCACGCGCCACCGACACCTGTCGACCGTCTCCGAGAACAGTAGCCAGATCAGAAAGGGTGGCCGCTAGGCGATGCGGCGCCTCGTACAGGACCATGGTGCGCTGCTCGGCGCGCAATGCGGCCAGACGCTCGGTTCGTCCCGCCCCCTTGCGGGGCAAGAAGCCTTCGAATACAAACCGGGTCGCACTAATCCCACTGGCCACCAGTGCGCCTACGAAAGCTACCGGACCAGGAATCACCTCAACCTCGAATCCTGCTGTCGTGACCGCCGCAACCAGTCGTTCGCCTGGATCGCTGATGCCGGGCATGCCCGCGTCGGTGATGACCGCTACTACCTGCCCTTCCCCCAACAACTGCACCACATAGTCGGCCTTCTCAAACTCGTTGTGCTCATGAATGGCCAGGAGGCGGGGCACACGAATACCGAAATGCGCCAACAACCGACCGGACCGACGAGTGTCTTCGCAGGCCACGACATCGGCGCCTTGCAACGCGTCGATAGCGCGCGGTGACATGTCCCCAAGATTGCCAATCGGTGTGGCGACAAGGATCAAACGTCCATCAGCCATCAGTCGCGCACCTCAAGTTGATCACCCACGCACAAGGCCCAACGTTCAGCAGCACCTCGTTCGACTTCGACGATATTGCGAGTGCCGCGAGGCGAGATGGGCAATCGCAACCGGTCGACCTGCTTGATAGCTAGCACCACCAAATCGGCATCACAAAATATTGCGTCGATGGAGAACCGCATACCCACGGTATGCACCAAACGAGTGTGCGCAATAAGTAAGGCGCCCTCGATACCGGAGCGCCCGAGGAGTCCCTTGCGACGTTGGGCGCGTGTCGTCGCAACTTCGCAACTTGCCAGCACCTTTCCATCACAAACTAACCAAGCCATTGACAGCACAATAATCGCTTTGGCGAGCAACTTGGTTCTAGGGGCAACTCAACCGTTGGTACTGCGGGCACTACGCTCACGGTGTGGCAATACCGTCAGTCCCTGAACATGTGCGTGTTGTAGTACTCAACTACAACTCTGGCGGCCTCCTCCGCCGCTGCCTCACGAGCGTTTTGGCTAGCGACTGGCCGGCCGATCGCCTCGATTTAGTTGTCATCGATAACGCCTCCACCGACGGATCAGCCGCTGCGGCAAACCAAGCCAAGGTTCGGCTAATCCAAAACGACAGCAACGACGGTTTCGGCGCCAATAACCTCGCCCTCGGGGACCTCGACAAGGTTGATGTCGTTGTGCTCATTAACCCTGATGCCACGGTGGAACCGGATGCCATTCGGATCCTGGTCGAGGCACTGCGCGGCAGCGACGAACGCGTCGGCGCAGCCTGTCCTCTCATTACGTTCGACACTCCGTTTGCGTCGGTGCCGTTCGAAGGCGATGTCCTGCGGGTGACCGTCAACGGCGTCGATGTTCCGCATCACGCCGTCGGCCGGGCCCGGATGCAAACGAACGGTGAAAGCAGCTTCTGGCGACTTCGTCCCGGGGCCACGCTACGTGTTGCCGCAACTTCAGACCCCGTCGTTGTGCACGGCGCCAATGGCACCACCGACGTGAACGCTTCGCTGGGTGAGGTAATCATCCAAAACTTTGGTTCCCATGTCGACGCGCTTGGCGTTGGCCACAATCGAGGATTTCATCAGACCCTTCCTACATCGGGCCACCCCATCGATTCGACGGATGCTCCGTTTGCGTGGTGTGGCGCAGCGGTGGCGCTAAAGACCAGCTATCTCCACGACGTGGGACTTTTTGCTCCCGAATTTTTCCTCTACTACGAAGACACCGATCTATCGTGGCGCGGTCAGAACCGAGGCTGGAGTTACATCGCAGTCGCTGATGCTCGGGTACAACACCGCCACTCGGCCAACACTGGACAAGGCACTAAGCAAACCACGGTGCTACAGACCCGCAATCGACTGTTGTCGCTAGCCCGCAATGGCACTGGGGGGCAATCCGTCTGGGCCTTCCTTCGGCTCGACCTCACCATCGTGGCACTCATCGGTCGCAGTATGGTTCGCGCCAATAATCGTGACTTTGGGTTAGCCCGACGCCACGTTGATGGTGTCGAAAAGTTTGTCCAGCGACTTCCCTGGGCGATCCGAACCCGGCGCCAACTCCGCAACCGCTTGCCGAAAGTTCGTTAGGGTCTCCACCGTGCAGATGGTCTTCCTTACCGCCCGACCCGGCGTCTTTGCCGACACCGTGGCCTATGTGCGCCATTTCATGCCCTTCGTCGACGAGATCGTGGCACTGTGTCCCGAGTCGGTCCACGATCAGATGCCGCCCGGTGTCACCGTGTTGGGTGACACCGAAATCACCGGACTCGATGCCGACGAAATCACCGCGTTAGACCACCAATCACGCAACTATCGGTTGCGCACTGCCATGCTCAGCCACCCATCAATCGCCGAGCAATTCATCATGGCCGACGACGACAACCGGCCTCTTGGTCCCGTCGACCGCTCTTTCTACCTCGATGATGCCGGCCGGTATCGCAACTACTGGTTCTACGATCTGGCCAACTGGGGTCGCGACACCACGCCATTCGATCAAGGCATTACCCATGCCCTGCTCGTCCTCCCCCGTTTTGGTCTCGCCGACCAGCGCAAGGCCTACTCCAGCCACATGCCCCAGATTGTCGACCGCGAGTTGTTTAGCGAAGTCGCGGCCATCGTGGCTGAGCCCGCATCGAAGTATCCAATGGACGAATGGTCCACCTATTTCAACGGGGCCCGGTCACTAGCGCCAGATCGATTCGCGCCGCCCGAGCCTTATGCCACGTTGGGCTGGCCGCAGTTTCCTGGCCTGTGGCCGCAGCAGGTGGTGCCTGTCGAGTATCGGTTCGAAAACTTTCACGAAGAGATGTACGAAAGCGATGGGCTGTTCGCCGGAATGTCGGCGGCTCTTGCCTTACCGAACGCTGATGCCAACAATTTGGAGAAAGTCGTGCGCTGGCATCGCTTCGGTCTGGCGGTCGCTCGTCTGGAGTTTCCCGACGACGTGACCAACCCCTGGGTCAAAGACAGCAAGGGCCGCAAGCTGTTTTTCAAGGGCACCAAGGCCCTTAAAAAAGTGGTTGACTACGCCACGATGGAAGACAAGGCCACGCTCGCCGAGCTCCAAAGTCGGATCTCCGAGCTCGAAGACCGCCTCGACCCGTAACCGAAACGTTAGATCGTCACTACCAAAACTTAGGTCACCCCCAAAACCTCGTTCTCGGAGTGTCAGGGGTGCGCAGCGCA
>CAWKZT010000157.1:0-4024 GCA_963854565.1 Acidimicrobiia bacterium
GGGCTACAAACTTGGTCACGACATCCAGTACTTGGTGAGTTGGTCGCCGTTGCTCGATCTACAAATAATGCTGCGAACAGTAGCGGTCGTCCTGAGACGCAAGCAGTAACCGGTGACCGACCTGGCCCAACTCGGCCCAAATCCGCCGGTCTCGGTGGTTGTCCCCTGTCGCAATGGGGAACAGACCATCGGGGCGACACTGGCCGCCGTTTCGTCACAAGATTACCCAGCCATCAACGAGATCGTGATTGCTTTGGCACCGTCGGAGGACGACACCGCCCGCGTTATCGGATCCATAAACGATCCGCGGATCGTGGTGGTGGCTAACCCATCGGGTGCTACCCCCGACGGACTCAACGCGGCCATCATGGCCACCACCGGCGCAGTGATCGTCCGAGTCGATGCCCATGCGCTCATTCCGGCGGGCTACATCAGTCAGGCTGTCGCAACGCTGCGCCGAACCAGCGCCGCAAATGTGGGCGGCATACAAGACGCCACCGGAACTACTCCGTACGAATCCGCCGTAGCGGCAGCTATGTCGTCGAAGTTCGGGGTCGGGAACTCGCCGTTTCACTACGGCGGCACCGAGGGGCCAACCGACACGGTGTACCTGGGGGCGTTCCGCCGGGATGTCCTCGATGAGGTTGGCCTGTTCGACCCCACGCTCATTCGCAATCAAGATTACGAGTTGAACAATCGCATTCGTGATGCCGGCTACCAGGTGTGGTTCGACCCCAAACTTAAGGTGAACTACCGACCTCGAGGCTCGGCACGGGCGTTGGCCCGTCAATACTTTCAGTACGGCAAATGGAAACGACATGTACTGCGTCGCGATCCATCCAAGGTTCGGGCCCGTCAACTGGCCGCTCCCCTATTGGTTCTGGGCCTTGTTGGTTCAATATTTGGTGGCCTCTGGGCCCAACCCCTTTGGCTGGTTCCTGGGGGCTATGTGCTGGCCTGCTTTGGGGTCGCGCTGCTAACCCCCACCGCCGGCGGGATAGGCATCAAACTGCGTCTGGCGACGGCATTTCCCACCATGCACTTGAGTTGGGGTCTTGGCTTCCTGATTGGTCGCGCCCGCTAGGGCAGCTTGAGCGAACCGGTTGCTACGAGGCCGTTGACGGCGCTGACAACCGCACGGAACGAAGCCGTGAGAATCGACTCATGTAGCCCAACTCCCCAGACGGTGTCACGGTCGCCGGTATCGATTTCGACATACGCTGCGGCACCCGTATCGGAACCGGTGCCTACAGCATGCTCGACGTAGTCGACAAGCTTGCCCTCAAACATTTGCGATTCGCGCAGGGCGTTAATGAACGCATCGATGGGCCCGTTGCCGCTGCCGCTGAGTTCGCGCTCGACTCCGTTAACCATGAGCTTGGCGGTAATCAATGCTTCTTCGTCGCTGCCACTGGTGGAGTGGTGTGACAATAATTCGATGGGCGAATCGGGGTCTTCGACGTAGGTTGCCATGAACCGGCGCTGGATTTCGTAGGACGTAATGTCGGTACCGCTGTCCTCGGTCACCGCTTGGATGCGCTGCGAGAAATTGACCTGCAGTGCCCGGGGGAGGTCGAGTCCATATTCGTGCAACATCAGGTAGGCCACGCCGCCTTTGCCCGATTGGCTGTTGACCCGAATCACGGCCTCGTAGCTGCGACCCAAGTGCTTGGGGTCGATGGGCAGATACGGGACGTCCCACGTCTGGTAGTCGCCGGCAAGGGTTCCGCCTTCTTCGACGTTGTAGATGGCGGCCATGCCCTTCTTGATGGCGTCTTGGTGACTGCCCGAGAACGAGGTATAGACGAGGTCGCCTACCCATGGGTGGCGGGCGGCCACGGGCAGTCGATTGGAGAACTCGGCTACTCGGCGCATCTCGTCGATGTCGCTGAGGTCGAGTTTGGGGTCGACGCCTTGGGTGAACAAGTTGATGGCGACGTTGATGACGTCGAGGTTTCCGGTTCGTTCGCCGTTTCCGAACAAGGTGCCTTCGACCCGGTCGGCTCCGGCCATCAAACCGAACTCGGCGGCGGCAACACCGGTGCCGCGGTCGTTGTGGGGGTGCAGTGACAAGATGATGCTGTCGCGGTTTTTGACGTTGCGATGGAATTGTTCGATGAGGTCGCCGTACAGGTTGGCGGTACACATTTCGACGGTGGCGGGCAGGTTGAAGATGATGGGCTTGTCCGGTGTTGGCTTGAACACGTCCATTACCGCTTCGCATACTTCGACGGCATAGTCCGGTTCGGTGCCGGTGAAGCTCTCGGGTGAGTACTCCCAGCGAATACCAGGGTTATCGGCAATGTCGTAACAGGCCTGACAGACCTCGGCCCCAGCTACCGCAATGTCGATGATGCCTTGACGGTCCTGGTTAAAGACCACCCGGCGTTGGGTAGTGGAGGTGGAGTTGTACAAATGCACGATGACGTTCTTGGCGCCGTCGACGGCCTCGAAGGTTCGTTCGATTAGTTCGCCACGGGCCTGGGTCAGCACCTGAATGGTGACGTCGTCAGGAATCAAATCGTCTTCGATTATGTGGCGAACAAAATCGAAATCGGGCTGGGAGGCGGCTGGGAAGCCAACTTCGATCTCTTTGAAACCGATCTTGACCAGGTGGTCCCACATGCGACGTTTGCGGGTGATGTCCATAGGATCGACCAGGGCCTGGTTGCCATCACGGAGATCAACCGAGCACCAGATGGGAGCGGCCTCGATGCGGTTATCGGGCCACGTGCGGTCGGGAAGTTCTATCCCCGGATAGGGACGATACTTCTCGAAAGGCATGCGGTTCATGATGATCCTTGGGTGGTTTGGTAAATAAATTGTGCGGAAATGAGGTTGGCAACTTGCTCCGAAAAGCACAAAACCCCCCACGCCTTCTAGAGGCAGGGAGGGTTAGACGAACACCTATGTGGTGTTCGTCTACATAAGCAGAAGGAGGTCGGTTGCGTGCTTCACTGGTTACTACCTTACGTGCTCGGGCCGCTCAGTCAAAGTCAGAGTGGATTTCCTGCTTCGGAGGCCAACAAGTCGGCCACCGTCTTCTGGGCCAGATTGTCTTCAGGTTGGCGGCTTCGGATTGTGCCGTCGGCTTGGATTAAGAAGCCTTGACCGTCTCGTGCGTTGAACAATGCTTCGTCGGTAAATAGCCGTGGCTTGATTTGGGCGGGGTCGCCGTTCTCGGGGCAAAAGGTCATGCAGTTGCCGCATTCGTTGCATAATTCGGCGAGCACGAGGTACTGCTGACGGGAGTCTTGTTCTTCCAAACTGGGGCTGGTGAAGAACGCATCATTGGGGCACACCGTCACACAGAAGTTGCAGGCCACGCACTCGAACATTTCGAGATCGTTGTCGACGGCTCGAGGCAGTTTCTCGTTGCCGCTGAGGTGGTAAGGCGCGATGCCGTCTTCGGAGACAATGTCGGCGGCGTGGGCGTGAGCGCTGTCGGGCATCCCGGCCGCTACCGCTTCGGCTTGGCGCACGGCGCGGAACTCGTCGAGGTTGGATGCACCGCTATCGGCCACTGCCGCGGTGAGTTTTTTGAGCATGGGGGCCAGTCGCCCGTACCCGCCGGGCTTGAGTAGGTCCGAGCAAACCGATGCTGGCCGTACGCCGGTGGCGAGAGTGTCGGCGAGGTTGTCGCGGTTGATCCCGGCGGAGTAGCTCACCATGATGTCGCCGTCATGGCCTGGGATCATCAGTTGTCCGGGTAAGGCGTCGGCCAACTCGGCTAGCAATGTGGATGCCAGCACATGGAGCGGAGCGCCGGACAAGTACATCGTGGGGTCGGGCATCCATTGTTTGTGGTTTTTGACTACCAGCGTGTTGGTGAGTTTGATGCCAAATTTGTGACCGCGCTCTTTGGCGTAGTCATTGAGTTCGCCGATGAGTTCGACGCCGCGGTCGAATCCGAGGTCGTGTTTGAAGGCTTCTCGGTCTAGTTGTACGTAGTCGTAGCCCAGTTGGTCGACTACCAGGCTTTGCACGCGGTCGACGCCCAACAATGTGGGGTTCAATTTGACGA
>CAWKZT010000158.1:0-4022 GCA_963854565.1 Acidimicrobiia bacterium
AGTGGCGAAACCTGACCACCGAAGAGGTGCGCGCGCTCGAGCGGGCCACAACGATCGAGGACGACTAATCACGGCGGCACCGGCATCGGCGCCACTACGATCTAGGTATATGGCTGACGTTGTTCTTTCTCCATCTTCTGCCCCGCGAACGGTGCTGATAATTGGCACCGGTTTAATCGGTGGATCTATTGGTATGGCTCTCCGGGAGTTGGGGTGGTACGTCGCGGGGGTTGACGTTGACGACACCGTGGCGCAGGGAGCTCTTGACGCAGGAGCGCTGGACGCGGTTGGATGGCCCGATGACGCCCACCTCACCATCGTGGCGACACCGTCGCTCGCAATTCCTCAGGCAGTCAATGACGCCTTGAAGCGAACCAGCGGATGGGTGACCGATGTTGGCAGCGTAAAATTTGATCTGGTGCGAGCCGTTGACAATCCTCGCTTTGTCGGGGGTCACCCCATGGCGGGATCCGAACAAGAAGGTATCGCCGGAGCCCGCTCGGACATGTTTAACGGTGCAACTTGGGTGTTAACTCCAGGTGACCACAGCGATGATGCCGCATTGGCTGCCATGCATGTTTTGGTGAAGTCCCTTGGCGCCGAAGTGTTGACGTTGGATGCTCGCCAGCACGATCGTTTAGTGGCGATGGTGTCTCATGTTCCGCATCTCACCGCAGCAACGCTTATGCGTTTGGCCGACGAACGCTCCGAGGAGCACCGGGCCTTGCTTAAGCTCGCCGCGGGCGGTTTCCGGGATATGACCCGAATTGCCTCAGGCCGCCCGAGCATTTGGCCCGACATTTGTGCGGGAAACAAGACCGCGATAGTCGAGGTACTCGATGACCTCATCGTGGCGTTGCAGGAAATGCGCGGCACGGTCCAGACCAACGATTCCGCCGCGTTGTTGGATGTTTTGACCCAAGCACAGCGAGCGCGAGTGAACCTACCTACTACCGCTCCTGCGTCGGTTGATCTTGCCGTAGTTCGAGTCGTAATTTCTGATCAGCCCGGCGAATTGGCGGTCATCACTCGTCTTGCTACCGACATCGATGTCAACATCTACGATCTGGAAATCGCCCACTCCGCCGAGGGCACGCAGGGTGTGCTCGTGCTCGTGGTCGAACAGGCCCGCGCCGAGCGTCTGATGGGCGCCCTGATGGCTAATGGGTATCGACCGTCGGTACGAGAGATGGCCCAATGACCCTGGACCTCGGTGCTCTTCCGGATCCTTATGTGATCGAACCGCTCGGGGGACGAGTCGACGCCTCGGTGCGTATTCCGGGCTCCAAGAGCATTACCAACCGGGCCTTGGCATGTGCGGCATTGGCGCATGGTCAATCGGTGCTTCGCGTTCCGCTCGATGCTGATGACACTCAAGCAATGGTTGCCTGCGTTACAGCGTTAGGGGCCAACGTTGACCAAGCAGATGTTGATGCGTGGGTTGTTGAGGGCTGTGGGGGAGCGGTTACCGCTGGGCCTGTCACTGTTGATGCTCGTCAGTCGGGAACGACGTCGCGTTTCGTGTCCCCGATGTTTGCATTAGGTCTGGGCGAGTATTGCCTCGACGGGCATGCTCAGCTGCAGTCGCGACCCTTCGGCGATCTGGTGGATGCCATGCGATCGATGGGCTTGGAGGTCGATAGTGATGGCGGCCTGCCGTTGACCGTGCGCACGACTAGCCGCGGTCGCGGCGCGGGAATGCACGAGGTCGAACTCGCCGCCGATGTCTCGAGTCAGTTTGCTTCGGGATTGCTCATGGTTGGGCCGTGCCTACGAGAGGGTCTGGATCTGACGTTGACAGGCGAGGTCATCTCTCAGCCCTACCTCGATTTAACCGTTGCCATAATGCGGGCTTTTGGTGCGGAGGTGACGGTCGACGGTACCAACTATGTAGTGGCCCCTACCGGCTATATCGCCCGCGATTACGTCATCGAACCCGATGCCTCTGCGGCGTCGTATTTCTTTGCGATTGCCGGAGCAGTCGGTGGGCGAATTCAAGTCGAAGGGTTGGGGCGTGACTCGTTGCAAGGCGACACCGGATTTGTGCGGGTCCTGGAGGCCATGGGGGCACGAGTTGAGCAAAACGATGTATCAACCCGGGTTTGCGTCGATGAGCCGCTCAAGGGCGTAACCGTCGACATGCGCCAAATCTCTGACACGGCCCCCACCTTGGCTGCACTGGCCCCGGGAGCCACGTCGGCGACCACCGTCACCGGTATTGATTTCATTCGCCATAAAGAGTCCGATCGGATCGCCGGGCCCGTGACCGAACTAATGCGACTGGGCATCGAAGCCTCCGACAATGGTGACGGATTTACGGTGTTGCCCGGGACCGTGACCCCAGCAATCGTTGAAACCTATGACGATCATCGGATGGCTATGTCGTTCGCGGTTTTGGGAGCCGCCCAACCGGGGGTTTCCGTGGCGAACCCGAGCTGTGTTGCTAAGACGTTCCCTGGTTTCTTCGAGACATTTGAAGCCCTACGGTCAACGGTCGACATGGCTTCCTCACTTCACCACTCTGGCGACCTAGAAACGCTCAACGTTATTGCCATCGATGGTCCGGCCGGATCAGGTAAATCGACGGTCGCGCGCCTCGTGGCCCAGCGGCTTGGCCTTGAGTATCTCGACACGGGAGCGATGTACCGAGCCGTGGCATTCGCGGCCATTTCTCAGGATATTGACCCAGCCAACACCGAAGACGTAGCCGCGCTAGTTGCCACTGTCAGCATGGAACTTGGCATCGACACCGTGATCGTGAATGGGATTGACGCAACGACCCAGATTCGTGGGCCCGAGGTGACACAAGCGGTAACCGCGGTAGCCGCCAACCCCGTGGTGCGAATTGAGATGCAGCGCCAACAACGAGAGTGGGTCGCAGCACGGGCCGGAGCGGTCGTTGAGGGTCGAGACATAGGCTCAGCGGTGTTCCCCGACGCGCCCCTCAAGATCTATCTCACCGCCCGCTCCGATGTCCGAGCCGAGAGGCGCGGCAAAGAAGATGAAAATCTCGATTACGACGCGATAGCGACGGATCTGGCTCGCCGCGATATGGCCGACAGTAGTCGGGCTCACACTCCACTGATGCAAGCCGATGGAGCCATCGTGGTCGAGACCTCAATGCTCGATGTCGAGGGCGTCGTGGACGAGGTGCTTCGACTGCACCGCGAAGTGGGTAAGGGCTGATGGCCACTACCGAGACCGAACGCCTACATGGGGCAGAGTTGGGCTGGTTTTCGAATTTTCTTTACACGTGGTTTCACTGGTTCACTAAGGCTCTGGTTGGTGTGTATTTTCGGGCTTGGGTAATCAATCCGGAGAATCTTCCCGATGAGGGCGCGGTAATTATTTCTCCGGTCCACCGGTCAAATCTCGACGTTCCTTTACTCGGAATTACCTGCAAACGTCGCGCCCGGTATTTCGCCAAGGACAGCTTGTTTCGTACCCGTATCGGACGTTGGATTGTTATCACCCTGGGCGGCTTTCCGGTAAAACGTGATGCCACCGACCGCGCCGCTCTGCTGGCGGCGCAAGCCGTTCTGGAACGGGGCGAAGTGTTGGCTATGTTCCCCGAGGGCGAACGCAAAGAAGGAACTGAAGTTCACGAGCTCTTGCGCGGGGTTGCCTATGTTGCCGGTAAGGCCCAGGCGCCGATCCTTCCTGTGGGTATTGGTGGAAGTCAGCGGGGCATGCCAAAGGGCGTATATTTTCCGAGGCCTCGCAAGATTACCTACATCTACGGTGAGCTAATTCAGCCGCCGGTATTGTCCGGTAAACGGGTGCCAAAGTCTGAAATTAATCGTGTTACCGAAGAGCTCCACGCGGCTATTCAAGCGTTGTTCGACGAAGCGCAAGCCGCCGTCGGGGCCGATCATGATCGCCCGGTACTAGCGAGCGAGTGAATCCAGGACAGTACTGGCGCTGATCGACCGGTCCGCTGTCGCTGCTGTGGTTGCGACGCCCATGGTGATGCGGAGCGCATCAGAGGCCGCATCAGACAAGGCCCGCAGTTGACGAGGCGG
>CAWKZT010000159.1:0-4013 GCA_963854565.1 Acidimicrobiia bacterium
CCAAGAAGCACCCGCCGAAGTCGGCTTCGATGGCACTTGGTCTATCGACAACTCGATCGGCTCATTCACCGACTTCACGTCGGCGTTTGTTGGCTTCCGTATCGACGAGGAATTGGCCAGTGTCGGCAGTCAGACGGTCGTGGGCCGGACACCGGCGGTAACGGGAACCCTCGAGTTCGAGGGCACCACCATTACCAGCACTCAGATACTCGTCGACATGACTGGGCTTACCACCGACAGTGGCTCTCGCGATCGGCAGATAAAAAGCCAGTCGATCGAGACCAACACCTTCCCTGAAGCGCTGTTCTCTCTTACCTCACCTATAGAGCTTGGTACATTGCCCGGCGATGGCGTCGACGTCAATTTTGATGCAACCGGCGATCTCACCGTGCATGGGGTGACTCGCTCGGTAACCATCCCCCTCAACGCCAAGGTGGTCGGCACTGTCATCGTCGTTACCGGCGAATTTAACTTACTGCTAAGTGACTACGACATCGCCGCTCCCCAAGCCGCCATCGTGCTCACGGTGCAAGACAATGCCGACATGGAGTTCCAACTCTTCTTCACGATGTAGGCAACGCATCGCGACGATGCGGGCGCTACCATCGGACGCTCTGGGAGAGGTGGCCGAGTCAGGTTGAAGGCGCTTCCCTGCTAAGGAAGTAACTGTCGTAAGATGGTTCGAGGGTTCAAATCCCTCCCTCTCCGCCAGATGCGTTGGGCCCGGTGTATTACACACCGGGCCCTTTGCATTCACGGGATCGCTCGCGGGTGGAGGGCGGACGACCCCGTGAAGTCCTGGGTTTTGGTGTGTCCAGAGACACACCACCTAATATTACATTTATGTGTCAATTGTGACAGATGCGCTGTAACTTGTTACCTCCCCCCATCAAATCCATCCCTTCACGTCCGGGATGGCAAGGAGGTTTCACCTCATGGAAATCCAGAAGAAAATCTACGCGCACGCCCTAACTATCGTGATCGCAGGACTCCTCGTCCTCGGCGCCTTTGCCGGCCTCATCAATGGCTTGTCCGGCTCAGCTGACGCGGGAGTTTCAACCGCCACAATCGAACAAGTCGAACTGATCCACACGGTTCCGGCCAGCGGCAATGCCGTCGTCACCGAATCAGTGACCGAAGAACTCCCCTGGATAGAACTAACCATCCCCGGCGAACTCATATTGGCTGCGTACACCGCCACCAACCCCGATGGATGGGTCGAGACAATACTCATAAACCAGCGGGCCGAACCAACCCCAGCACCAGCCGCAGCCTCGGCACCGGTAGCCACACCCACTCCTGCTGTTGAACCCGCAGCGGTTCAAACCGATGGCTGGGACGCACTCCGCCACTGTGAGTCCAGCGGCAACTACGCCATAAACACCGGCAACGGTTTCTACGGCGCTTACCAGTTCACGATCGGTACATGGAACGCCGTTGCTGACATCATCGACCCCACTTGGGTTGGCACCCGCCCCGACCTCGCCTCCCCAGCGGTCCAAGACCAGATGGCGTACGCACTACGCCACACCATTGCGTGGGGTGGTTGGCAACACTGGCCCGTCTGTGGCCGTTTCATCGCCTAGCCCGCTATACAAAATCTAGCGATGACGCCTCAGCTGGACCTGTTGCCAGCGCATAGCCCGACTCGGATTCCCGAGTTGCAGGCCAACTAGGTTTCGCGCCACCCACTGGCAAAGTAGAGTAATTATTCGCAACTAGCGCTCGTAGCTCAATTGGATAGAGCATCTGACTACGGATCAGAAGGTTGGGGGTTCGAGTCCCTCCGAGCGCGCAGTATAAATCCCTCGCCTTAGGCGGGGGATTTTTGCTTTGCGAGCCGTCGGCACCGCAGTTGACTAACCCCGTAACGCCCTCGTGTGGGAAACTCGACGCATCATGAACGCTTCTGATCTTGTTTCTGCCCTCCGGTCCAATATTGGTGACACAGCCGTCCTGACCGGCGCCGATGCCGAACCAGCGTTCACCGACTGGCGCAAGGTGTACTCCGGGTCCGCCATCTGTCTGGTTCGCCCCAACTCCACCGAGCAAGTCTCCGACGTCATGCGCATTTGCCACGACGCTGGCATTTGTGTGGTGCCGCAGGGTGGGAACACCGGTATGTCCGGCGGGGCTACACCGTCAGGTGATCGGCCGACCATCGTCTTGTCGCTCATGCGCATGAACCAAATCGAATCCGTCGATAAGGAGAGGTACACGATTACTACCCAAGCGGGGGTCTCCATTCAGAACCTGCACGAGGCGGCCGCTTCCGTTGATCGACTTTTCGCTCCTGACTGGGGTGCGCGTGGCAGCGCCACAATCGGTGGTGGAATGTCCACCAATGCGGGCGGCAACAACGTACTTCGCTACGGCAATATGCGCGACCAGATTATGGGGCTTGAAGTCGTCCTACCTGATGGTCGGGTCTGGAACGGTCTACGAGCGCTACGCAAAGACAGTTCAGGATATGACTTAAAACAGCTGTTCATCGGGGCTGAAGGCACCCTTGGCATCGTCACCCGGGCCACCGTCAAACTGCATCCAGCTACGCCCAACACACAGTCGGCGTTGGCAGCCCTCACCTCGCTGGACAACCTAGGCGGCCTCTTCGATTTGGCCCGCGAGTACGCCGCCGAATCCGTCACCGCATTCGAACTTGTGCCCAATATGGGCCTCACCCAAGTGTGCAAAGTGTTCGATCTTCAACGACCGATCAGCACCATCGAAGACTTCTATGTACTCATCAAGGTCGCCGCAGCGCAACCGGTCACCGACATGATCGCCGACTTCTTGTCAGCCGCGGCCAACGCTGGACTCATCAGCGATGCGATCGTGGCTGGCACCCAAGACCAAGAAGATCGTCTCTGGATGATCCGAGACGAACTTTCTCCATCGGGCATCTACCAACACCACGCCGTCGGACTCAAGATGGACATCGCTGTACCCATCGACAAAATTGCCGACTATCACGATGGTGTAAGCGCTATCGCCAGCAAGATCGTGCCCCGGGCCTACACCTACGGCTTTGGTCACATTGGCGACGGCAACCTGCACATGATGGTGATGCCGTTTGACGACGACTACGTCGACGAGTTTGTTTCCAAGAAGCCCGAACTCATCGCCGCTATCGACGAGGCCACCTTCGCCTTGGGTGGCACGTTGAGCGCCGAGCACGGGATCGGGCAAGAACTCCGGGCCCGCATCGGTGCCCAGAAGTCCGATCTCGAGTGGGAAATGATGCGCTCCATCAAGGCCATGTTCGACCCAGACGGTCGCATGAACCCCGGCAAACTGTTTCCACCCAGCTAACCAGCTAGACCCTTTTTACTAGCCCAGGGTGAGAGTGTCGAGATCCTTGGCTACGACGATTTCTCCTTCGAAGCCACCTGCTCGGACATCCTGGACAAAAAGCTGCTCGTCCTCTTCAGTCAGAGGCGCCGGAATCAAATGCGTCAAAATGAGTTTGCCGACACCGGCCTCCTTAGCTTGGGCGCCAATGAGTCGCGTGTCGGCGTGATAGTCGAGGATGAACTGCCTCGCCTCGGGTAATGCCTGGATTGCCTCGAACCGCATGGCCTCATAGACCAGTACATCGGCGCCGGCCGCTAGCTCGGCCACTTCACCACACACCAAGGTGTCACCACTGATGGCGATGCTGCCGTCAGGTGAATCGACCCTGTAACCCACGGCATGCGACACCGGTTCATGGCGTACCTGCATGGCCGAAACCCGCACGTCACCTAGACTCCATACTTCGGTGAGCGCGGTTGGTAACTCGAATGCAGTGACGTTGACCTGCGGTTTTGTGGCGCGATGGTTGTGCTCGACCCGGACCGCAACATCCTCTTCCCATGCATCTAGCATCTTGTCGACAAACCGCTCAGCCGGCCCGGCGGGCAGAACAACAGGCATCGGTAGATTGCCCCCCGCCCGGTCCATCACCCAGCGCGACAACACCAAATCCTGCAACCCCGTAAGGTGATCACTGTGATGGTGTGTGACAAAGACCC
>CAWKZT010000160.1:0-3975 GCA_963854565.1 Acidimicrobiia bacterium
CGGCACATCGACGTGCTGGCCTTACGACCCGAGTCCTCGCCGGCGGGCTGGTCTTGCTGCTGATGGCGTCAATGGTCTATCCCGTCCTTTCGGTTTCGCCGCGACAAGCCAACCGCATCGACACGGCGTTGGGCCCATCGCTCGATGGTGATCTCTGGCTCGAACCCGGGCGCTACAGCTTTGGCATCCGCGACGTCGACGGCAACGACTTTGTCATCGACCCAGGTCAGGACCGAGCCATCATCGACTGGCTCCAGACGAATGTGAATGGTCGACCGACCATCGTTGAGGCGGTCGGTGGAAGTGAATATCAGTGGTGGGGCCGAATGAGCATCCATGCGGGTCTTCCCACCGTGCTCGGTTGGCGTTGGCATCAAAGTCAGCAGCGCTCATTGTTCGACTTCGAGGTGAATGACCGCAAGCGAGAAGTCGCCGAGTTCTATACGACCGAATCTCCCGACGTTATCGACTCGTTCTTGCGGGCTTTTGATGTTTCGTATGTAATTATTGGATCGCTCGAACGAGCGGTGGCTAATCCTCGAACGTTGGTGCTCTTCTCTGAGAACCCATCGCTACGGTTGGCGTTTGGCGATGAGCAACTCGGCATTTACGCCGTTGACAAGGCAGCGCTTGCTGTCGCACCTCGAGCAGGCCTGGCCGCCGACAGCGGTGGTTAATCGGCCGAGAGCAGGTCGCTTGCGCACCGAAGCGGAAGCATTGCGTTGATTGGGGCAGGGTCGACGACCCGTTCGCTGAAAGCGAATCGGTTGTGGACCAGGAACCATTGGTCGACGGAGCCGCAGCCATCCCGGCCGTCGTCGGCCTCGACAAACCTGTCAGGATCGACAGGGTCACGGACCAACTCACCATCTGCACCAGCAAAACCGATGAAGCCGTTGGCACTGGTATCGGCGCCTTCTTTAAGGCGATCTAGGGTTGCGCCAATTCCACCATCAAGTTCTTCGGCGACTTCGCCAACGCCAACGAATCCGAAATTCGGGTTCTGTTCCCACAATGAGCGATCAAGCGCGTACTGAATCCATCCGAGCGGCCCGGCATCGGTGTAGGTCGGCACCCACCATGAGCGCATGGCGAACAAAGTCGATTGGTAGTCGAGGAACTCTTCTTGGGGCTGAATGTCTCGCGAGGTGTTGTCTTGGGTGCAGGTTAGGAAGCGGTCGATGATGATTACGTCGGCCGAGCCATCGGTCGGCGGCCCCATACAACTGTCGAACCAGGTGAGATTTGTTCGATCGCGTAAGTACCAGCTGTAGGGCCATGCGTTCGCTGATCCAATAGCTACGCGTGCCGGCTGGCCGGTCTCTCGCATCGCAATGCCGTCGATCGTGTCAAGACGATCAAGCGCTGACGTTAGATGAGTGGTTGCCTGGCCCGCCTGGCTCAGGATCTCTCGGCTGTCGGCGCCATTGGGGAAGCTGGTTCGAATGGCTGTACCGGTCGTGAACAACAGCGCCAGGCCAAGGGCCACGGCCACTGCTGGCATGGCTGCGCTATGTCGGTGCTGCCACAAATGCTGCACCCCAAGCGCTGCCAGGAGCAGAATAGGTAGTAACGGGTGGGTGATGAGCCATGGCATCCGCTCGCCCGCATAGCTGTAAAGAATCAGGCTGCCGACGGCGAACCAGACCATGAGAACCGACATCATTGTTGGCTTGCGAAGACCCCGCCAAACGCCGATGACGGCGAGGACAACGAACAGCCATTCGTAGATGGGTAGAGCGTAGAAGTAGTAGTACCAGGGCTGGCCGCCGCGGTTGACTTCTTGTTGGCTGTCCCAGTATTGGATGGCGCTGGTGAAGCCGGTGGCCCAATCGCCGGGCTCACGGAACCACACGGTGAAAAACAGCAGCCATGAGACGGCGAATACACCAAGCGCCACGGCCCAACCACCGAAACCGATTGCGCCAATTGCCTTAACTAGTGGAGGCCATTCATAGTCAGGAACGGCGTGGCGAGCCCGAAGGTGGGGGAGGGCTGTTGCCCACACGAAGGAGACAAGGGCGGCCATATACAAGCCAATCAGCGGGAACAGCTCGCCGGATAGATGTCCAACGACTGCTGCAACGGTGAGACCGGTACTTGCAAAGAGCAGGGTTGCGCTGATGAACGCTGGGTTGAGCTTGGTCGGGTCAGTTTCAGTGCCAAGCGCGACGCGGTTCTGGGCATCGAACTGTGCGGCCAAGATGATCAACAAGAAGACGGCAAGTAACAAGCCGAAGAGATAAGTGGACTCTTTGATGGCGAAACTGCATGCCAAAGTAAAGGCCAGCCCTGTGGCTGTAGAGATGCGGGGTGTGCGCAGATACGAAAGGCCTAGAACCATGGCCAGCAGCGTTAGGAAGACCATCTGGGCATCTTCGCGACCGAACCGCGAGTAGTAGAGCATCGTCGGTGAGATGGTTAACGCAACCGCGGCAGCGATCGTTCCTGCTCGGCCGAGTTCACGTCGCAGGAACCATGGCAGACCAACAACGGCAGTGCCGGTGAGGGCCGAGAAGAGGCGTGCAACCGCATCGGTCTCGCCGAACACTTGGTAGAAACCAGCCGTTACGTAAAATCGCAGCGGGCCGTGATAGACGGGGTCGTATCCTGTGTAGAGGCCGTTGCGGAACCGCCAACTCCACCACGCATCGAGGCTTTCATCATGATGTAACGGGCGTTCACCGAGCTCCCACAGCCGCAGCGCAAGGGCTAGCGCCACGAGTAACACCACGATGGTGCTGATTCGAGGCACGCGGAAGCCACCGACCACTAACCGGTCATCATTTATGTTGGCTTCGGTTGTCGCGGCTTCAGACTTCGTAGACAGTCCAGCCGGCATGTCGATAGACGACATCTGCTGCCTCTTCCCAGAACGCAATGTTTGGATCCCAGTTAGGGGTGCGGGTGTTTGGCCCGATGACTAGGTAGTCGACATCGTAGGTGTCAATCAACTCCTGATACCCAGTGCCCGCTTCGAGAATGATTCGGGAATGGTCCTTGCGGACCGCCCAATCTTCGATGCCCAGGTCGAATACCCAGCCGTCGTTGCCGACGAGCACCTGGCGGCCGCTCAGAGCTGGCACCGGATGCTGGTGTGGCGACGCCTGTCCTGGGGCCCATCCGAGTTCAATGACAAATACTGCATCGGTCTCGGTCGTGCGAGCCCACTTGCCAACAGCAACAGCAGCACTATCCATGGCAGTGAGCGGCCATGGCGATGTGGCTTGATCGTTTGTGGCCAGCACATCGATGAACCCGCTTGCCATCAACGTGAAACACAAGGGCACGATCGCGAGCAGGCTGATGGGCATCTTGCGGACTGTATGCACAAGCAGCGCAGCGATAGGCAACGCACCGAGGAGAAGTACGAAGATAAAGTAGTGCGTGTTGTTGCCGTTCCACGGGTGTGGCTTGATGCCATTGGGTACAAAGAAGAAGAGCCACACCGGCGCCAGTGCAACGGTCAACCTTTTTGGTAAGACCCCACGAGTTAATTGAGCAGCCACGAGTAACGGTAAGAAGAACCCAAGGTTGCGGAACCAGAAGGTGATCCAATGGCCAACTCGGCTGGCTGTACCGAGGTTTTCGGGGAGGCCGCCGGGGTTCCGGATGTGCTCGACCCAGTCGTAGGGGTACTCGAGTGCACTCGACGGGGGTTGCAAGAATGCCACAACAGGAAGTGCAAGCGCCGTTGCAGGGACCAGGAAGTACAACCATTCGGTGCGGAAGCGAGTGCCGATCCACCACAGTCCAACGAAGGCCACAGGTACGCCGAACGCAAACAGATTGAAGAATGGGGTCAGTCCGACCAAGACACCGCAGAACAGAATCGTGCGGTTGCGGTTCGCTCCGTGGTTCTCGATATCGGACCATGCTGTCCACAACCATCCGAACACCAGCAGCACGATTGGGAAGCCGATCATTGTTGGCCGTTGGGGGAAGAAGTGGCCCACGATTGGATTCTCTAACACG
>CAWKZT010000161.1:0-3966 GCA_963854565.1 Acidimicrobiia bacterium
CCGTTCGGCGGCCAGATTTGCGGCCTGTTGTGCGGCGTCGACATCGGCCTGGGCTGCTTGGACCGCAGCACGCGCGACGCTCACATCATCTTGTGCACCTGCACCGGCAGGCACGAGCAATGCCGTGACAAGCACGGCAAGGAGGAAAACGGCAAACTTCACAGTGATCAAAGGGTAGTCCAACCAGAACATATATTGCAGTTCGGTTACAGAAACTGGTCGGGTGGCCTAAAGATCAGTCTCGTCGTGGATTTCGCCGACGATTTGCTCGACGATGTCTTCCAACGTCAGTAGCCCCAAACGGTTCGAACCGTCGCGCACCAACGCCATGTGGGTTTGCCGCCGTCGCATTGCTCGAAGACCTTCATCCAGCGTGCTCTCCGCTCGTAGGACAACCATTTGATGAATCTTGTCGTCAGGCACGGGACTTGATCGCTCCGATTCGGTAGTAGCGAGCAGGTCTTTCGCATGTACGTAGCCCTCGACAACGGCGGAACTGGCGTCAAATATCGGCAGCCGACTGTGCCCGGATCGGACCACTTCTTTCTCGATCTCGGCCACCGAGGTCAAGCGGTTCAAGACATCTACCTGAGCCCAAGGAACCATGATCGATGCCACCGAACGGTCCTTGTACTCCAACGCGCTCGAAATCAATTCGTGCGAAAACTCGCCAATCAGGCCCTCGCCCTTCGAAGCATCGACCATATGGGAGAACTCAACCGCGGTATGGGTAGTGCGAAGTTCGTCGGTCGGTTCGATTTTGAACAATCGAACCACTCCCACCGAAAGCGCATTAACTAACCAAATGACCGGACGAAACAACGAAACAACCCGCGCGTGAAATGGGAGTAACACAACCGCGGCTCGTTCTGGTCCGGCCAACGTGACGTTTTTAGGAACCATCTCACCCAGGACCATGTGCAAGAACGACACGAGGGTCAAAGCAATAATAAACGAGACGGTATGTTGCACGCCCGATGGGAATGAGGTGTAGGACTCGAAGAAACTTTCGAGCAAACTACCGATCGCTGGCTCAGCTACAAAGCCAAGCGCCAACGACGCGATTGTGATGCCCAACTGCGCTCCGGATAACTGCCGATTGAGATCACTCATTGCGGCCAAGGCCTTGGCCGCTCGAGGTGAGGACTCGGCCATTGGCTCGACAACTGATCGCCGTGAACCCAGCAAAGCAAACTCAACAGCGACAAAGAACCCATTAATCGCAATGAGCAGGAACGCCACTGCTAGTGCCCAGGGAGTACTCATGATTGCTCCCCTTCGGTCGCCAGCGTTTCTACCACTCGCTGCATCCGCAGTGAAGCAATTCGGCGCCGATCCATTTCGACCACTTGGAACCGCCAACCCTCGTAAATAAACACTTCGCCCTCGCGGGGCACCCGCTGAAGTTGTACTAACGCAAACCCGGCCAAGGTCTCGTAATCACCATCGGGAATTTCGAATCCACATGCCTCCAGAACCTCATCGGGGTGCAACGATGCGGCCAAGATGACCACATTGCCATGGCGCACGACTGTGAGTTCGGGATCGTCGTGCTCGTCATCAATTTCACCAACCACTTCCTCGACAAGATCCTCGACCGTCACGACCCCGGCGGTACCCCCGTGCTCATCAATGACGAGGGCCATGTGCTCACGACGGGCTCGCAGTTCGGCCAGTAATGATTCGAGCGAACGCCCTTCGGGCACCAACAATGCATCGGACTTGATGGCGAGCACCGATGTATGCGCTCGCTGTTCATAGGGCACTTCGAAAACGGACTTGATGAGTGCAATCCCGCGAACCTGGTCCAGAGAGTCACCGATCACGGGAAAGCGACTAAATCCAGATTCAGCCGACAACGCGGTGAGTTCATTGAGGGTGGCATTCTCACTAATAGAGACGACCTCGAGGCGTGGAGTCAGCACATCGTCGGCCAGCTTTTCGCCGAAATGAATAGACCTCATCAAGAGTCGCGCATCTTCTTGGTTCAACGTGCCGCCCTCGCCGGACGTCTTCACCAGGTATTCAAGCTCGTCGAGGGAACGACCCGAACCCATTTCTTCGGTGGGTTCGATCCCCATAAGACCGACGAGGAACGCAGCAGTCCTGTCAAGAACATGCACCACCGGTGACATCACACTCATCACGATGCGGTAGGGCAACGCCAACGTCAGGGCCACGCGGACTGGCTTGGCAATGGCGATTATCTTCGGCACCAACTCGCCCATGACGGTCTGGAAGATAGTCGCCAACACCAAGGCCACGGCGACCGATAGCCCCGGTGACGGCTCGCCAAGAACCGAATCCACGAGGGGTTCAATCAGTTCACCAGCAACCGGGGCCGCTACGAAACCAAGACCCAGAGCCGTAAGCGAAATACCAAGTTGGGCTCCTGAGAGGTAAAACGACAACCGCCGCAACATCGCTAGTGTCAAACTCGCACGACGATTGCCGCTGTCGGCCATTGATTCGATGGTCGACCGTTCTACGCTAATCAACGCAAACTCGGCCGCCGTGAAGAAGCCGTTGGCCGCCACTAGAGCAAGAACCACAACTATTCCGAGGGCTGTGTTGATGATGGTCCCCTGCCGCTTGGCGAGTTGTGGAACTATGAATCAGTCGCGTGTGATTCACCGGTGGATGCCGAGTGTAGGACCCAACGACCACTCCTACTCCTTCCACCGCTACCCAGGGCGACCAAACGTACTGCATCCTTGTTTTTGCCCCTAGGATCAGGAAAAATGACTTCTGTGACCGAGCCCGTAGTGCGCCTCCAAGACATCTCGGTGATTCGAGACCAACGGGCTTTACTCCAAAGCGTGGACTGGACAATCGACCCGGAACAACACTGGGTTGTACTCGGCGCCAACGGTTCGGGCAAGACCACGCTTCTGCGCGTCGTTTCCACGATGTTGCACCCGACCACGGGTTCGGTTCGGGTTTTGGGCGAAACGTTGGGCCGCACCGATGTGCGAGCACTGCGGACACGGATTGGTATGGCTAGCGCTGCCCTCGCCGATCAATTGCGACCACAACTGTTAAACACCGATGTTGTGATGACGGCCAAGAACGCAGCGCTCGAACCCTGGTGGCATACCTACGATGACGCTGACCGGACCCGAGCCAGAGACCTCTTGATCTCAATGGGTTGCGCCCACCTCACCGACCGCGAGTTCGGAATCGCTTCATCAGGCGAACGCCAACGAGTGCTCCTAGCCCGATCGCTCATGACCGACCCAGGCCTTGTCTTGTTGGACGAACCAACAGCTGCGCTCGACCTGGGCGGACGCGAAGACTTAATCGCCACACTTGACGAGCTTGCATCGGACCCCGCTCAACCGCCGACCGTGCTCGTAACCCATCACGTTGAGGAAATTCCGCCCGCCTTCACCCATTGCCTCATGCTGCGTGAGGGCAAAGTCATTGCCAGTGGCTCCATCGATTGGGTGCTAACTGAGTCCAATCTCAGTCGATGTTTCGACCGTGATCTGGAACTCACCAATCATGGCAAGCGTTGGTCAGCCAGAATCCGCTGACACGACGAACACAAGTATGACCCCGCTTGTCAGGGAGACAGATGCGGGGGAACTGGTGAGTTCGTTGCTGAGTCCCCATGCCTGAAACGGCGTAAGCGTGGCGTCGTCGAGCGCCCAGCGCAGTCCGTCGGTAGTAACTCCGGTGGCAACACCACCGACGGCGAGCAGGCTAACCGTGGCGCCCACTCGCGCATAGATCGAAAAATTGTTGTGGACGACGCGGACCTGAGCACCATCGAAATAGATCTCGATAGGCACTGCCGCCAGTTCGGGGTTGGCGAGCACAGCAAGGTTAATTGCGCCGTGATCTGGCCGCCGCGGTCGGACCGGCGATGTACCTATGCCAAAAACCATTACCTTCGACACGTTGGGTACAGCAATGGCCCGACGCAACGCAAGTTCGAGATCGGAGGAGTCTTTCTCGCTGGGG
>CAWKZT010000162.1:0-3948 GCA_963854565.1 Acidimicrobiia bacterium
ATAAACGCATGACGAAATCGGTTCTCGATGATATTCCGGGTCTGGGACCATCGCGTAAGAAACGCTTAATCAAAGAACTTGGAGGAGTGCGTGCGGTACAACAGGCCCAAGTCGTCGAACTTAAAGAGCTTTCGTGGTTACCCGATACCGTCGCCGACACGGTCTATGACCACCTCCACGAGTAGGTCCCCATGAGTTTCGAGCCTGATCCTTCAACCCAACCGGCAACAGCGGCGTCACCCTCGACCGCCGAACTGTGGGAAGCACACGCCAACTGGTGGCAAGACGAGTTCACCGATGGTGTCGACCCGGAGTACGTCGAACAGATTATTCCGTTGGCCATCGAGGTAATGGATAAAGCCAAACGGATTATCGACGTTGGTACAGGCGAAGGACAGATTGCCCGGGTTCTGCAGGGACTCGGGTCCGACGTCGTCGGCGTCGACCCAGTGGTTGCCCAAATCGAAGAGGCGAACAGGCGGGGGGGAGGACCCGCCTATGTTCTGGCGGGGGCCGACGACCTGCCCTTTGCCAACAACGAGTTTGATGCTGCAATCGCCTGCCTCGTTTTCGAACATATCGACACCATGGACGAGGCAATGTCCGAAATAGCCCGAGTTGTCCGTCCCGGTGGTCGCTTTGCTCTGTTTCTCAATCACCCACTCATGCAACCGCCTGGGTCCGGCTGGATCGACGACCATATGGTCGATCCGCCGGAACAGTATTGGCGCCTTGGCCCCTATCTGCACGAGGGAGAGACCATCGAGCAAGTGCAAAAAGGGGTGTTTATACGTTTTGTTCATCGCCCGCTCGGTCGCTATGTCAATGCGATGAGCGATGCTGGATTGCGACTGGTTCGGATGATCGAGCCCGCCCCACCCGAGGGATTTCTGGCGAAGGCTCCTGAGTACTTCGATGCGTCCTCGATCCCGCGTCTACTGGTGCTTGTTGCCGAAAAACCTGCTTGACATCAGCGCTACACTGAACGCTATGCGTGAGTTCATCGTCATCACCGGAATGTCAGGGGCTGGTCGATCTCTGGCCGGCGACACCCTCGAGGATCTGGGTTGGCATGTCATAGACAATCTGCCGCCTGCGCTCATTCCTGCTTTGCTTGCCCATACTGAGGAACCCGATTCAGGACTCGACCGGGTCGCATTGGTGCTGGGAATAGGCCGCGACCACTCCCATGTCCGGCCCGCACTCAAGCGCATCAAGGCCACGAACGTGCCGGTAAGCGTCGTCTTTCTCGAAGCTTTGCCCCGGGTGCTTGTGCAACGGTACGAGAGCGTTCGGCGCCGTCATCCGCTCGACGATGGACACGGCCTCGAAGCCGCCATCCACGCAGAAACAGAGTCTCTCCAATCGGTGCGGGCTGAGTCTGATCTGGTCATCGATACCAGCGAACTCAATGTCCACCAGTTGCGCCAAAGGTTGCAACAGTATTTCGACAACGATGCTCCTGGCGGCGCACTCCACACTCGTGTTACGTCGTTTGGTTACAAACACGGCGTACCACTCGACGTCGACCTAGTTTTTGATTGCCGATTTCTGCCCAACCCTCATTGGGATGATGAGCTCCGTTCGTTTACTGGACTAGATAAACCCGTGACTGATTTCTTGTCGGCCCAGCCGGAAGCGCAAGCATTTCTGGAGCATCTCGACGGGCTTCTCGACACGCTCATGCCGTCCTACCTGAGACAAGGCAAGTCCTACCTGACCATCGCCTTTGGTTGTACAGGTGGTCGACACCGGTCGGTGTGGATGGCTGAACAGACAGCGGCCATGTTGCGAACGAAGCACATTGAGCCAGCTATCGCGCATCGCGATGTAACTAAGTAGTCAATATCTACTGGGACGATGGCGGGCATCGCATTTTCATGCTGTTGCTTTGCCGAGAATCGGAATACAGTCTCAGGTAGATGCTGGCGATTGACGGGCGTCATGGCGCCGAAACCAACGCCCCACATGCAGCAGGCTCGGCCTGTAGGAGATACCCCATGACTATGCGAGTAGGAATTAACGGCTTCGGTCGAATTGGCCGCAACTTGTTCCGAGCAGCCAAGCAACAAGGTGCCGATATCGATTTCGTTGCCGTTAACGACCTCGGGTCGATTGACACCATGGCCCACCTATTGCAGTACGACTCGGTGATGGGAAAGTTCTCCTCCAAGGTCGAAACCCACGCTGATGGCATAGCAGTCGACGGTGACGTGCTTACTGTTCTCGCCGAACGTGACCCTGCCAAGCTCCCATGGGGCGACCTCGGAGTCGATGTCGTCATCGAGTCAACCGGCATGTTCAACTCTCGCGACAAGGCAGCATGGCACCTCGACGGCGGTGCTACTCGTGTCATTGTCTCGGCTCCGTGTGGCGGTGCTGACGAAACATTCGTGGTTGGCGTAAACGACGACACCTTTGACCCCGATCTCCACAAGGTTATTTCCAACGCCAGTTGCACCACCAACTGCTTTGTCCCGCTTGTGAAGGTATTGGACGATGCATTTGGCCTCGAAAAAGGCCTCATGACTACCATCCACGCCTATACCGGTGACCAAAACATTGTGGACGGACCCCACAGCGACCTCCGTCGTGCCCGCGCCGCTGCGGTGAACATTATTCCGACGTCCACCGGCGCTGCCCGAGCAACCAGCTTGGTCATGCAGTCAATGGCCGGCAAACTCGACGGCACCGCCATTCGTGTTCCAGTCCCCACCGGTTCACTCACCGACTTCACGGCCGTCCTTGCGTCGGAACCATCTGCTGCGGACATCAATGCCGCCTACGAAGCCGCCGCCACCGAAGGACGCCTGGCCGGCGTTCTGGACTACTCGACCGCTCCTTTGGTTTCCTCCGACATTGTTGGCGCCGCTGCTTCATGCACCTTCGACTCAGGTCTAACGATGGCTATCGGCAACCTGGTCAAGGTCTCGGGTTGGTACGACAACGAGTGGGGCTACAGCAACCGACTCGTCGACCTCATTGGCATCGTCGGCAAGGCATAGTTCTCCTATGGCGCACGGTGTCCCGTCCTTAGAAGATCTTGGCGATGTTGCCGGCAAAAGCGTGTTGCTGCGAGCGGACTTCAACGTGCCGCTTGATGGGGACACAATCACCGACGATCTTCGGATTCGTGCCGCGCTGCCAACGATAAAATGGCTGCAAGCGAACGGTGCCAAGGTAACCGCGTGCAGTCATCTTGGTAGACCAAATGGCCAGGTAAATGCCAAGTATTCGCTCGAGCCAGTGCGTCGTCGTCTGGCCGAGTTGGTCGCCGATGTCGATCTGCTGCCTAACCTGCGATTCAACCCTGGCGAGACAGCGAACACCGACGATTTCGTTGCTCAACTAGTTAAGGGTCATGATCTGTACGTGAACGACGCCTTCGGTGCTTCGCACCGCGAGCATGCGTCAATCGTTGGGCCGCCCAAGCATCTTCCCTCCGCAGCGGGCCGACTACTTAACCGCGAAATCGATGTACTTCTCGGTGTGCGCAACGACCCCAAGCGCCCCTTTATCGGGATCCTTGGTGGAGCAAAGGTCGGTGACAAACTGGGTGTAATTGAGGCCCTGCTCGACGTCGTCGACGGCCTCGTTATCGGAGGAGGAATGTGCTACACATTCCTCGCGGCCCAAGGCCACAGCATCGGCAATTCACTGTTTCAAGAAGAGTACGTCGACCGGTGTCGTGCGCTGCTTGACTCGGGAGCACCGATCCATTTACCCCATGATCTCACCGGTCTGAGCCCCGATGGCACATTGTTTGACCCCGAAGCAGGTGGCCAAGTCCGCCAATTCGGCACCGACATCCCCGATGGCTGGGAAGGCGTCGACATTGGTCCCGGAACGGCAGCGGCGTTCACCGACCTTATTCTTGATGCACGAATGGTGCTGTGGAACGGGCCGATGGGCGCATTCGAAGACCCGAGGTTTGTCGCTGGTACAAAG
>CAWKZT010000163.1:0-3947 GCA_963854565.1 Acidimicrobiia bacterium
CGAAACCTGTGACCGACGCGATGATCACGTCGGGGTTCGCTGCCCGCAGTGCGTCGTCGCTAAGGCCGAGTCGATCCATGACACCGGTTGCGTAGTTGTCGACCACTACCTGCGCTCCAGCGACGAGTTCAAGCACCGTGGCGATTGAGTCAGGATTGCTTAAGTCGAGTTCGACACTCTTCTTTCCCTGGTCCCACTGGTTGAAGTACCCGCAGGTGTTCAGCGTCGGCTCGAGCTTGGGCGGGTGAACGGGTAGTCGGCGCCCAAGTCCGGGACGTTGAGCCGATTCGATCTTAATGACCTCGGCGCCCAGATAGGCCAAATGCATAGTGCAGAAGGGGCCTGCCCAGACCCAAGAGAAATCAATAATGCGGACACCCTCGAGCGGCCGTGTTCGGCGCGCTGATTCGTCAAAGATCGCTGGTTGTGTTGCACGCTGGGGGAACGTCGGTGTCTTGGTGGCGTCGAGCAACGGAGCGGTGGCGTCGAGCTGCCATGACTCCGGGGTTATCCGGTAGGGAGCCCCCATGTGCACGATGTTGCCCGCGACAGGATGGTCGGCCTCGGCGAAGAACCCGCGTTGGTGCAAGTGGTCTTGTCGGGCCAGGTCGGCCATGGTGAATACCGGAGCGAAGCAGATTCGCTGACCCTGGCCTCGGTGAAAGAGATCTTCAACCGAGTGTTGGCGCGTCCATTCTTCGATGTAGAAGGTCAGCAAATCTTGGTTTGCGGCGCGGTCGTCGAAGGTTGCGAAGACTTCCAGCATCGCCCAGTCGGGGGTGCCCATCATTTCGACCAGCCGCTCCCATTGGTCTTGCTCGACGGTGACCAAAAAAATGAGTCCATCGCTGCATTCAAAGATGCCCCACGGGTTCAGCAATCGGCCCTCGTTGCGTCCAGCGACCCGGCCCATATAGCTCCAGGCGATGAACGATGCTTCGAGCATGGACGCAACGTGGGCCGTTGTCGATTGGTCGATGAGTTCGCCAACCCCGGTTGATTTGGCCTTGGAGTACGCACCTAGAGCGGCGAATGCTGCGGCCATGCCGGCCTGGCAGCTTGCGGCATGTCCATAGACGGTCAGCGGCGGTGTGTTGAGGTCCGGGGCATCGCCAGGTATTAGGTAACCCCAGCCGCCGCCATGCACCACATTGATCTCTTCGCCACGCCAGCTTGAATGCGGACCTGTCAGGCCAAAGGGGGTTACGGCACAGATCACCAGTGCCGGGAATTCAGCAAGTAACGCGGCGCCTCCGATACCGACGTGGTCGGCGCGTTCGGGATCAAGGGAGTGGACAACGATGTCAGCGGCAGCGATTAATTCGCGGAGGGCCGCTTGACCGTCATCGCAGTCCAGATCAAGCACGATGTTCTGCTTGTTTGTGTTTAGGCCAAGGAACAACCCGCTCTGTTCAGGGTCATTGTTGGCGCCAGGCGGGAATGGCCCGTATCGGCGTGCCCGGTCACCAGTGGGGGATTCAACCTTGATGACGCTGGCCCCCAGATCGGCGAGCAGTTTTGCGGCATAAGGGGCGGCGACCATTTCGCCGACTTCGACGATCCGAACCTCGTTGAGAAGTTGCACGGTCCAATCAGTCCGTCAAGACCGGTGGGTTCTCTACGCCGATCTTGGCGCACGCCCGGCGATAGAAGTCCAAAATGGACTCGGCGTCGGTGACGCTCTCGATGTCGCCCGCGTCGTTCATATTCAGGTTGGCTCCCCAGATCGCGAACCAAATATCGGTGACTTCAGTGTTATTTTCAGGCACATAAAGCGTGTGAATGGAGCCAGCGGGCTCGTACAGGAACGAACCGCCTGTATTCAGGTACTCGGACTCGCGGTAACCCCAGGCGCCCGACAAGGTGAATGCGTGGACTTGGCCTGTGTGCTTGTGTGTCTGCAGTTCAATACCTGGAGCGAATCGGTTCCGAACGATCCAGATGCCTTCTTTGACTTTGGCTGTTACGACCTTGAGTTCGACGCCATCCATGCGGTGGCTCGACACCCACGGCAGGTCCGCATCGCCAAGATGTTCGGCGGTCGGCGCGTGCCCGATCGCCTCGCTCATCGTTGTGGTTTTCTTCATTGGTTGGCTCCCAGAGACATTCTGCGTTTGAGACTAGAGGTTTGGTGCGTCGAGCAGAAAGTGCGGACAGAGGACTCTGCCGATTACTGCGCAACCTTGTGTTCTAACTCATCAATTTAAGCATGTTGATTGAGTCACTTAGCTTGATCACAGGGTCGGCATAGCTTGGTCACAGGGTCGGCACTAGGACGATGGTGTCAAGTCCGCTATGGGGTGGCATCTAGCCGGTGAACTGGCACAAGGATGGGCTCGAATTAGGGGAGTTAGGCGAGGTTCATGTTCGTGGAGTGACGCTATTTCGAGCTGATGGGCATCGGCCTTGTCCGTTACGCCTCGAGCTGGGCTCGCACCCGCGGCAGTACCTGGGTTGCTAGCCGATTGAGGCTGGCTTCCATAAAACTTGGATCGATGCCAGGTGGAAGCCCTGATGATGCAATGTCGGTGACGCCGTACTTGCGCACAAAGCCAACAATTTCATCCACACATTCGTCGGCGGTGCCCATAAATGCACTCTGAGGGATGCCGCCTGGTTCACCCCATCCGTAGTCGTCGGGGGTGGCCTGCATGAAGTCGTTGTAGATACTCATACGAAATCGCTCGGCCTTCTTGATTATGGGCCAGTCTCGTTCTCGGTCGTCGCTGACGTAGAACGACCGAATGATGCCGACCCTGCGGTCTGTCGGATTTTCGACGGCAGCGAGGTACGGCTCGAGCACCTCAGATTGCTTTCCCTGAGGTAAGAGATTTGTAGAGAAGCGGGCAGCACGCATTGCTCCGGCGGTACTCATGGCCGCAATCCATAACGGCGGACCACCAGCCTGAACAGGCTTCGGATGTACTTCGACGTCGTTGAGCTGATAACGCTTGCCGTGGAAACTGAACGGACCGTCGGCCCATGCAAGCCGCAGTATTTGGATGCCCTCTTCGGTCATCGATACCCGGTTCTTCAGCGGAACACCAAAGGTCTCAAACTCTTTTGGCACATAACCCATTCCAATGCCGAATTCCATACGGCCATGGCTGATGTGATCGAGAATGGCAAGTTCTTCGGCTAACCGAATCGGGTGGTAAAGCGGCAACAGTGCGATGTCGGTCGAGATCCGGATCCGTTCAGTCCGTGCAGCGATGGCACCTGCCAGGGGTTGAAACGCTGGTAGGTAACCGTCGGCGAGGAAATGGTGCTCGGTGAACCAGACATGGTCGAAGCCGAGTTGATCTGCGAAAACTGCTTGGTCGATGGTCGCGTCATAGACGTCGGTCATCGAGAGATGGCTGTCGGGTGTGCGACGACAGTCGTACATTATCCCAAAGCGGAATTGTGGTGTCATGCTCTAGATCCTTTCAAGAGAACTCGGGGTCGACCCACCAGGGGAAGTAGTCCGGTAAATCGCTTGACGGCGTGAGTGTGTAGTTGGGGTCTCGCTTCTCAAGAAACGATTCGACACCTTCGCGAGCATCGGGTGATGCGCCCATGTATTGCACACCACGACTATCGATCTTGTGTGCTTCCATTGGATGGTTGACGTCGAGCATGCGCCACAACATGTGGCGGGTGAGCGTGACGGAGACGGCGCTGGTGTTCTTAGCAATTTTGATCGCAAGTTCGCGTGCGGTCGACATCAGTTTGTCGGCAGGTACTACCGAGCGGACCAGCCCGCCGTCGAGAGCTTCGGCGGCATCGAAAACTTCGCCGGTGTAACACCATTCAGTGGCCCGACTAATGCCAACAACTCGGGGGAGGAAATACGAAGAACATGCTTCGGGCACGATTCCACGCCGAGCGAACACGAAACCGAAGCGGGCGTTCTCGCTAGCGATGCGAATGTCCATTGGCAGCATGGAGGTCACGCCAACACCAAC
>CAWKZT010000164.1:0-3920 GCA_963854565.1 Acidimicrobiia bacterium
GAGCGATGGTCCTTGTTCGCGATATCTCCGAACTTCGCAGTCAAGGCCGACTGCTCCAATCGAAGGACGCCACAATCGCCGAGATTCATCATCGGGTGAAGAACAATTTGCAGACTATTTCTTCGTTGTTGCGGCTTCAGGGTCGGCGGCTCGTCGGGGCCGATGCCAAGATGGCAATTGACGAGTCTGTTCGTCGAATTCAGTCCATTGCTGTGGTGCACGAGATCTTGTCGCAGGAATCAGGCGACGCGGCCCCCTTTGACGACATAGTGCGGCCGCTAGTTCGTCTCGTCGAAGAGGGGTTGGTTGATCCCAACCACCCAATTCGCTTCGATGTCGAAGGCAACGCAGGAGCGTTGTCTAGCGAGCAGTCCACCCATTTGGCGGTGGTGCTCACGGAGTTGCTGCAAAACGCGGTTGAACATGCCTTCACCGACGCCACCGAGGTCCAGACTCAGCTTGTCACGGTGTGTATGGCAAACGATGGTGAACAGGTTCAGGTTTCGGTGTGTGACAACGGAATTGGATTGGGTGACGCCAATACAGAACCCGACCCCGATCTGGGGCTCACCATTGTTCACACGTTGGTCACAGCCGAACTGCGCGGGACGCTAAATTACCGGCCGACTAATCCTGGAGAGCCCCACCCCGGAACAACGGTTGCTATTAGCTTCCCGTTGCTGACGTAAATTAACCAGAAACAGTGTGAACCAGGACTAGTTCCTCAGTACAGCCGAGGCGAGCTTTGCCACCCGACGGTCGCGAGCGAGCCGACGTCGAATTGTTCGCCGTTCCTCTTCCGAAGCGCCACCCCAGACCCCAGAATCCTGATTGGTGGTTAGGGCAAAGTCGAGACATGGTCGCTTGGCGGGGCACATGTCGCAGACCGCCTTGGCATGGGCTATCTGTTCGATTGCATCTCCCGTTGCGCCAATGGGGAAAAACAGCCCAGGATCGGTGTCTCGGCACGCTGATTGGTTGTGCCATGTGAGGGTGTCCAAAGACGTAGGAAATGTTAAAGCCACGAATTCTCCTGTCAGTACAGACGGGGATGTCTGTGTGCCCGTCTTTGCTGGTTCCCCCCCAAGCAAAACCGGACCCTTCGGAACTTACATTTGATAAGCGGCTACCGCAAGGGTAATTGTGCGTACTGGGCAGATCTTTTGAGTTTTTTCTTCGCGGCGTCGATCACGGCGTAAAGTCAGAGGTGTGACCGTCATCATTGCGCACCGCGGTGCCCGGGCCTCAGCCCCGGAGAACACCATCGAAGCCTTCCAGTTAGCCATCGATCAAGGCGCCTACGGCATCGAACTCGATGTGCGTCGCACAAGCGACGATGTGCTGGTGGTGCATCACGATGCGCACTTGCCCGATGGGCGCGTCATCGTTGAGACATTGTCCGGTGACTTACCGGAAAGCATTCCGCTGTTCGTCGAGGCGCTGGAAACCTGCACCGGCACTTGGCTAAATGTTGAGATCAAGAACTTCCCTGGCGACCCCGATTACGACGAGGACAACACTGTTGCGGTGGCCGTCGCTGGGCTGGTTTCGGCATTCCGCACACCAGACGACGTCCTTGTGTCGTCGTTCAACACCGGTTCACTTCGCCGGCTTCAGGCCATCGACCCCACCATTCCTGTGGCTACGATCGTGTTCGACGTCCTCGACCCACAACAATTAATCGAACGGGCGGTGGTCGAAGGTCACGCTGCGGTCAACCCTTACCTGACGATCGCCGACCGGCGATTTGTTGAACGAGCCCACGATGCTGGCTTAGCGGTGAACGTGTGGACGGTCAACGATGTGGAGACGATTATTCGCATGGCGGGGTATGGGGTCGACGGGATTATCACCGATGATCCGGCTTTGGCGCTGCGGGCCCTCGGAAATTAGTTAGGTAACTCAGGCTGGCCTTGCTGGTACAGCCATTGGTTAAAGAAGGTCTGTAGATCTTGGCCACTGATTTCTTCGGCCAAAGAAATAAAGTCAGCGGTGCGTGCATTGCTATAGGCGAACTTTGTTGTCCACGCCGGAAGAAGTTCGAAGAAGGCGTCATCGCCGATATTGCGTCGGAGGGCATGGAGAGTGGCTCCACCACGGAGATATACCGTGCTCGCGAAAATATCGTCTGCTGCGGGCGACCCGGGCGGGTCTCTGAATGTGGGCAGTGACGCGATCATGGTGTCGATCGGGTAACCGAGGTGCTCGAACCACAGATATTCGGCATAGGTAGCGAATCCTTCGTTCAGCCAAATGTCGGTCCAATCGGCGACCGATACGGAATCGCCGAACCATTGATGGGAAAGCTCATGAGCTTGCGTGGCTTCGGCAAAAAATCCTCCTGACCCCGACAACATGTCGCTTGAGAAAACCGAAAGCGTTTGGGTCTCAAGGGCTCCGCCGATGGCGTCGTCAACGGCGAGAACCCCGTAGGCTTCAAATGGGTAGGGGCCAAATATGGTCGAGAAGTAAGCCAGCATGTCGCCGAGCGGTTCTACGTCGACCGTTGCATCAGCGGCAACAACCTCGTTAAAGGCATGACGGATAATGACCCCATTTACCGATGGGGCATCAACAAAAACGAGATTGTCGATCGCCAACGTGGTCAGATAACTAGCCATGGGGAACCCAGATTCGTAGAACCAGGTTGTCGTGCCGTCGGCGTTGTCGATTTGGGATTGGAGTAGGCCATTGGTTATGACTTCGAACGATGATTCGGCGGTGATTGTGAAGCTGTAGAGCGCTTTGTCGAGGGGGTGATCGTTGACCGGGAACCAGCCAGCGGCCCCCGTGGGTTCGCCCGCTACGTAGATCGCAGATCCCGTGTCTGTCCATCCGTTGACCGGCGAGGTGGTTGGTCCACGCGATTCCCCCGGGAGTCCGTGGTAGGTAGTCGTGACCACAAATTCTTCGCCGGCCAAGATGGGTTCTGGTGGCCTTATCGTGAGTTCGCCGTTGCTGCGAACAAAAGTTGCTGCGTCGTCATTGACTTGGAGTTGATCGACCGTCAGTCCGTCGAAATCAAGATTAAACGTGGTCAGATCTTCTTGGGCCGAAGCAGACATGGTGACGGTGGCGTCAATCTCGCGGGTAATCGCCGACCACTCCAGGGCAATGTCATAGTTTGAAACGTCAAACCCACCGTTTCCGAGTTCGGGGAACAGTGAGTCGCCTAAACCGGGTGACCCGGGTAACTCCGGCATCGGGTCGGAGGAAGACTCCTCAAGTTCGGGGGTGTTCTCTGCGTCGGTCGTTGGTTCATCGGTAGGTGCGGTATCGATGGCCTGGGATTCGTCGGACACGATGTCAAGACTGACCGAGCATGCGGCCGCGATTAAGACTCCAGTGATGAGAACAATGGCAAGGCGAGCGTGCATCGAGAGCAAGTATCGCGGGTATTAGACCGGGGGTTACGTCAGTGGCTGAACCAGGCGGAGTACGTCGGGTTCATGGCTGATGCGCAGGGCGCTGACGGTTCCAAGAAAGTCGCCGTCGACCTGGTAGGGGAATGGCGCATGGCCAATGACCTCGAACGAAGAAAGGTCGTGCTGGTAGTCGATGTGGCTCTTTGATTGGAGTGAGTCGGGCGAGCGCAACGCCCCAATGAGCGCTGGTACCAACTTCGAAGCGCTCAACGAGCGCATCGTTATGGCAACCAGGCCACGATCGAGTGTGGCCTCGGTGGCAATGTCAAAGGGTTTGGAACCCAGATAGGTGTAGGGGTTGGTGTTCATGCAGATAGTGAAGTACCCGTCGGTTACTTCGGTTCCATCGGGGAAACGGATGGTAAACCTCGGCTGCTTTCGGTCATAGTGCCACAACCACGTAGTGAGGCCTGCGTAGACGAAAAGCGCATGGTTGAGATATCGCTTGAGGTTGCCGCGTCGTTCGACTTGTTCGATCAGTGCCGCGTCGAACCC
>CAWKZT010000165.1:0-3847 GCA_963854565.1 Acidimicrobiia bacterium
CGAATCGTGTGTTGCGTTCTTCCTCTGTGACGTCCAACGTATGTAGTTCGGTAACTTCGAGGGGTACGCCTGCGCCGGATTCTTTGGCGGCTTGGTGGTACCCATCACGGTCGGCGGTCATAGCCGCGGCACGCTCGGTTGGGAACGGGCCGTTGTGCGCGGGGAAGGAGAAATTCGGCGTGCGTTGGAAGACGGTGACGGATTTGGCCTGCTCGGCGATCAGCGGAATCGTTTGGATCCCCGATGAGCCGGTGCCGATGACCGCTACTCGCTTGCCGGTGAAGTCGACGCCTTCGTGGGGCCAGGTTCCCGTGGTGTAAATAGGTCCAGCAAAACTTTCAATCCCCGGGACGTCGGGGTTTTTGGGGAGCGATAGACATCCTGTTGCCATTACGTAGAAACGCGCCGTGACGGTGTCGCCGCCCGCGACGGTGATGTTCCAGATGCCCGCTTCTTCGTCCCACTTAGCACCATTGACTCGAGTGGAGAACGTGATGTCGCGCCGCAGATCGAAACGGTCAGCAACATGGCCCAGGTAAGCCAGAATTTCGGGCTGCGTGGAGTATTTTTCGGACCATTGCCAGTCGGCTTCGAGGCCGGCATCGAAGCTATAGGCATAGTCAACCGATGTGATGTCGCAGCGGGCCCCGGGGTAACGGTTCCAGTACCAGGTGCCGCCCACATCGTCGGCCGCGTCGTACGCGTGAGCCGACAGACCCAGCGCTCGTAGTTTATGGAGCAGGTACAGACCCGCGAACCCTGCACCAACAACTACCACGTCGTAGTCAGTTGTTGTGGTGACCGCAGGTGATGCGGCGATTTGCGTAGCCATCGATGGCCCCATTTGGTGACGATCTGCCAGAGCAGCAGCCCGATTATGCATTCTGGCAGACGGCGATCGAAATGGGCAACCTTGGTTCGGGGCGTGACCGGCTATTGGTGCTCAGCCAGATATTGATCGTTCCAGAACCGATGGGGAATGCCTTCAATCAGAAACATGAGTGGAGTCAAGAACAGGCCCAGCTAATCGACCTCATGCGGTGCTTCACCACCAAACTTAAGCAACAGGGCAAATAGGCCATACTGTGCCGATGGTGGTTGGCGCAACAATGCCAAATATATGACAAATTGATCTAATTTAGCGACGCACTGGGTCAAGGTTTCGGCCATAGTGGGGGCTGTGGCTTTGAAGAAACTTCTTGTAGCAAATCGAGGCGAGATCGCCATTCGTGCGTTCCGGGCCGCAACCGAACTGGGAATCGAGACCGTCGCGGTCTACACCCATGAGGATCGGCGATCATTGCACCGCCAGAAAGCCGACGAATCTTACGAAATCGGTGACCCCGGTAGCCCGTTGAAGGCCTATCTCGATCCTCAGTTAATGGTCGACACTGCCGTCGCCGCCGGGGCCGATTCGATCTATCCCGGTTACGGGTTTATGTCCGAAAATCCGGATTTGGCCGAAGCTTGCGAAAAGGCCGGTATTACCTTCGTCGGACCCGATGCCCACGCCCTCACCATGGCTGGCAACAAGATGCGGGCCCAACAAACCGCGGCCCAAGCAGGGATGCCGGTCCTGCAGCAGTCTGCCGCAATTACCTCGATCGAAGAAGCGAAGGCCATCGCCGCCACTATGGGGTTTCCCATCTTCGCTAAGGCAGCAGCGGGCGGCGGCGGACGTGGTCTGCGACTCATCAGCACACCCGACGAGTTTGACGATGCCATAGAGGAAGCGATTCGCGAGGCTGAGTCGGCCTTCGGGGATGCCACCATGTTCCTCGAAGAAGCGGTTATCGAACCCCGCCACATCGAAGTCCAAGTCTTGGGCGATACGACCGGCGAAGTAGTGCACCTGTACGAACGCGATTGTTCGGTGCAGCGGCGTCACCAAAAGGTGATCGAGATTGCGCCTGCCCCCAATCTCGACCCGGCCATTCGTGACGCCATGTGCGCCGATGCGGTCAAGTTCGCTAAGGCAATTGACTACCGCAATGCAGGCACGGTCGAGTTCCTGCTCGACGCCAGCGGGCGGTATGTGTTCATTGAGATGAACCCGCGTATCCAAGTTGAGCACACCATCACCGAAGAAACCACTGATGTCGATCTTGTGCAATCACAGCTGCGTATAGCTGGAGGCGAAACGCTGGCCGATCTTGGGCTTTCCCAGGACACGATTGTGCAACGTGGCTTTGCCGTGCAGTGCCGTATAACTACCGAAGATCCGGCCAACGATTTCCGCCCCGACACCGGCCGGATCGTGGCCTACCGCACACCGGGTGGCGCAGGAATTCGGCTCGATGGAGGCCCCGGTTATGCGGGGGCCGATGTGTCTCCGTATTTTGATTCGCTGCTTGTCAAGCTTTCCTGTCGTGGTCGCACCTTCGAACAAGCGGCGGCTCGGGCCCGGCGTGCGTTGGCTGAGTTTCGCATTCGTGGTGTGGCCACCAACATTGCCTACCTACACGGTGTCCTCAGTAACGAAGAGTTTCTTCGGGGCGGAGTCACCACTTCGTTTATTGCCCGCCACCCCGAACTACTCAAGGCATCAACGGGCACCAATCGCTCCTCGCGGCTACTCAATTTCATCGGCGAGGTAACGGTCAACCGCCCTCATGGCGACGCGCCCACCTTGGTCGAACCGTCTACCAAGTTGCCCGCCGGCATTCCCACCAACGCTGGGGTGGGATCCAAACAGCGACTCGATCAGTTGGGCGCCGATGGTTTCGCAGCCTGGTTGCGCGACAGTGACCGGGTTCGAGTTACCGACACCACATTGCGCGATGCCCATCAGTCCATCTTGGCCACCCGCGTGCGCACTATCGATCTGGAACGCGGTGCTCACGCCACAGCACGACTGCTGCCCGAACTGCTTAGTCTCGAATGCTGGGGTGGCGCCACCTACGACGTATCGATGCGATTCCTGCACGAAGATCCGTGGGAACGCCTTGAAAAAATCCGAGCAGCGGCACCCAACTTGTGCCTGCAGATGCTGTTGCGTGGCCGCAACATCCTCGGCTACTCGGCCTACCCCGACAGCGTTGTCGGGGCCTTTGTCGAAGAGGCGCATTCCACCGGAATTGACATCTTCCGGGTGTTCGATGCCCTCAACGAGATCGAACAAATGCGACCGGCCATCGAAGCCGTACGCGCTGTTGGCGGCGTAGCCGAAGGCACGCTTTGTTACACCGGCGACCTGTCCAACCCCGACGAGAAGCTCTACACCCTCGACTATTACCTCCGCATTGCCGAACAGTTGGTCGATGCCGGGGCCCACGTCTTGTGTGTCAAGGACATGGCCGGCTTGTTGCGTGCTCCAGCGGCCACGACCTTGATAACCGCACTGCGTGACCGCTTCGATGCGCCCGTTCATTTGCACACCCACGACACTTCTGGTGGTCAACTGGCCACCTACCTGGCCGCGATCGATGCTGGGATTGATGCCGTCGACGGCGCGGCCGCACCGTTGTCGGGCATGACCAGCCAGCCCGCCATGTCAGCGATCGTGGCCAACACCAATTACACGCCACGGGCCACCGGGCTTTCCCTCGATGCCATGGCTGATCTCGAGCCCTACTGGGAGAGCGTCCGTCGCCTATATGCGCCGTTCGAAGCTGGTCTTCGTTCACCTACTGGATCGGTCTACCGTCACGAAATCCCCGGCGGACAGTTGTCCAACTTGCGCCAGCAAGCTATTGCGCTGGGCTTAGGCGATCGCTTCGAAGAAGTCGAACATCTCTATGCCGCTTGCAATGCCCTTCTGGGCCACCTCATCAAAGTGACCCCCAGCTCCAAGGTCGTAGGCGACCTGGCCCTTTCACTTCTGGGTAGTGGCGTCACCGTCGAACAA
>CAWKZT010000166.1:0-3844 GCA_963854565.1 Acidimicrobiia bacterium
GCCGAACGCCGAGACCTCGATTTTGCCATGGTGCAACTGGCCCGCACCCACGGTGTAGAAATCCGCGAAGGCACGGCCCTCGACACAATCGTCAACGAAACAGACACCGTCCGCATTACCACCACCAACGGCTCAACTATCGAAGCAAAATACGCGATTGCTGCGGACGGAATGTGGTCACCGACCCGCAAGGCTCTAGGCCTCGCAACCCCGGGCTACCTGGGCGAATGGCACGCCCTCCGTCAGTATTTTCGCAACGTCAATACCTCAACCGAACACGAACTATTCGTGTGGTTCGACGCCGACCTACTGCCTGGCTATATCTGGTCATTCCCCCTACCCAACGGACGAGCCAATGTGGGGTTCGGCATCCTACGCGGCACCATAAAAACGAAAGACATGAGTCGCCTCTGGGCCGACATTCTACAGCGACCGCACATCCGCGAAGTCCTAGGACCCAAGGCCGAACCGGAGGCACCCCATCGAGCCTGGCCTATTCCGGCCCGGGTTGGGGCACTGCCGCTAACGCTGGGAAGAACGCTATTCGTCGGCGATGCTGCCGCCGCTACCGACCCCATGACCGGAGAAGGAATCGGTCAAGCCTTATGGACCGGCATCGCCGCAGTCGAAGCAACCCTCGGAGCTCCTACCCCTGAGGCGGTTCGAACAGAATACGAATTGGCGGTACACAATCACCTAGTCATCGACCACCGCTTTGCCGAACAACTCGGCAAAATTTTGCAGCATCCGCTGGGTACACGGGCCGCCGTCCGAGTTTCCGGCGCCACCGAATGGACCCGACGCAACTTTGCCCGATGGCTCTTCGAGGATTACCCCCGAGCCATTCTTGGAACACCGTCGCGCTGGCACAAAAACATGTTTTCGCAACCCGGCGCCTATCTCAAAGAGCAACCGGTCGGGGACGTACGACCCTAGTCATTTCCTCGTCCGGCCCCGACAATTGAGGCAAGCCACCGAAACGAGGTACCCAAAATGCGAACAATTGCTGTAGGTCTGGACGGTTCAGAAGGATCAATCCATGCCCTGAAGTGGGCAAACCAATTTGCACTCAAACATCACGCCACCCTTCGGGTAATTGGTGCCTGGCAGTATCCCGTCGCGGCGACTATGCCCGGAATAATCGGCGCTGTCCCCATCAGTCTCGAAATGGACACCGCTACGGCAGACAGCCTGCAAACAATGGTCGACGAACATGTCACCGTCGACTACGACATCTCCATCGGACAAGGCAGCCCAGCTACCGTGCTCATGTCCGAAAGTGCAGCCGATGATCTACTAGTTGTAGGTTCCCGCGGCCTTGGTCCTATTCGAGGACTCGGATCGTGCTCGAGACACTGCACCATCCACTCCACCGTGCCGGTAGTAGTTATTGGCGAAGAGGTAGAACCCCTCGGCGATCACCCCAAAATCATCGTCGCCGTTGATGGATCAGACCGGTCCATTGCTGAGCTCACCTGGACCCTCAAGTGGGCCTCACCCGGCGCAACTATCAAGGCCGTTTATAGCCACAACGAAAGCCAGTTAACCGAACCGTTCATGGCCCCCGCCGACCGCCACGAACTCGACATCATTGCCGTCGAAACGCTTCGCACATCCGTCCAGGCCGCAAAAAACGCCGCCCAAAGCGACCGAGATGTCGAGGAGCTTGTACGAGATGGCGATCCTCGGGTCACCATCATAGGACTGGCCCAAGGGGCTGACATGCTCATCACCGGCAACCGAGGACACTCGGGCATTGTTGGATTGTTGCTCGGCTCTTTCGCCACACACGCCGTCTTGCAATCAAACAAGACAGCCGTCGCCGTGTTTCACGGCGAACTCAAAAAATAACGGTAAGCCCCCCGAGGTAACGTGGCCGTCTGGGCCCGATAACCTTCCCGGATGGCTGATGACCTCCCCGACTTCGGGGCATTGATCGATCGCATTGATGATGCCGTGGATGAAGCGTGGAACACATTACGCGGAAAGCCGGCTATCGATCGGCTCTTTTACTCTGCTTCTTTCGCAGCTGACTTCAGCGCCCTTTGGCACGCAATCGGAATCGCCCAGTCGCTCACTTCGGGCGACCCACGAGTAGCCCTACGATTATCCGGCGCCCTGGGCATGGAGTCCGCCTTAGTCAACGGCGCAATCAAGTCCTTGTTCAAACGCCAGCGACCATTGGCCCAGGTCACACGGCCGTTGTATTTACGGATACCTAAGACTTCTAGCTTTCCGTCTGGCCACGCCAGTTCAGCCTTCATGGCAGCCACTTTGTTAGCCAAGCGCAACCCCAGACTCGCCCCCGCCTACTACGTATTAGCCACCATTGTCGGCACCAGCCGAATCCACGTCCGGATACATCACGCATCCGACATTGCTGCGGGCACCGTTGTTGGCATTGCGCTCGGGCGCATCGTGCACGCCGTAAGCCCCCTCCCTAAACGCCGTTAAACCCAAATCCCGGCACGAGGCGACCAAAATGGGCGCCGCCCCCAGAAACTTGGTGTGGTGCTACGCCGACGGGGCCAGGTCTCTGACCGCTTGAGCCATGTCGATACCCGCCAACGGCAGCACAGCCAACGCGGCGGTAGTGATGCCGTTGTCGTAATACTCCTGGATACGTGCTTTGCACTGTTTGGCAGAGCCGCTCACAATAAGTTCGTCAACAATGTGATCAGGAATCGCCTCGAGCGCCCCGGGCCTGTCACCGGACTCCCAAAGCGCCCAATGGTCGGCCAGATCGTCGGTGCGACCCATCCACTCATGGAACTTCCGATAGACCGGCACGTTGAGATACGCGGCCATTACATATTTGGCTTCGCGGAGCACGGTTTCGCGATCCTCAGACGGGACAACAAAGAGTCGGGCCACCACTTCTTTAGGTTTCGCATCGTTGCCACTAGCGGCTGCCGCGTCGTGAACTATGGAAGAAACGATCGCAGCATTCTCTGGTGACAGCCAGTTGACAATCGTCCCATCACTCTTGCTACCCGCCAGACGAAGCATGCCTTCGCGAAGGGCGGCAATAAGAATCGTGGGCTGCTCTTCGAGCCGTACTGCCAAACGAAATCCTTTAACCGAGAACGTGTCGTAGTCCTGGGTGACCTTCTCGCCGGTAAGCGCCGTCTGCAGAAACTGCACCATGTCGCGTACCTTCTTGTAAGGCTCATCGAAGGGAACGTCGTTCCACCGCTCGACGATGACGTTGGACGATGTACCAATACCAAAGGCCACGCGCCCCGGAGCGACAGAAGCCAAAGATGCCACCGACTGCGCCATTAGCGCAGGACCGCGAGTGAACGCCGGAACAATCGCCGTCCCAAGACGGAGCTTGGGGGCCCAAACCGATGCCAAATACAACGGAGCGAACGCGTCCTCGCCCATTGTCTCGGCTGACCACACATCGGTGTAACCAAGTTCGGCAACTTCTTCGAACATAGGCCGCTGTGCGTGCAGGGGACCAGGAAACGGGACAGTAATTCCATACGGGGGCATAGGCAGACGGTAGCGGGTCCGGACAACCGACCTCAATCCGCTGGGACGACCTGTCGTGGTGGTGGGAGGCCCCGCACTGCTTCTGCCTCCCCATCTACGGAGTTATCCACAGATGGCGGCTGAAGTGCAAGGCTTTCACTTCAGGTCGCCTGGCGATGCAATAACGGCTGACCCGCAGCCGGATAGCACCAACAATACGGCTAAAAACACTGAATTTCTGCGAATCTCAGCACGAATCATGGACTTAAGCTACGTTCTTCATAGGCCGTTGGCCTGCACTTCCCCAGAACATTGTCACACCCCCTTATTAGGTTCTGGAACATGAAGCAGCAACTCACCCTCATCA
>CAWKZT010000167.1:0-3829 GCA_963854565.1 Acidimicrobiia bacterium
CTGTAGATGTACCCCAAACGTAGCAATCACCGAACGCTTCGATCGCCGTGCCACCAGCCACGCTGATCCCCCTAGTCCTACCCAAAGCGGAATCTGGAGCAGTGCCACCATCCATAGGGGGATTCCCAGGGCCGTACCTGGTTGACCCGAGAGCAGTGTTTGGCCACCGATCCGACCCACGTACGCTCCCGTACCCGCCGAACTTACCGTGTCATATGCCGATGAATCGACCAACACGGCGAATGCCACTCCGCTGAGAAACAAAGCGCTAAGGAACCCCAGTCCGGCGATTAGCAACCCGTCACGATGACCCATGCCGCCAAGGCTAGGCAGACAGGCGCAGTGCCCACCCGCGGTGAGCCCAGCCGATCTATCCATTCACCCTTTTGATGGACCGCCGCGACGACTAACCCGCCCGTCGGGACGTAACATGGTGTCATGTCGACTCCTCCCCCGCCGCCGCCTCCTCCTCCTCCGCCGCCGCCTCCACCCTCAGGAAATCGCCCATCTGCCCGACCTGGATCCAGCGAAGGTGGCGTTCCGCGTTGGGTTATGTATGCGCTTATTGCTGCCGTTCTTGTTGCCGTCCTAAGTGGCTCACTCTTTGACAGCGACAACCGCACCGAGGTCAGCTACGACCAATTTACTGCCGCCGTGATTGCCGGCGAAGTTGCTGAGATAACCGTCGACAATACCAACGGTCGAATTAGCGGACTTCTGACCGATTCCGACGGGGTCGAGGTCGAATTCAAGACGTCGGGACCGCTAGCGCCCAGCGACGCCGACCGGTCGGTGTGGACCGAGAACATTCCGGCCAGTGGCCTCAACTTTGAGACGCCTACGGCGGGCTTTCTTGCCACTTGGCTTCCGTTCATGATCTTCCCCTTGTTCATCGTCGGCATGTTTGTATTCATGCAGCGACGGGCCCAAGGGCAAATGGGCGGGGTTATGAGTGTCGGGCGTTCCAAAGCCAAGACGTACTCCAGTGAAACGCCCGGAACCACCTTCGACGATGTCGCTGGCTACGCCGGGGTGAAGCAGGAGATCACCGAGATCATCGAGTTTCTCAAGCAACCCGACAAATACTCCGAAATTGGGGCCCGCATTCCCAAGGGTGTCCTGCTCGTCGGCCCTCCCGGCACCGGTAAGACCCTTATTGCTCGTGCCGTAGCTGGTGAGGCGGGCGTTCCATTTATGTCTGTCACTGGTTCTGACTTTATGGAAATGTTTGTTGGCGTTGGTGCCAGTCGAGTCCGCGACCTGTTCCAAACGGCCCGCAAAATGGGTCGAGCCATTATCTTCGTCGATGAAATCGACTCCATTGGTCGCAAGCGTGGCGCTGGTCTCGGTGGTGGCCACGACGAACGCGAACAAACCCTCAACCAAATGTTGTCCGAAATGGACGGCTTCGAGGCCACCGAAGGCATCGTGATGATTGCCGCCACGAACCGGCCCGACATTCTCGACCCTGCGCTGTTGCGCCCGGGACGTTTCGACCGTCAAGTAGTCGTTCCTCTGCCAGAACTCTCCGATCGCAAGGACATTCTCAAAGTCCATATCAAGGGCAAGCGTGTCGACGAAAATCTCGACCTCGACATCATTGCCCGTGGAACCCCGGGTATGAGCGGTGCCGATCTCGCCAACCTCGTCAATGAAGCTGCATTGTTCGCGGTGCGAGCAGGCGACCCAATGGTCACCAATGATCATTTCGAATCCGGCCGCGACCGAATCCTCATGGGACAAAAACGCGAATCCATGGTGCTTTCCGATAAGGAAAGAGAGGCGATTGCCTACCACGAGTCTGGCCACGCGCTGTGCGCCGCTATTCTCCCCCACGCGGACCCATTGCATAAGGTCACCATCATCCCGAGCGGCATGGCCCTCGGTGTCACCATGCAACTTCCCGAAGAAGAACGCCACATTTACACTCAGCACTACATCGAGGACCGTCTCACGGTCATGATGGGCGGCCGCATCGCCGAAGACTTGGTGTTTGACGTTGTGTCTACCGGTGCTAGCGACGATCTTGTCCGGGCCACTGAACTCGCCTCCAAAATGGTGCGCGAGTGGGGCATGAGCGACAAGGTTGGCCCCCAAGCATGGGGCAGCCAAGGCGAAGTATTCCTCGGCGACAGCCTGGTGTCGGGCAAGAACTACAGCGAAGAGACTGCGCACAAAATCGACGCAGAGGTCGAACATATCCTGCGTGATGCTCAGCAACGATGCCGAGACCTCTTAACCGAAAACCGGTACGGACTCGATCTGGTGGCTCGTTCACTGCTTGAACACGAGACCATCGACGGCGCGGAAGTAACCCGTCTCATCGAGTTAGCGGTCAAAGATGGCCCTCCATCCGACGACGGAAACGCTGACGACGGTAATGCTGACGATGCTGTGCTCTCGTCTTCCGAGAGCTAGATTCGCCCGTGAGTCAACTGTTGCTCGCTACGGGGCTTGCTCTGGGAGCGCTGGCGATAGCTGCGGTGTTGCAGCGCCGTAAGCCGGCCGCGCCGATGCAAGGCTCTTTCGTTGCGCCGACGCAACTGGATCGTCAAGATTTCGCCTACCCCGAAGCCCCTTGGCTAATCGCCGAGTTCATGGCCGACACCTGCCTGGTGTGCGACGAGGTATGGCAACAAGTCGACGCAATCGATCAAGGTGGCGTCGCCATCGAGAAGCTCGAGGTCAACGAGGCCAAACTCCTTCACGACCGCTACCGCATCGACGGCGTCCCAACCACCGTCTTAGCCGACAGCAACGGCGTGGTGCGCGCTTCCTGGGTAGGTCCGATCCGCCCAGGCGAACTGGCGGACACCGTCAGAACCCTCGTCGCTAGTTAGGCGAATTTCTCAGTCAAGAGTCGCTCTATTGGGCGAAGAAGTCCGGAACTACGAGTTCGCCGCCGACTGGTGTTGCTACAAAGGTGTTCATGCCGGTGGGCCCCTCAGGCCGTGCCATCCCTTGAGCAATCACGGGAGCGGAAGACTCGACCATCAAAAAGTACGTCTCGCCAATAGGCACGAGTTCATCGAGATTGTTGATGACTAACCGACGTTGAGCACCGATTTCGATATCGGTAAATTCGCCGAGCGCCTGTGCCGCCCCATCAGCAACAACCACAACAGAGACACGGGCGATAGTGGACAACGACGGGTTCGCAATGGTGAGCGAGGTGCTGGTGCCTGGGTGCACGACGAGCAACTGTCGAGTACTCCCGACCGGCGCTCCGGTTGCAAAGGTCACTCCGCCCCGCAAAGGTCCAGTACTGGCAGCGACCGGACCTTCAGTCGTCTCCGCTTCGGTCGCTACCGAGTTGGCGTCGACTGCGGTGGTTAGTTGTTCCGCAACAATCGGCACCTGATTAAATGTGCGCACGGTGACCGTATGGCCGATGCCGGCGGGCACGCGTGCCGTGCCAGTAATCGTGGCGTTGGCCGACGAAGGGTGGAAGGCTCCGTCGCCGATTTCCACGATGACACGGCGCCGAGGCGCAATGCTGAGCTCGAATGGCTCGACTGCACCGTTGGTTTCGGGCGAATCGAGACGAACTTCGACATCAACCTCGGCCGTCTCTTCGAAGCTTGGATTGAATACCGAATAGCTCTGAGTCACCCCAGGCTCGGCCAAGCCAACCGGGAACACCCAGACCTCTGCCGCCTCAGGAGACCCGGTGGCCACGCTTAGTCCGGCCAGACCCTCGGACCCGTCAAATCGCACCAACCGATCAACAACGACCCGGCCCGTGCGGGACTCAACGCTGGTGCTGAGCTGCGGCCACCGAGCAACAACCTCGGTAACATCGATCGGTACCAGGCTCCTGGCGGGAACC
>CAWKZT010000168.1:0-3809 GCA_963854565.1 Acidimicrobiia bacterium
AATTGTTGTACTTGGGCCTTTGTTGGCTCACTTTGGTGAGGCAACCGTGGCCTTGCCAGGCGGTGATGACTTCGGTTCGCGTCCCATCGATATGCATTTGGCTGGATTAGAACAGTTAGGCGCTTCCTTCGAGATGGTTCACGGAAATGTGGTCGGTCGATGTGACCGTCTAAAGGGCACCGAGGTGACCCTGGACTTTCCGAGTGTCGGAGCCACCGAGAACATCATGATGGCTGCCGTTCGCGCCGAGGGCCAGACCATCATCGAGAACGCAGCCCGCGAACCCGAAATCGTCGACCTGGCCGCGATGTTGAACTGCATGGGTGCCGACGTGCTCGGAGCCGGAACCAGCCATATTGTGATCGAGGGTGTCGACGAACTGTTCGCCGTCGAGCACACGGTGGTCCCCGATCGGGTAGTCGCCTCTACCTACCTCGCTGCTGTGGGCATCGCGGGCGGCGAAGTAACGCTCAAGGGCGTACGGGCCGACCATATGGAGGTGCTGTGTCGCAAGCTCGGCACCATGGGGTTGCGGATTTCACCTGTCACCGATGGTTTGTGGGTGATGGCCCGTGAACGCCTGACGTCGGTCGACATTTCGACGCTTCCATATCCCGGGTTAGCCACTGACTATCTGCCTATGTGCGTGGCGATGTTGTCGGTGGCCGACGGGGTCGGGATAGTTACCGAGAACCTCTTTAGTGGACGCTTTCGCTATATGGACGAACTCAGCCGGATGGGAGCAGACATTCGGATCGAAGGGCACCACGCGGTCATTCGCGGTCGAAAAACCTTGTCGGCGGCACCCGTGAAGTCACACGACATTCGTGCCGGAGCGGCCATCTTGGTCGCAGCATTGCGGGGCGATGGCGAAACGGTCATTGCCGATCCTCATCACATCGACCGGGGTTACGACAACATTGTCCGACGCCTTCAGGCAATTGGGGCCGATATTGAACGTCGCGACGACTAGTTAGACGTTGTTGGGTTGTTCGGCGGCTTCTTTGTGGGCCCGGATTTGGTTGGCGCGCCGATTGGCGAGAAACAACAATCCGCCGAAAACGACAAGTGGCGCAGCCACCATGGCTAATTCGTCCCAGCCGCCTTCGTGGGCTAGTACCCAACCGTCGGACGGGACATTTAGAGAAGCGATCAATCTGGCCACGCTGGTCAGGGTACCGTCTTGGGCGTGAGCCAAGCTGACCAGTCACCAACCTGTTACCGACACAACGACCGGACCGCAGGGGTGGTGTGTCAGCGTTGCGATCGACACATCTGCGCGTGGTGCATGAACCAAGCCTCGGTTGGCTTTCATTGCCCGGAATGTCTCAAGTCTGGACGCCAGAAAGTGGTGCAGGGACAAGCCGCTTTTGCTGGCGCGAACAGCCAGTTGTATGTCACTAAGGCCATCATCGGTCTAAACGTATTGGTGTTTGTGCTGACGTTGAACACCAACGGCGGACTCGGCTTGAAGTTCTCTGCTTTGCAGGACTGGTCGACGTTCGGACCGCTTATTGACCTCGACGGTTCATGGTGGCGACTGATCACGGGCGGCTTCCTTCACAGTGGGCCGCTTCACATCGGCATGAATATGTACATTTTGTGGATGCTGGGCAAAAGTGTCGAGCGATCGCTTGGTCCGGTGCGTTACGCGTCGTTGTATATGACGGCGCTTCTTGCCGGGTCGATGGGCGCTCTCGTTGCCGCACCGGACGCGGCGACCGTTGGCGCATCGGGGGCGGTATTCGGCCTGGTGGGTGCCCTGGCGATAGCGCAGCGTGCCCACGGCCGCAGCATGTGGGCTGGCGGCATTGGTTCACTGCTGCTCATCAACTTGGTGATCAGTCTGACGGTGCCGAACATCAGTATCGGCGGCCACGTCGGAGGCTTCCTGGGCGGTTTGGCCGCTGGATGGATGATGTATGAAGCACCCCGAACCACCGGGAAAAAGTGGACCGATTTTGCCGGCACAGCCGGATTGGCCGTGGTGTTTTTAATTGGTGGGCTGTGGGCGGCTACAACCTGGGTTGATCCCATCTTCTAGCCGGGCAAACCGGATTTCGAAACCCGACCTAAAATCCGGCAATTCGCTCGGTAATGACACAGGTAACCTATTTGGATGACGCAGAACCCTGGTGAACCAGAACCGGTTGCCTATTTGGACAACGCGGCCACAACGCCGGTTCGCCAAGTGGCGATTGATGCCATGGTTCCCATGATGTCAAAATGTTTCGCCAACCCGTCCGGAGCGCACCGCATGGCTCGCGAGGCTCGTCGGGCGCTCGATGATGCTCGCGATGTTCTGGCCCCAGGTTTGGGTTGTGAACCGGGCGACATCGTGTTTACGGCGGGGGGAACCGAAGCCGACAACTTGGCGATCATTGGCGCCTATCAACGCCATGGAGGCACCGTTGTGTGCCCTGCGGCTGAGCATCACGCAGTTCTGCATGCTGTTGAGCATTGCGGTGGAACAATCGTGGCCACCGACAACCACGGACGCGTCGACCTGGCCGCTTTGGCCGAAATCCTTACACCAGAGGTAACGCTTGTTTCGGTGATGTTGGTGAACAACGAGTCCGGCGTGGTGCAGTCTCTTGATCCCGTCGCCGATCTCATAGCCGAGCATGCTCCGAACGCGTTGTTGCACACCGACGCAGTGCAGGCCTTCCCGTGGATCGATGTAGCCACTGCAGCGGCTCGGGCGGACATGATCTCGATCAGTGCGCACAAGTTTGGTGGCCCCAAGGGCGTCGGGGCATTAGTGATTCGCGAAGGTGTGGACATTGCCCCGCAGCTGATCGGTGGCGGGCAAGAACGCGATCGGCGCAGTGGTACACAGAATGTGCCTGGCATCGTGGCCATGGCGGCGGCCGCTCAAGAAATGCTCGCAACTCGTGACGAAACCGTGGCCCGAATTGCCGCGCAGCGCGATCGCCTCGTCGACGGGCTTGTGGATGCCGTCGATGGCATGATCGAAACCGCTGTCGTCAACGGCGACCGTAGCCAGAAAGTGGCCGGGTCCTGTCACATATGTGTCCAAGGCGTCGAGAGTGAAGCACTATTAGTACTTCTTGAACGCGAGAATATTTTTGGGTCAGCCGCATCGAGTTGTTCGAGCGGAGCGCAAGATCCATCACATGTCCTGGCGGCGATGGGAATGGAACGATCCATGGCGGCGGGGTCGTTGCGACTCTCGTTAGGTTTCGCCACCACCGATGCCGAAATCGATCACGCACTAGCGGTTATTCCGGGCGTTTTTGATCGCCTTAAGATGTTCGGCTGATGGCCCGGGTTCTGTGTGCCATGTCCGGTGGCGTCGATTCTTCCGTTGCCGCGGCTCTACTTCGCGACGAGGGCCACGAAGTCACCGGTGTGACCATGAAGCTTTGGGGCGGCGATAGCGATACCGGCTGCTGCTCGGTATCGGACGTCGACGATGCGCGCCGGGTAGCCGATCAGTTAGGTATCGAACATCACGTCTTCAATTTTGGCGAAGACTTCGAGAAGTGGGTCGTGGGCCCCTACATCGCCGATCATCAAGCCGGTCGCACGCCAAACCCATGTATCGAATGCAATCGGCACATCAAGTTTGATCGTCTGCTCGAACGGGCCGAAGTGCTCGAGTTCGACTATGTGGCTACCGGCCATCACGCCAAGGTCGTCCGAGCCGACGACGGCACCCTCTTGTTGGGTCGCGGGTATGACTACGCCAAAGATCAGTCATACGTACTGCATATGCTCGATCAAAATCAGCTGGCCAAACTGTTGCTACCGATTGGGTCGATGACCAAAGATCGAGTCCGCGAACT
>CAWKZT010000169.1:0-3781 GCA_963854565.1 Acidimicrobiia bacterium
GGTTGCACAAACAAACCCTGCGCCGCCCAGATCCTGAATACCGACGACCAACTTGGCGTCGAGTAACGCCAGGCAAGCTTCGATAAGACGCTTCTCTTCGAATGGATCGCCTACCTGCACGCTGGGTCGTTTGGCAGCATCGGATTCTTCGTCAGCGAATCCAGCAGATGCCAGCACACTCACGCCACCAATACCGTCGCGACCCGTCTTATTTCCGAGCATTACGGCCAAGTTGCCAACACCTGAAGCCTGGCCCAATACCAGACGGTCGACAGGCAACGTTCCTAAACAGAGCACGTTTACCAGCGGATTGTCGGCATAGGTTTCATCGAACACGACCTCGCCGCCGACGGTCGGAACGCCCACTGCATTCCCGTAGGACGAAATTCCGTCGACAACGCCTTCGGCTATCCACCGGCTACGAGCATCATCGAGTGGACCAAATCGCAACGGATCCATGAGCGCAATCGGGCGAGCTCCCATAGTGAAAATATCGCGAAGGATGCCACCGGCCCCGGTAGCTGCGCCCTGAGCAGGCTCTATTGCTGAAGGATGATTATGACTCTCGATACGGATAGCAACGGCCAACCCGTCGCCGACATCGAGCACCCCCGCATTCTCGCCGGGTCCAACCAACACGCGTTCGCCCTCGACAGGCAAACGCTTGAGGTGAATACGAGAGGACTTATATGAGCAGTGCTCGGACCACATGACAGAATACATCGCGAGTTCTAAGTGATTTGGCTGGCGGCCCAGAATGGTCGCTATTTCTTCGAACTCTTCATCGGTTAGGCCAAGGGCAATGTGCACCGGTTCAGTCACCCTCCGAACCTATCTTGTCTCCCCCCATCGGCGTAGGGTGAACAAGACAAATTCTCAAACAAACCGAGTAATCAGTCCGATGCTGAATGAAAAAATGCTCCGCCGAGTGCGCAGTCTCATAGCAAAGGCCGAAGCGACCACATTCGAGGCTGAAGCGGCAGCGTTTATGGCCAAGGCCCAGGAACTGATCACCACCCACTCGTTGCAAGACGCAGTGCGGTCCCATGGCACCCAAGAACCTTCGACAGTTCGAATGGTTGACCTCGTTGTCGATAACCCGTACCGCGGCCGCAAGGCCGAACTTCTTGGAGCCGTTGGTCAAGCAAACAGATGCCGGGTTGTTATTGGCCAGTCGCACTGCACCCTCGTCGGTTACCCCATCGATATTCAAGCAACTGATCTGATTTTCAGCTCCCTACTTTTCCAAGCCTCCGCCGCCATGCTCCGAGAGGGAAAGCAAATAGATGCCCGCGGCGTCAACCGCACGAAGTCGTTTCGGAACGCGTTCATTGCTGGATTCGCGAGCCGGATCGGTCAACGACTATCTGAGGCCGACCAACGGGTTACCGACGACGCCGAGGTTCGAGGCTCCCAAAGTCTGGTACCTGTTCTTCGGGAACGGTCCCGTGAAATCGACAAGGTCCTGCACGAAGCTTTTCCTTCTTTACGAACAACACGAACCCGTATTGGTAACGCAAATGGCTGGCATGCCGGGCAAACGGCGGGCAATTCAGCCAATCTTGCCGGCTCTCTCACCCCACTTCCATAAAATTATGAAGCCAGGAGTGACCTAAATAACGGCTGCCCATCGGTACTGCCGAGCAATGGGTTGCAGGCTCGTTCGGGGTGCGGCATCATGCCCACCACGTTGCCCGCGGCATTACAAATCCCGGCAATGTCGGCCATCGATCCATTGGGGTTGTCGGCATAGCGAAACACGATGCGATCGTTGTCTTGCAACTCGGCCAGTGTGTCGGCATCGCAGGTGTAATTTCCCTCGAAGTGGTTAATCGGTATTGCTAGCTGCGTACCAACCTCCATGCCCGTCGTGAACGAAGACCAACTGTTGGCCGATACCAGTGTGCACTGGCCACTCTTAAATTTTAGACCGGCATTCTTTTGCAGCGCTCCGGGTAACAACCCAGCTTCGGTCAGCACCTGGAAGCCATTACAAATACCAACAACGGGACCACCGCCATTGGCGAACTGGGTGACCGCTTCCATCATGGGTGAGAAGCGAGCAATTGCTCCGGGACGCAGGTAGTCGCCATGCGCGAACCCGCCCGGAACGACTACTGCGTCGACCGCACCGACATCTGTATCGCCGTGCCACAAGAGGGTGGCTTCCCCGCCGACCTCACCGATGGCTTCGACGACGTCGAATTCGCAGTTCGTACCGGGGAAGACAACGACCCCAACCGTGGTACCCATACCGGTCTACGCCGCCTCGACCGAGATGGTTGAATCCTCAATGACTGGGTTGGCTAGAAACCGGTCGCACATATCGCGGACTTCGGTTTCGGCTGCCGCCGCGTCGACCGCATCGACCGTGAACGTCAGCATTTTGCCGACCCTCACATTGGTAACACCGTCGAATCCCAGTGCGGGAAGGGAGCGCTCAATAGTTGCCCCCTGGGGGTCCGAAATCCCTGAACGAAGTTCGACATGAACAGTGACGGAAAAGACCATGGCGTCATCTTGGCACGTGACACAGCAACTGCAACCCAAGAATGCAGGAAAATAGGTAACGGCCCCAAAAAGTGTCGATTGTGCCCCGACCACTACGGTCGACAATTACTCCCGCGGGCGTTTCTTGTTCTTGAGCAGTCGGGCCCGTTCGCCGGCGTTAAGCGCTACTTTGCGCAGACGCACATTTTCGGGCGTCACCTCGACACACTCATCATCAGCAATCGTTTCGAGCGCCAATTCCAGCGAAATAATTCGGGGTGGGGTTAGACGTACGGTGTCATCGGAGGACTGGGTACGGATGTTGTTGAGTTCTTTGGTGCGACAGATGTTGACGTCCATATCTTCGGAACGAGCATTCTCGCCGATGATCATGCCTTCGTAAACTTCGGCACCGGGGCCAATATAGAGCGCCATGCGATCTTGCAAAAGCAAGGTGGCGTGCGGAGTGACCACGCCCTTGCGGTCGGCCATTACGGACCCGTTGGGACGGGTGCGCAACTCGCCTTGCCACGGAATCCATCCTTCGAACATGTGGTGCAACATGCCGGTTCCGCGTGTCTCGGTAAGGAAGTGTGTACGGAAACCAATTAGGGCCCGAGCGGGGACGACGTAGTCCAAGCGCACCCAGCCGTGGCCGTGGTTGGCCATGTTTTCCATTTTGCCCTTGCGTTCACCCAGAAGTTGGGTAACCGAACCGACGTGTTCTTCGGGTACATCGATGGTGATGCGTTCGGTGGGTTCGTGAACCTTGCCGTCGATTTCTTTGGTGAGTACTACCGGCTTGCCGATGGTGAGCTCAAATCCTTCGCGGCGCATCTGCTCGATAAGAATGGCTAGCTGCAATTCGCCACGACCCTGGACTTCCCAGGTATCGGGCCGTGCGGTGTCATTCACCCGGATCGAGACATTGCCGACCAGTTCCTTATCGAGGCGGTCCTTGATCTGGCGAGCGGTGAGCTTGGAGCCCTCTTTGCCTGCGAGGGGCGATGAGTTCGCACCGATAGTCATCGAGAGGGTGGGTTCGTCGACGGTAATAGCGGGAAACGGACGAGGGTCAGCTAGGTCGGCGAGGGTTTCACCGATGGTGACCTCTTCGATACCGGAAACAGTAATGATTTCGCCCGGGCCAGCTTCTTCGACGTCAACGCGTTCGAGCCCTTCGGTGATGGAAAGTTGGCCAATCTTGGCGTTGGCAATCGTGCCATCGGCCTTACACCAAGCAATTGTTGAGCCTTTGCGAATGGTTCCGTGCTCGACACGACATATCGCA
>CAWKZT010000170.1:0-3714 GCA_963854565.1 Acidimicrobiia bacterium
GAGGGTTGGGCTAGGGCTATTGCTCGATGTAGGCGGTGAAACTGCACTTGGCCATTGCTGGGCCGTTGCCTCCGACTACCTGGGTGTGGCGGGCGGGGCGGGTTTCGGCGTCGGGGAAGTGTTCCAACCACGGTCCATTAATGGCCGGGCGCACATCGCCCGTTTGTACGAAGAACGTGATCTTGATGATGTCGTCCCAGGTTCCCTCGGCCACTTCGAGGATGGATCCAATGTGGGTGAATAGGTTGGCGACCTGAGCATCGACGGACTCGGGGATGTCGCGTGTGTTGGGGTCGAACGGTGGGATCACGCTGGTTTCGAGCATCGGGCCCACCATGCAGGCCGACGGCAACGGGTTGGCGTGAATGATGCTGGGTGCTTCGATGGCTTTACGTGTCATGCTGCCTCATTCGAGTTCTGGAAGATTTGTGAGCGTTACGGGGTTTTGGGTCGATTATGCACTCAGGTCTGTGCGAAGGTGCAGGGGAGGGGTTCGACATCAGGTCGGTGTTCCCTTGTGTGACACATTAGATGTCGTGGCACTGGCTGACTGCATTGTCAGAGTGGTGTTGATTTATGTCCCGATCCCCCCGATGTAATTTTGTTGCTTCTTTTCCTTGAAATCGTTTCGAAGGTGGTGCTGCCATGGCTTTAGCCGAATTTGAACTAAGTGATCGTTTCCGGGTCGACGATGGTGATGTCGCCATGTCGGGTGTGCAGGCCATGTTGCGCATTTTGATCGATCAGTTGCGGGCCGATCGGCGTGATGGCCTGGCCAATGCCGCATTTGTAAGTGGTTACCGCGGCTCTCCGGTTGGTGGTGTGGATGCTCTGATGGAGCAGAACCAGTCCGAGCTTGATGCCAACAACATTACTTTTACCCCTGGCGTGAATGAGGATCTCGCCGCCACGGCGGTGTGGGGAAGTCAGCTAGCTAGGCGTAACTGGTCAAGCAAATACGACGGCGTTTTGGGTATGTGGTACGGCAAGGCGCCTGGTCTTGATCGGTCAGGCGACGCGATCATGCACGCCAACATCAGTGGCGTAGATCCCAGTGGTGGCGTTTTGATGGTGACGGGGGATGATCCCAGTTCCAAGTCTTCGACTCTGGCCTCGGGGTCGGAATTTATGTTGCAACACTTGGCTACTCCGATCCTGTATCCGGGCACAGTGCAGGAGGTTCTCGATTACGGACGGCTCGGTTTGGAGATGTCGCGTTATGCCGGTTCGTGGTCGGCGCTGAAGTTGGTTACCAACGTGGCCGATGCGTATACCTCGGTGAAGGTTGGGCCGGGCCGGGTCATGGTGTCTCGACCCGAGTGGGAGTTCGAGGGCAAACCATGGGCGCACACGCAGGAAGATTTGCTTATCGGCGCTGGCTCGGTGGCGATGGAACGTGAACAGTACGCCGGTCGTTTACCCGCGGCCGAGCAATGGATAGCGCACAATCGACTGAACTACTCGACAGTTCCTACTAGCGATGCCACGTTGGGGATTGTTGCGGCTGGCAAGACGTACTACGACGTCCGTGCCGCGTTCGACAAGCTTGGGTTGTCTGATTACGAACTGCAACGGCGAGGAATCCGGATCTTCAAACCGACGGTTATCTGGCCCCTGGAGCCCACATCATTGGGTGAGTTTGCTGCTGGTCTTGACACGATTGTGGTGATTGAAGAGAAGCGTGGATTTATAGAATCGCAGGTCAAGGGTATTCTTTATGGTGTGGCTAAGGCGCCTCAGGTGCTCGGGAAGCGGACCGCTACCGGCGACTACTGGTTCCCTGGTCATGGTGAAATGGATACCGACTTAGTGGTGGGTCTACTCCGGCCTTTCCTCAGCGATCGATTCGGCGCCGAGGCCTTGACTCCGGCCGAACCAAAGCGCATAGCGATTACGGTTGTAGATGCGGCCGCCAATCGCACCGCCGCGTTCTGCTCAGGTTGTCCCCACAGCACTTCCACGTGGGTCCCCGAGGGGTCCGAAGCTGGTGGCGGCATTGGTTGTCACGGCATGTCGGCCACCGTCCCCGAGCGCAACAATTTCGGCATCTGCCATATGGGCGCTGAAGGTATCCAGTGGGTGGGCGCGGCCCCGTTTGTGTCGATGGAGCACCGCTTCCAGCACATTGGTGATGGCACGTTTCATCACTCCGGCAGCCTGGCAGTGCGCCAGGCTATTGCTGCTGGCACCAACGTCACCTACAAGATCTTGTACAACGATGCCGTGGCGATGACCGGTGGCCAAAATATTGATGGGCAGATGCCGGTGCCCGAACTGTCGTGGTCCATGCACGCTGAAGGTGCCGCGAAGGTGATGGTGGTTACCGAAGACGTCAAGAAGTATCCGCGGGGCGCGTCGTTTGCCCCCGGAGTTGAGATTTGGGATCGCAGTCGGTTGGACGAAGCCCAGCGGTTGCTGCGCGACATTCCTGGTTGCACGGTGCTGATTTATGATCAAGAGTGCGCGGCCGAGAAGCGTCGCAAACGCAAGCGGGGCACGCTGGTTAATCCGGCCATGCGGGTGTTCATCAACGAACTGGTGTGTGAGGGTTGCGGCGATTGTGGAGCCAAGTCGACGTGCTTGTCCGTGCAACCAACCGACACCGAATTTGGGCGCAAGACGCAGATCCATCAGTCCTCATGCAATTTCGATTACACGTGCATGGAAGGTGATTGTCCCGCCTTTGTAGAGGTCATTCCTGATCCCGCCGGCGCACAAAAGGCGGGTGTGCTTTTCGCCCCGTTGTCGGCTGATCTGCCCGAGCCTGATCGACTCGACGAAGGCGACATCGTGATGGTGGGTATAGGCGGCACTGGTGTGGTGACCATCAATCAGATGTTGGCTACGGCCACAATGCTCGATGGTAAAGAAGCCCATGGGCTCGATCAGACCGGCTTGTCGCAGAAAGCCGGATCGGTTATCGCGCACATGAAGATTCGTCATGGTGCTGATGCGTCAGGCGATCAGGTAACCAAGATTGGCGGTGGTGAGGCCGATGCTTTCCTCATCTTCGACCCGCTCACCGCTGTCACACCAATCAACATTGCCAAAGCTTCACCCGATCGCACCGTGGCGATTGTGTCATCTAACCAGGTGCCTACCGCTGTGATGGTGCGGGACCTTGCCACCAGTTACCCCGAATGGGACGCGTTGCGCACGGCTATCGACGGCGCAACGGTGGCCGAACGTAATGTGTATTTCGATGCGGGAGCGCTGTCTGATGCGCTGTTTAAGACGCAACTACCTGCCAACGTGATGGTGCTCGGGGCCGCATATCAAGCAGGGGTAATTCCGATCTCGGCGGCGTCGATCGAGCGAGCTATCGAGATCAACGGTACGGCGGTGGACATGAATCATCAGGCCTTCCGGGCGGGTCGCCAGATGGTGCTCGATCCGGAGTGGGTTGATGGACTCGATCTTGTTGCCGTTGACTCGACGCCTACCGTTTCGCCTCAGGTGGCCACTCTCATGGAGCAGGTCGAAGATCCGTCGGCCGAACTTACTCGCTTGCTGACTATCCGGGTCCCGGACCTCATTGACTATCAAAACCAGGGCTACTCACGAAGCTATGTCGAGTTCGTACAGACGGTTCGAGTCGCCGAAGCCTCAGTTGGTGACGACACTCGATTGACCGAGGCGGTTGCTCGTTACCTCTACAAGTTGATGGCCTACAAAGACGAATACGAAGTGGCCCGGTTGTATCGGTCCGAGCAG
>CAWKZT010000171.1:0-3662 GCA_963854565.1 Acidimicrobiia bacterium
GCACCCGAGATTGGAATTTCGTGCAACCCCGTTTGGGTGGAATGTGCAGGCCCATCTGTGGTAAGAGGCTAACGACTTACAGTCTGATCGCATCGGGGCCGAGGAGCACCCGCAGCTCGCCGACCAACCCACTACGAGAGTTGACCCGCATGTCGCCGGGCAGTTTGTATTGCACTTCGCCGAGATAGATAAACACTTCGCTCTTACCCGGATATTCGGCCAGAAGTTCGCGCAACGCCGTAAATTTGTCGTCCGGTAGACCGCGCTCGGGCAATTGAATATTCACCGGGTCAGCCGTATCTGATACCTCGGCGTCGAAGAGATCTAGCTCCATGATGATCAATTTGGGGAGGTCATCTCGCTTGTCGACACGAACTTTGCACACGACAATGGCGTCGTCGTTGAGCAAATGATTGATTTCCGACATCGTGCGCGGGAACACCATGGCTTCGATAGACCCGCCCAGATCTTCTAGTACGAAGACGGCCATGAGGTCGCCCTTCTTGGTCCATTTACGTTGCAGCGCTGTGACGACACCGCCCACCATTTTAAAATCACCGTCTTCGAGTTCGGCGATATCGAGGATCTGGGCGTCACATTTTCGGGCGAGTTGCCGTTCCAGACCCTTGAGTGGATGATCAGATATATAGAGCCCCAGCATCTCTTTTTCGAAAGCGAGTTTCTGTTTCTTTTCGAACTCCATATCGGGAATCACAACGGTCTCGTCAAAAACATCGGCACCGCCGCCGTCATCACCGAACAGTGTCATGACCCCCATGTCGTGCTCGCGACGGCGGGCTATAACCTGGTCGATGATTTGTTCGAAGACGCTGAGCAACCCTTGACGCGGGTGACCGAGCGAATCGAATCCACCGGCCTTAATCAGCGATTCGATGGTTCGTTTGTGCAGTACTTGGGTGTCGACACGTTCGCAGAATTCGTAGAAGTCGGTAAAGGGTCCGTTGGCTTTTCGTTCTTCGACCAGGACGGCGACGAGTGCCTCGCCCACGTTGCGCACAGCCGAAAGACCGAACGGAATCTCGCCCAACTTGTCGGAGGTATCGGCAGCATCGGACAAGATGGCCGTAAAGTCGATCGCCGAACGGTTGACATCAGGTACCAGCACTTCGATGCCCATAAGTCGACACTCATTGAGATAGACCGCGGCCTTGTCGAGACTGCCTTTGACGCTGGTGAGTAGCGCGGCCATGTACTCGACGGGATAGTTGGCTTTGAGGTAGGCGATCTGGAATGCCACGTAGCCGTAGCCGTAGGAGTGGCTCTTGTTGAAGGCGTAGTCAGCGAATTTAGCAATGGTGTCGAACATCTCTTTACCCAGAGATTCTTCGTAACCATTGTTGGCGATTCCCGCCATGAACTTTTCGCGCTCTTTTTCCATAGCGGCGCGAATCTTCTTACCCATGGCTTTGCGAAGCGAGTCCGCTTCGGCCAGGGAGAACCCGGCAAACTTCTGCGCCATCCGCATGACGCTTTCCTGATAGATCATCAGGCCATAGGTGTCGCCCAGGATCTCTTCAGCATCGGGATGCACGTATTCAATGGGTTTGCGACCGTTCTTTCGGTCGGCGTAGTCGTTGTGCATGTTGGCGGCCATGGGACCGGGCCGGTACAGCGCCACCAACGCCGCGACATCTTCGAACGAGTCGGGAGCCAACGAGCGCATAAGCGCTCGCATGGGTGTGGATTCCAACTGGAACACCCCGATCGAGTTACCGGCGGCCAACAGGTCGTACGTTGGTTGGTCGGTGAGATCAACGTTGTCAATGTCGATGCGTGTGCCGGTGGTAATTTCGATGTTGTCGAGAGCATCTTCGATGACGTCAAGGTTTCGTAGGCCCAAGAAGTCCATCTTGAGTAGGCCGAGTTCTTCGACGGCGCCCATCTCATACTGGGTGACCACGGGGGCCATCTCGATGTCTTTGTTCCTGTCCGGCTTGCGTTGGATAGGCAGGTACTCGGTAAGAGGTTCTTTGGTAATTACCACGGCCGCGGCGTGAATACCATCGCCTCGACGCAGTCCTTCGAGTCCTTTGGCAACTTCGATGACCCGCTTAGAGGTGGGGTCTTCGTTGTACATTTTGCGGATGTCGCCGGCCATCTTGTAGCCCTCGGCGTACTTCTCGGTTTTTTCGAGACAGGCATACAGAGGGGTGTCGCGGCCCATGATGAGCGGCGGCATCGCTTTGGCGATGCGGTCACCCACGCCATAGTCGTAGCCCAGCACGCGGGCACCATCGCGTACCGCAGCACGGGCCTTGATCGTGGAAAAGGTCACGATCTGGGCTACGTGGTCACGGCCATACTTTTCGGCCGCGTAACGGATGAGTTCGTCTCGGTGGCGGGAGTCGAAGTCCATGTCGATGTCAGGCATCGAAACACGAGATGGGTTCAGAAATCGCTCGAACAACAAGTCGTACTTGATGGGGTCAAGATCGGTGATCCACAAGGAGTATGCCACCGCACACCCGGCGGCCGAGCCACGACCGGGACCAACACGGATACCGCGATCTCGAGCGTGTTTGATGAGGTCCCAGGTGATGAGAAAGTACGACGAGAAACCCATGTCGGCGATGACTTTGAGTTCGAACGCCAGGCGTGACACTGCTGCATCAGGAATCTTGTCGCCCCAGCGTTTCTTGGCGCCCTCCATTGTGAGGTGCTCAAGGTAGGCAGTGTCATCAGCAAAGCCTTCGGGCAAAGGGAAGTTGGGCAGCAGCGGGTTGCCGAACTCGATTTCGACATCGCAGCGTTCGGCGATCCACAAACTGTTGTCGCACGACACTTCGACTTCGTTGAACAGGTACCGCATCTCGGCGGCAGATTTGAGATAGTGCTGATCGCCGGAAAATTTGAAACGATCCGGGTCACTCATCAATGAACCGGTCTGCACACAAAGCAGCGCGTCGTGCGCTTCGGCATCATCTTGGTGCACATAGTGGCTGTCGTTGGTGGCCAGCAACGGCGCACCGATCTTCTTGGCTATCTCCAACAATTTCGGATTGGTTTGGTGCTGTTCGGGGATGGCGTGATCTTGAATCTCGACAAACATGTTGTCTTTGCCGAAGATGTCTTGCAGCCGCGCTGCTTTCTCTAGCGCACCCTTGTCGTCGCCATGGAGCAATGCCTGCAGAACCTGGCCACCCAGACAGCCAGTGGTGACGATGATACCTTCGCTGTGCTCTTCGAGGAGTTCCCAGTCGACGCGCGGCTTGTAGTAATAGCCCTCCATGAAAGCCCGGCTGGCCAATTGGATGAGGTTCTTGTAGCCGGTGTTGTTTTCGGCCAGTGCGGTGAGGTGATAGTAGAGCTTCTTGCCACCTTCGGTTTCGCCACCAGAATCATCGACCCGTCCGCGTCGCGATGGTCGTTCGGCTCGACTGTCATGCGCCTGATAGAGCTCGGTGCCAATGATGGGCTTTATGCCCTGGTTTTTACACTCTTTGTAGAACTCGATGGCGCCGTACATGTTCCCATGGTCAGTGATGCCTAGCGCCGGTTGACCATCTCTGGCCGCGGCAGTGACCACATCGGTGACACGGGCGGCACCGTCGAGCATCGAGTACTCGGTATGCACATGAAGATGGGTGAATGAATCGCCACTCATGGATGACTAGACGGGCCAGGCGCGGTTGCCCTGCGCC
>CAWKZT010000172.1:0-3644 GCA_963854565.1 Acidimicrobiia bacterium
GACGGTGTTGATTCCCGATCTTGAGGCCGGTTGCTCGCTGGCCGAGTCAATCACCGCATCCGACGTGCGAGCGCTCAAGGACCAGTACCCAGGGGTACCGGTCGTGACCTATGTGAACACCAGTGCTGCGGTCAAGGCCGAGACCGATATCTGCTGCACCTCGGGTAACGCGGTCGAGGTGGTGGAGTCCCTCGGGGTTGATCGAGTGATCTTCCTGCCCGACGAGTATCTGGGCCGCTATGTGGCCTCGCAGACTGAGGTCGAGATCATCTTGTGGGATGGGGCATGTGAGGTCCACGAACGATTCACTGGCGACGAACTCCGTGGCTATCGCCGTGAAACCCCCGGAATAGAGATCATCGCCCACCCCGAATGTCCACCCGACGTACTAGAGGAGGCCGATTTTGTCGGCTCTACAGCGGGGATGATCAACTACGTGAAAGTCAACAAGCCAGCGCAGGTCGTGCTGGTCACCGAGTGCTCCATGTCAGACAACGTGGCAGCGGAGATCCCCGAGGTCGATTTCATTCGACCTTGCAATCTTTGCCCTCACATGAAGCGCATCACCCTGGCCAAGATCCGAGATGCTCTGGAGAACGATCGCTACGAGGTGATCGTCGATCCCCAGATCGCCGAACGGGCGCTTCGGCCCATTGAACGCATGCTCGCTATCGGCGGAACCCGGTGACCTTTGCCGAGAACCTGGCGAATTCACGGTTCACCATCATGAAACTCTGGTGGCCGCCCGCTCGTGCTTGAGGCTGGTCCGACACCGGCGCCCGCCCAAGCCGCACGAGTGGTCCCGGCCCGGATTGCCGCCCTCCTCGATGAGGCTCATGCCGCCCCGGTTGCCGTGGTGGGTCTCGGAGGGAGTGCGGCCGACTTGCCGGTACCCACCGGATTCGGGGCGCTCATCGGTCCGGACACCGATCTTCACACCCTCGGCTTGCTCTTCGAGTCGTCCTACGCTCCAGGCAGAGCGCCGGGCCGTCATCGCCTGCTCAAGGGCATCTTCGGTGGTGCCGCCGATCCGTCCGTTCTCACGCTCAGCGACAATGAATTGGTGCAACTGGCCACCAAGGAGGCGAGCCGAATCCTCGATGTCGCACTTTTGCCGTCGTGGGCCCGCGTGGTGAGACACGAAGCCGGAATTCCCCAGTATCACCTTGGCCACGGCGCATGGCTCGACCGACTCGACGATCTCGCTGTTGATTTTCCGGATCTACACCTGGCAGGCTGGGGATACCGCGGCATCGGCGTGTCATCGCTCGCCCAACACGCCGCGGCGATCGCCCAGAAGGTGCTGACCACGCGATTGGAATGCTCCATGTAGGTGGTGCCGGGCAGTTTTGGGGTCTTTGAGTTTCTCCGGGGAACATCAGAACCTTGACGACGGCAACCGTCCAATTCCTTTGTCCGTTTGGAGGGGGCGTTATGGTCATGAAGATGCGAGCAGAGAACGCCGAGCAACTTGATGTGGTAAATCCTGCGACAGGCCAGGTCTGGTCACGCGCCGACCGCGCCGTCGTACATCTCGAAGGTGCTTGGCATCAGGTCTTTCATTGTCTCGTCGTATGCCCGAGTCGACAGTCGGTGATTTTGCAACGTCGCGCTGAAACGAAGGCGGTGTTTCCAGGACTACTCGATTTATCCGTTACCGGACACCTGACCGCTGGTGAGCAGATACTGGACGGAGTTCGAGAGGCAAGGGAAGAACTAGGTATCGTCGTTGACCCGCTTTCACTTGTGTCGTTGGGAGTTCGGCTGTTGGCTGATGACGACGGTGAGGGTCAAAACCGTGAGCGGGTACACAGCTTTTTGCTCGCTGATGATCGCAGCCTGGATCAATACGCGCCGTCAACCCAGGAAGTCGCTGGCCTCGTTGAAATCTCGGTTACCGCACTGTTACAACTGTTGGACCATTCCGGATTGGCCGTGCCAGCTATTTCGTGGACTCCAGGTGGAGCTATTGAGTCGATATCGCTTGATGCGAACGATTTGGTCCCGAGCATCGATGGCTATTGGAGCGTGATGGCAATAATGGCGGATCGGTTTATCCGAGGTAAATCCCCACTCGCAATATGACCTGGCTAGGTGTGGACTCTCGGTGGCTCATTGCCCGCGCTAGACGCGGATGAGGCCGAGCGCCTCGGCGCGGGTGACGGGATTGTCTTTTAAGAGTCCGCGTACTGCTGAGGTCGTTGTCGAGGTCCCGGGACGGGAGACACCGCGCATAGTCATGCAAAGGTGTTCAGCTTCCATTACAACCAAGACGCCAGCAGCCTGGAGTCGGTCCATTATCGCGTCGGCTATTTGTACAGTCAGTCGTTCCTGGACTTGCAATCTTCTCGCATAGCCGTCCACCACCCGGGCAAGTTTGGACAGTCCGCATACCCGACCGCTGGCGTTGGGGATATAGGCAATATGCGCGTGGCCTATGAATGGCAGCATGTGATGCTCGCAGAGCGAATAGAACGCAATATCTCGCACGATTACGAGTTCGTCGTGCTCGGCGTCAAATTGTCGGTCGAGGTGCCTTTTAGGGTCTTCGTCGTAGCCACCCAAAATCTCGAGGTACGAGCGGGCCACCCGGGTTGGAGTGTCAACTAACCCATCACGGTTGAGATCTTCGCCCAGTGCCGCAAGGATTTCTCGTACTGCGGCTTCAATACGGGCAACGTCGATAGCAGAACCTTCATTTTTTGTGCTCATGGGTATCAGCTTAGGACTGGCTACTGCACATGTGAAATTTTGACTGACTCCAAACGGCTAGATCTGACGTCTATATGAGGTTGCTGTCGAGCGGCGTAGGGGACTGCGCCTTGTTAAGTTGGTCTGTTAAGGTCGGAGAATGTCTGAGGCCGCATGCACTGCACTCATCTCGAAGAACACTCTGCGCGACCAGACGGTCTGGCCCGCACCACCCACAGCAATCACAGAATTTCATCGCCGGATGCCGGCGTACTCACCAACGTTGCTACTTGACGCTCCCGACCTGGCTGCGAAACTCGGCGTCGGCCGGGTTCTCATCAAGGCGGAGACACGGCGCATGGGCCTACCGTCGTTCAAAATTTTGGGCGCATCCTGGGCGACCTACCAGGCCATCTGCGCCCATATTGGCGAAGAACCAGAGCCTTGGAATAACATTAACGAGTTGGCGGCGAACCTCGCTCACCTGCGCCCGTTCACCCTTGCAACGGCGACCGACGGAAACCACGGTCGGGCGGTTGCGTTCATGGCAAGACTTCTCGGATTCGAAGCGAGAATCTTCGTACCAAAGGGAATGGCGTCTGCTCGAATTCGCGCGATGGAGGCAGAGGGCGCTGTGGTATCGGTGGTCGACGGCGACTACGACGACGCAGTGGCGCGCTCCGGGCAAGAAGCAACCGACAACTGCCTAGTGGTGTCGGACACCTCGTGGGACGGTTACACGACAATTCCCGCGCAAGTAGTCGAGGGGTACGCGACGATCTTCGGCGAGGTCGACGACGCGATCGACGCAAGTGGACTTCCCCATCCGGATCTCGTTGTTGTACCGGTTGGTGTTGGAGCATTCATGGCGGCCGCTGTTACGCACTACAGGTCAGGCGAGCGTCGCCCGATCATTGTTGCGGTCGAACCACGCGACGCCAACTGTGTCCAGG
>CAWKZT010000173.1:0-3616 GCA_963854565.1 Acidimicrobiia bacterium
CCGTGGTCCACGCGGAGCCACTACCCGAGTATTTGCAGGGGTTGTAGGCGCCAACCAGGCCCTGTGGCCTGATCAAACGGGGTGCGGCGAAGTCTGCATAAGTTTGGGTGCAATCGAAACGGTTTAGGAAAAGCTTGACGGCGCTGTTGGAAACCGCCAAACACCATCAGTACCGACCGACCACGCGGTAGCGCTTACAACGGCCGCCACGGGGATTGGCCCATAAATGTGGGGGAACCTTTCACCGGTCGAAACCGCGACTTCATCAACGACTGGTGAGCCGATAGTTTGACGATCCAAGGTGAGCAAGACCAAGTTAGTGATGTCGCTGTAGTAGCGATTGGCGACGCCTTCTGCCTGGCTGCGCTTCGAACAATGAATGAACCCTTCGTCCGCCAGAGTCACCCCGCGGGTACTCATTTCGTACAGGCCTACATCTTGGGCTGCTTCCCATTCATCGGGGAGAGCGGCGTGGAAGATAATGGTGGATTCTGTGGATTTTGACATGTGTGTCGGGCTGACCGGATTTGAACCGACGACCTCCTCGTCCCGAACGAGGCGCGCTACCAAGCTGCGCCACAGCCCGTGTACGCCCGACTACTTTATCCCAGGTGGTGCGTCTCGGTGCGCCTTATTTTCGGTGATTAAGCGACGTCGGTAGCGAGCAGTTTGCTAATTGACCGGCGAAGCTTTAGAGGGTCGAGCGGCTTGGTAAGGGAGAGATCGGCACCGGCTTGTGTTGCCATCCAACTGTCGACCTCGCGGTCGAGCAAAATAATAACTTTGGTGTCGGGAAGTCGGTTAGCGCCCTGCTCCAGGCGCAAATTGCGGCAGGCCGCAGCTCCGCCCATGTTGCCGATTTGAAGATCGAGCAACACTACATCGGGCTTCAGTTCAGCGACGGTAGCGGCCACGTCAGTGCCCTTAGTGATCCGACTTACCCGTGTGCCGCGTCGAGCCAGCGTGGCACTGATGTTGTCGAAAATGTGGTCGGCGGCGGTTGCCAGGAGGATCTCAGCCATTGGTAGTCAGCGTAGTCGGAGCGAGCACAGACTGGGGGCGAATCCGAGTCATGGCTTTGTCCCGCTACGCTTGCAGCAACCGTTCGCAGGAGGGCCCCATGTTAGAAATAGCCATCGAAGAAACTGATGATTATGTCGTGTGTCGCCCAGCCGGGGATCTCGATGCTTACACCGTGGCTGCTTTTCGCGAAGCCCTAACCGAATTGTCCGAGCGGCCGGCTGTGGTAATCGATCTTTCCGGTGTGCCATTTATGGATTCGGCTGGCCTCGGAGCGCTAATTGGCGGGATTCGAAAGACTCGCGAGAATGAGAATCAGGTTGCTGTGGCCTGCAATCGTCCGGCACTCATGCGCTTGTTGCACACCACAGGGTTCGATCGCATTGTCCCGGTGAAGGAAAGTCTCGAAGAAGCAGTAGCTGCGCTGACCGAGGACGCATAGTTCGCCTAAATAGGGTTAGGTCTTTCCCAACAGGTTCGCGATAGTCGATACGCCGGCGAGGTCACTGACATCGCCGGTAAGCAGCGAGACGGTTGCAATGGGCGCCGAACCGGTGCGCTCGTGGAGGAAGGCGATTGCGTCTCGTTCACTTTCGACACGCATTTGGATATCGACCAGTGCGCCAAGCCCATCAGCTAACGGGCCCTCGCCGTAGTTGTCCCACACATCGGCAAGTTCATCAGCACTTCGGTCGGAGAACGAAGGGTGCGTGCGATTGACGACCACGGCACCAATGCTGAGTCCGCGAGCAAATATCTGGTCGGCGAACCACACGGTTTCTTCGGCTGTTTCGATTCGAGGTGTAGTCACCATTACCACCGAAGTTTGGTTGCTTGCGAGAAGAGCGGATGCTTCTTTGGCGCGTTGGCGGAAACCATCTTCCATGCCCTGAAAAGCTTTGAGAAACCCGGAAGCATCTTCGACGATCCGGGCGCCCACGACGGCTGAGATTTGGTTCAACATGATCCGCAGCCCAGTGTTGACCACGCGCCGCACTTGACGGGGAAACAGCAGTCGCATGACTTTGCCATCGAGAAACTTGATCAGGTTGTCTGGGGCTTCGAGAAAGTCCAGTGCGTTGCGCGTCGGAGGCGTGTCGACGACGATGAGATCGTATTTACCTGACTGATGAAGGTCGAAGAGTTTCTCGTTCGCCATGAACTCTTGGGTTCCCGATAGCACTGCGGACAAGTTCTGGTAAAGACGATTGGACAAGATGCGTTCGGCTTGGCCGGGGTCGCCGGCCTCGCGGGTGATGAGGTCATCGAACGTTGCTTTGGCGTCGAGCATCATGGCGGACAGTTCACCGGACCAGGTCCCGGGGATGACCTGGGGGTGATTGGTAAGTTCGACACCGATGGCATCTGCTAGTCGACGGGCCGGGTCGACGGTGATGACCGCCACTCTTCGCCCTGCTTGGGCAGCAAGCACACCTATCGCCGCGGCAACCGTAGTTTTGCCGACGCCACCGGTCCCGGCGCACAGGATTACCTGTTGCTCGCGGGCAAGTTTGTCGACTGTGCTCACGAGGAACTGCCCAGTTCGTTGATTTCGGATTCGAGGACCTCGACAAGTTGGTCAAGTTCGGTTCGTCCGAGAGGGGTGTCTTCGATGGCAGGCAAGTGGATCCGAGGCAGCGGCAGTTCGGTGTCGAGACGGGTGAGTTGTTGATCTCGCACAACAACGCGATTTTGTTGGAAGTCCGTCGCTAGGCGCAATGATTCGGCGAGATCAGGTGCAAGGTCGACGAGTTGCGCATCAACAGGGCTATCGGGCGCATCCGCGGTAAGTGCGTTCGCAACTAGTGGACCGAGGGTGATCCCGATTTCGTCCTCAAGTCGGTAGGCCGCTTCGATTACCTCGGTCACTGGCGTCTCTTCAGCCAACGTAACTAACACGATTTGGCAGCGGTCTTCGTCGCTCAACATGTCTCGTACCAGAACAGCTTGTTCATGTAATGGCCCGGTATCGACCGAGTCGGCGACACCAGCGGCCGATCGAAGCAGGCTGATCGCGTGGCCGGATGCTGGTGCGTCAACCACAATGAGGTCGTACTCGTTCTCCGCGTCCATTTGTCGAATCTTTCCCAGGACAAGCAGATCCTTCACACCAGGAGTCGCCGTGGCCAAAGCATCGAGGACCTTGTCGCCTTGGATGCGCTTAAGGGCCCGGTAAATGCCTCGGTGATTGAGGTAGTCCGTGAGCGCCCGATCGGGGGTAAGTCGAATGGCGTGAAGCGTGCCTGAACCATTAACATTGATCGGTGTTGGGGTGTATTGGAGCGGCTGGCACTCAAAGAGTGCGGCAAGTTGATGCTTTCCGTCCACCTCTACTAGTAGAGTTGCGGCGCCGTTTCTGGCCGCTGCGGTGGCGAGGGTCGCGGCAACCGTGGTTTTGCCCACGCCGCCCTTTCCGGCGACGATAAGCACACCACACGATGTGAAAAATTCAGACGTCATCATGGGCAGTTCATCGTAGCGATCTGCCGTTCGGAGCCTTGTGCGCAAACTACTTATTGCTTCATTACTCACTGCGATCGGACTATCCGCCATCCTCGCGACGGCGGGTGGTGCGGGCGCGCAAAACGATCCGGTG
>CAWKZT010000174.1:0-3562 GCA_963854565.1 Acidimicrobiia bacterium
TTGCGGACGCAGTTGTCCGCCATAAATTGTTGCGTCTTCCCGACGCCGAAGCTACCCGCCGTGGTTTCTTTGGCGAAGTCGAAGCGGCAGCACCCGCTGCCAACTAGGAGAACCCCATGGCATTTGATAACACCGTAACCATCGTCGGAAACGTCACCCAAGACCCCGAGCTTCGCTTCATCCCTAGTGGCACAGCGTTGTGCTCTTTCGGCGTCGCTTGGACCCAAAAAGGATTTGATGGCAAAGAGGACAAGGTTTCGTTCTTTGACGTGACGTGCTGGCGAAAGCTGGCTGAAAATGTCTCAGAAACAATCACCAAAGGTACAAAAGTCGTCGTTCACGGACGTCTTGAACAGCAATCATGGGAAACCAAGGAGGGCGATCGCCGCTCCAAGGTCGTAATCATTGCCGACGACGTTTCCCCCAGCCTTCGCTGGGCCAGCGCCGAAATTACCCGTAACGAATTTACCGGCGGAGACAGTAACTTTGCTGGCTCCCAAGGAGGCGGCACACCTAAGCCCGTTTCCAATGAGCCCCCCGCCTACAACCCCGATGAGGAGCCGTTCTAATGGCAAAAGCACGCCGCATGAGCCCCAAAAAAGACAATGGACGCCGGACCAAGAAGAAGGTCAGCGTTCTCACCCAAGAGCGAATCGAATACGTCGATTACAAAGATGCAAGCCTGATGCGTCGCTTCGTTTCTGACCGTGCCAAGATCCGCGCTCGTCGCGTGTCTGGTAACAGCACACAGCAACAGTCCACCATCGCACGCGCCGTAAAGAACGCACGCGAGATGGCCATCATTCCTTACACCAACCGGGTCACCACCCAACGTGGCGGCGCTCGTCGCGACAAGGGCGATCGCCGAGTCGAAGGTCCAGCACCACGCCCGTCGGGTCCACCGCCGAGCAAGGACGCTACCGACACGGCACCTGTTGATGCGGTAGAGGCCACCACCACTGAGGAGAACGAATCGTGAAAATCGTACTTCGTGCCGATGTAGCCAATCTTGGTAACCGTGGCGATGTCGTCACCGTTTCCGATGGCTACGGACGCAACTACCTCATTGCCAATGAACTTGCTCTCAAGGCCACCCCTGGTGCCGAAAAGCAGGCCATTGCTATGCGTCGCACCCGCGAACTTGCCGAAGCCAAGACCTTGGCCGAAGCACAGACCGTGGCTGCTCGCATTGCCGAGAAGGTCATCCGTATCGGTGCCAACGCTGGCCCCGAGGGTCAGCTTTTTGGTTCGGTTACCACCGCCGATATCTCGGCGGCCCTTAGCGAACAAGTCAACGTCACCATCGACCGCAAGGATCTCACTGGCGATGCCATTAAGAGCCTTGGTATGCACAGCGTTTCTGCTCGGATTCACCCCGAGGTAAGCGTTGCAATCCAGGTCGAGGTTGTTGCCGTCTAACGACACAACCCAACCAAGTATTTAGAACGGGCCCGGGGAGCAATCCCCGGGCCCGTTCTGTTTTTACCGCCGTCCACAGACTGTCCACAGGAAAACCCCAAGTTGAGCGATGTATCCGTGCATAACTGGGGCGCAATCGGGCCCGCACCCGGCGACAATGTCATACCCCCTAGCGACAATGGGATTAAATTCCTGCCCATCGCTGTTGGAGTGCTTCCTCTAGGTCGTTAAGAATCGTCGTGTCAGAATACTTCCCGGATCTAAATTCATCAGAATCTACTGCTCAAAAAGCCGTTCGTATCCCGCCCCAAGATTTAGCGGCCGAACGCTCGTTGCTCGGAGCCATGTTGCTCACTCGCGACGCCATCGCCGATGCGATGGAGGTTTGTACCGCCGAGCAGTTCTACCGTCCGGCCCACGGTCACATCTTTGAGGCAATCTCGTCGCTGTACGGCGCGGGCGAGCCGGCCGACACTGTCACCGTGGCCGACGAGCTTGATCGAGCCGGCTTGCTCGAAACTATCGGTGGACCATCGGCGTTAATCGATCTCCAGGCCAGTACCCCAGCGGCCACCAACGCCTCCAGGTACGCCGACATCATCTATGACCACTACATATTGCGGGCCCTAATTCGTGCCGCTGGCGATATTAGCGAGCTTGGTTACTCCAAGCCCGACGATGTCACCAAGGCAGTCGATTCGGCCGAGACGCTCATGTTTGATGTGGCTCAGGGTCGTGTGGTCGACTCCATGGCCGAGATCAAAGACCTCCTCAAAGGCAACCTCGACCGTCTTGAAGAGTTGTACGAGCAGGGCGATTCCATTACCGGCACGCCAACGGGCTATCGCGATCTCGACGAAATGATGTCGGGAATGCAGAACTCGTCCCTCATCGTCATTGGTGCCCGACCCGCCATGGGTAAGACCAGTTTCGCCTTAGGAGCCGTGGTCAATGCGGCAATGGGTAGCCGCGATTACGCCGGCAAGCCATGCCTGTTCTTCTCGCTCGAAATGGGCCAACTCGAAATCAGCCAACGCATGTTGTGCGCCGATGCCAAGGTAGACGCATCACGGGTGCGTACCGGCCAACTCGATCCCAATGATTGGCAAAAGATTTCAAATAGCGTCGGGCGTTTGGCCGAGGCGGCAATTTGGATCGACGACAACCCCAACCTCACCATCATGGACATACGCTCCAAGGCCCGCCGCCTCAAGAGTCGTGTCGGTCCCCTGGGCATGATTTGCGTCGACTACATTCAGCTCATGACGGGCCGGTCTGGGGCCGAGTCCCGCCAGGTTGAGATCTCCGAGATCAGCCGTGGTCTTAAGATCCTGGCCCGTGAACTCGAATGCCCCGTGGTTGCGTTGTCGCAGTTGTCTCGTGGGCTCGAAAGTCGTCAAGACAAGCGCCCGATGTTGGCCGACCTTCGCGAGTCCGGTGCCATCGAGCAGGACGCCGACGTCGTGATGTTCCTGTACCGCGACGAGGTCTACAACCCCGAAACCGAGCACCGCAACGAAGCCGAAGTCATCATTGCCAAGCACCGTAATGGACCCACCGGGACCAGTCGTTTGGTGTTCGTCCCCAAGTTCACTCGCTTCGAAAACATGGCCAAGGGCGTCTGACAAACTCGCTTTGCGAGCGAACCCATGTGAGAAGCAGAGCAGGCATCGTCCATGGGTGGGCCTTAGTAGGTCCAAGGATGACTAATCCGACGACCTTAGGTCAGTCTGAGGTGGTCGCGGTTAGGCCGACGGGTCTCGGCGAACTCGTACTAAACCTTCTTGCGCAATGGATGCGACGTGGAGGCCCGACTGGGTGAACACTTCGCCGAACGCCACACCCCGACCGCCGGCCATACCGTGGGGGCGCATGTCGTAGAGCATCCATTCGTTGATGGGGGCAGGGCGATGAAACCAGACGGCATGATCGAGGGACGCTCCCATGAACGGCCAGGTTTCGGGATCGCGATCTGTGGGACGGTCCGGGTGCGTTTTGGTGATGGCTTCCATTGGATTGTCGTCGGAAACAAAGGTGAGGCCACACGCGGCGATAACTGGATCGTCGGGCAACGGACCGGTCAGTTTGGCCCAATGGGCCGCGCGGTAGCGGTTGACCGGGATCGAACGGGTCTCGAACATAT
>CAWKZT010000175.1:0-3522 GCA_963854565.1 Acidimicrobiia bacterium
CCGACGCCAAATACGAAGACGCTTCCAACAACATCGAGAACTATCTCGAAGAAACCTGCGGACTTGATTTCTCCGAATCCGATGTCGATGTCGACGACATCATCAGTGACGACGGAAACAGTGGTTATGGAAACAGTGACGACGAAAACATTACGATTCCCAGCGGCATTCTCGACGCTTTCAAGGACCTTGGCATGTCGGACGAGGACGCTGATTGCATCGTCGAATCAATGATTGCCAACGGCGTCGATGCCGAGGATCCCAGCGCTTTCTTTGATTCCCTGGAGACCTGTGGCCTGTCGATGGCTGACCTGGCGGAACCGGGTAGCTAGCTCACCGCAGCAGGTAGCGGGATGTTTTACCGCTACCGACCACGGCCACCATTTCATCATCAATTAGTGCGGTGAGATGGGCCAACACACTCGCACCAGCTGCTTTGTGAAGTTGTTTATCGAGGTCCGGATACATCACGGCGACCATGTCTGCGATGGCATCTACACCAGACCGAAGTTGATCGACTATTTGGCGTTCACGAAATTTGCGGTGTTCGAGGAGCGCCGCCGTAAATGGGATCGGGTTTTCAATGGATGGTCCATGTGTCGGAAAGTAGCGCACGTCGTCCCTCTCTAGCAATAGCTCGAGACTGCGCATGTAAAGACGAAGATCGCCATGCGGTGGCGGTACCACGGTGGTGGACCAACCCATCACATGGTCGCCGCTAAACAGCGCTTGCTCTTCTCGCAGCGCGAAACATAGATGGTTGGCAATATGCCCCGGGGTGAAAAGGACGTCGATGGTCCAGTCCGGCCCTTCGACGACGTCGCCGTCACGTAGTTCGATGTCGGGTACGAAGGTGAGATCGCCGGATTCCTTTGGTTCGGTTCCATCGGAATCGGTTTCGTCCTCCAACGAAACCGCGTCGTCTGGCTCTTCGGGGTGAGGGCCATAGGCATAAACCGTGGCCCCTGTAGCGGTAGCAAGAGCGGCAGTTGCGGGCGAATGGTCGGTGTGGGTGTGGGTGACCAGAATATGGGCGACACGCTCACCAGCCACGGCCCGTAGGAGCGCGGCAACGTGATCTTTGTCATCGGGTCCTGGGTCAATTATTGCTACTTCGCCGTGCCCGACGATGTAGGTACCGGTACCCGTGTAGGTATAAGGCCCAGGGTTGTTGGCGGTTACCCGCCGTATGAGCGGTGAAACCACTTGGACTTCGCCGTAAGGGACTTCGTCCCAGGTGAGAAAGTTGATCCCCATATCGGTAGTCTAAACAAAACCCAGATCGGAAATCTCCTCCGACTGTGCCCACCTCAAGGCCCCCCACATGCCAGTTTCCAATGAGCAGGTCATCGAAGCCCTGCGACCCGTACAAGATCCTGAACTCAATCGGTCAATTGTCGATCTCGACATGGTGCGCGATGTCGTTATTAGCGGCGGGCAGGTGGCGCTAGAAATCACCCTCACTATCGCTGGCTGTCCACTACGTAACGAAATTACCAACCTTGTCACCGAGGCCTTGGTGGCCTTGCCTGAGGTAGACAATGTCGACCTGCGATTCGGGGTCATGACCGACGATCAGCGCGCCGCAGTGCGCGAAATGCTCGTGGGCGACCCCAGTGCGACAGCCGGATCACAGCAAGCGCATGGTCATGCGGAAGGTCGCAGCATCCCGTTTGCCGATGCCGCGAGTCGCACGCGAGTTTTGCTGATCTCCTCCGGTAAGGGAGGGGTTGGTAAATCATCGGTCACCACGAACTTGTCTATTGCCTTGTCTAACCGAGGCAAGTCCGTGGCTGTCGTCGACGCCGACGTATGGGGATTCTCAATCCCACGAATGCTCGGCGTGCAACGGCCTCCGACCATTATCGACGAAATGCTCATCCCGCCCGAAGCCCATGGCGTAAAGATGATCTCTATGGGCTTTTTCGCGGAAGAAGACCAGCCAGTGATCTGGCGCGGTCCAATGTTGCACAAAGCCCTCGAACAGTTTCTTACTGACGTGTTCTGGGACGATCCCGACTACCTCCTCATCGACCTTCCCCCAGGTACCGGTGACATCTCGCTTTCGTTGGCGCAGTTCTTACCCAATAGCGAGGTCTATGTCGTGACTACACCTCAGCCGGCCGCGCAGCGCGTTGCGCAACGAGCGGCATTCATGGCTGCCAAGGTGAATCTAAAAGTTAACGGCGTCATCGAAAATATGTCCTGGTTCACCGGCGACGACGGCAAGAAGTACGAAATATTTGGCAGCGGCGGGGGCGACGAACTTGCCCAGCGCATCGATGTTCCTCTTCTGGGTCAAATACCGCTGATCCCCGAGTTGCGCATTGGCGCCGATACCGGACAGCCAATTGTGGTCACTGACCCCGAAGGTGAAGCTAGTTTGGTCTTCAATCAGATTGCCAAAACCATCGATGTCGATTTGGCGCCAACTCGGCGACATCACCCTGAACTCAAGATCAATTAGGACTTAGGAGTATTTATGCACGTTCGTATTGGTGTACTGCACACCGTCAAAGAACTCGATATCGAAATGGCTTCCGACACTAAGGCCGCCGCGCTACGCGATGACCTCGACGCGGTACTTGCCTCTGGCGAAGGAGTCCTTTGGTTGACCGACATGCGCGGTCGACAAGTTGGCGTTTCGGTAGCCAAAGTGGCTTATGTAGATATCGAGGGAGACGCCTCGGGCGCCAAGATCGGTTTCGGGGCGTAGATCTTCAACCGGCGGGGCCACAACCCAGCTAATCTGCCGCTGTGGCTTCCTTAGGCGAACTCGCCCGCACCTACACCGACCTCACCCCCGAGGAGATAGCGCACTTGCGGCGTCTCGTCGCCAGCTGGGACCTGCTCAGCGATATCTCGTTCGCCGACATGTTGCTCTTTGGTCGGGTGCGTGACGAGGACGATCAATTTATCATCTTGGCTCAGATCCGTCCGACGACTGGCCCCACTATGTATCGGCACGATCGTGTGGGGCAGATCGTGCCGGCCCATGGCCGACCCATGCTTACTGCGGCCTTCGAACGGCAAGATCTCATGGACGGCGGATTGCTGTTCCGTGATCCGCCGCGGATTCGCGTGCTGGATATTCCAATTGTTCGTGAAGGCCGTGTTCTAGGCGTCGTTTCACGCCAGTTCACGCCTGATTCGCAACGTGATCCGGGCGAACTCGAAGTCGCATATTTTACGGTATGTCGTCGGCTTGATCGAATGGTCGCCGACGGAAAGTTTCCCTATGTCGGTGAGTCCGACACCACCGACCATCGGCCGCGTATCGGCGATGGCGTGGTGCTGGTTAATGCCCAACAGCGCATTATTTTCTTGTCGCCAAATGCCCGATCGGTCCTTCTTCGGCTAGGCGTGAACGCCGCAATCGAGGGCAAAACATTTGGAGAACTCGGCTTACGGACGCCGCGTATGACACGGGCATTAGGCAACGTAGTCATGGGCATAGATGAGTTCGAATCTGGCGGTAGAACTACGGTGGTGGCAGCATGTCTGCCTTTGGTTGACTCCGGT
>CAWKZT010000176.1:0-3414 GCA_963854565.1 Acidimicrobiia bacterium
GCGGTGCAGCAGCTTCTCGAATCTGGTGATGCCTACTTTTGTGATTGTTCGCGCGACGCAATCGATGCTCGCCATAAGGAACGAGGCGGCAAACCGGGTTACGACGCATTCTGTGCGGATCGTGATATGAGCGACGGCGAAGGTGCCGTGGTGCGATTCCGGGTTCCCCGCGAGGGCACGACTGTGGTTGACGATGTGGTCCGGGGTCAGGTCGAGTTCGCCAACCGCGATCTCGAAGATTTCGTCATCCGTCGCAGCAATGGCACTCCGGTGTTTCTTGTAGCTAACGCCGTCGATGATGCCGAGATGGGCATTACTCACGTTGTTCGGGGCGAGGATTTGCTCAACACCACGCCCAAGGTGCGGCTGCTGTGGGACGCATTGGGGTTCGGCGAGCCGCCAACCTATGCCCACTTACCCTTACTGGTCGGCGAAGATCGCAAAAAGTTGTCGAAGCGTAAAAGTTCCGTCGCCCTGTCCGATTTCGAAGCACAGGGTTACATTCCTGAGGCGATGGTCAACTATCTGGCGTTACTTGGTTGGGGTCCTCCCGATGATGTCGAGATTCGGCCCGTAAGCGAGATCATCGAGTTGTTCTCGCTTGAGGATGTAAACAAGGCACCCGCTTTCTTCGACATGAAGAAGCTGGGTCACATCAATGCCAGCTACATCCGCGACCTCGAAATCAATGATTTCAAAACGCGCGTACAACCTTGGCTCACCGATCGGGCGCCTTGGACATCTGAGCAGTATCGACCCGAGGTGTTTGAGGCTCTCGCTGAGATCATTCAGTCCAAGGTACGCACCTTGGCCGAGGCGCCAAGTTTCATCGATTGGCTCATGTTTGACGATGCCCCTACCGATGAAAAGTCGTGGGAAAAGACGATGGTCAACGGCAAGGCGTCTCGCGAAATGCTCGACGGCGTGATCGCCGGAATTGGTGACGTCGACTGGACCCAAGAAGGCATGTACAACCTGGTCTTGTCGGTGGGTGAGGCGAACGAACTTAAACTCGGAAAGGCCCAAGCGCCAATCCGAGTCGCGGTGACGGGTCGGACGGTTGGCCCGCCGTTGTTTGAGTCGATTGTGCTTCTCGACCGTGGCGAAGTGCGGCGTAGGCTTGAAATTGCTCGGACCCAGTTGGGCTAATGGAAACTAGCGAACCGTGAAGCATCCCCGCAGGGGGTTCCGGCGGGTTCGATGGCTGGTTGGGATGTCGCTGCTTTTTTGTGGTTTGTATGTGTTGGCTTCGTTTGTGCAAGTGCAGCGTGCATCCACCGCATCATTTGATGGCTCCGCCTCTGCTGTTGTCATTTTGGGGGCGGCCCAATATGACGGCGATCCTTCGCCGGTCTTTGAGCGTCGACTCCGCCATGGGTTTGCCCTGTACGAGGCGGGCAAAGCTGAGTTGATAGTGACGACTGGTAGTAATCAAGAGGGTGACCGATTCACCGAGGGATTTACTGGCTATGAGTTTCTTCGAGAGCTTGGCGTGCCCGATGAGGATTTAGTGGTGGTGGTTGATGGCAAGAACACGTGGGAACAGCTGTCTGCCACTCGAGCGGTGCTCAACGATCGAGGAATCAACGACATAGTCATCGTGTCCGATGCCTATCACGCACTACGGTCACGACTTATTGCCGAGGACGTAGGTCTAGAGGCCGACTTTTCTTCGGCGGGCGGCACCTCATCGTTTCGTGAGCTAGCCCGTGAGACCGCAGGAGTCGTTCTAGGACGCCCCTTTGGTTTCCGCCGTCTATCGAATCTGCGTTAACCCTTGAGCCCTGTCGATATCCGCGGGAGGGACAAATATTCGGTTGGCTAATTCGCCTATTGCGATAGGATCGGATGTCGATTCATTCGGAGATGGTGTAATAGGCAACACAACTGGTTCTGGTCCAGTTATTGGGGGTTCGAGTCCTCCTCTCCGAGCTCCACAAAGTTAAGTGTGGTCCTTGCCCCGTTCGTCTAGCGGCCTAGGACGCTGGCCTCTCACGCCGGTAACACGGGTTCAAATCCCGTACGGGGTACCACTACTTGGGCGGCAGTATTCTGGCGGTCGACCCGATGGCCGCCATATAGTCGGGCCGGCATCAACACCGAATATTTAGGCTTGGGTATTGCCGAGTTCGCCGGGTGATTGCTGAGTCAAGGTGCGCTACACAAATCGGAGTGTGGTGGTGTCGTCAAGGGCGCGGTAGTAGCAACCGTCGCGACTGGCGCCATCGGCGTTGGAGGTGTGGCACGATCCGCTTCCATCGACCCGGACCCGGTACATCAGTGAGTTCTGCTCGCAGTTCACGCGAACCTCAACCAGGGACAAAGTGTCGCCTGAGGTGGCGCCTTTGTGCCAAAGCTCGTTACGGGAGGTGGACCACAGAACAGCCTGTTGGCGTTCGAGGGTGGCCGAAAGGGCCAGTTGGTTGGCATAACCCACAAACAGCACCTCATCACTTTCGTGATCGACCAATACGACCGGTACGACTTGCTGGTCGGCCATTCCAATTTGGATGAGCTTTGTAAAATCAAGCGTGAGAGCGGTGCCTTCTTCGAGGGCGTTTTCTACAGGAGAGCTTGGATCAGTCACGGCGTAACTCTAGGGCCTAGCAGTAGGGGTTGGTAAATTATTGTGGCGAGATCGATTTCCAGCCTGGACCGCGAAAGAGATGGCCGACTTTGTTTTTCCAACCCTTGGCCTTGAGCACGTCTCGGGCGGTGGCAATGAACTCGTGGCCTTCGATTCGCAGGGGGTTGAACGTTTGGATGTTCTTGGTGAGGCCATACTTCACTCGACGTAGTTCTGGTTCGAAAGTGCCGAAAATTTTGTCCCAGGTCACCAGGATTCCACCGTAATTCCGGTCTAAATATTGCGGGTTTGCGCCGTGGTGAACGCGGTGGTGCGACGGCGTATTGAGTACTGCCTCAACGCTGGCAGGCAGTCGATCGATTGCTTCGGTGTGGATCCAGAACTGGTAGAAGAGGTTGTATTCGCTGGCCCGAAGGGTCATGGCCGGTGGAAACCCAAGCAGCGGCATAGGAACGAACACCCAATGCATGATTGCCCCTGTCCAGGACTGGCGTAGCGCGGTGGACAGGTTGTAGTGCTGACTGGAATGGTGGGTGACGTGATGGGCCCAGAAAATGCGCATTTCGTGCATCCAACGGTGTTCCCAGTAGTACAGGAAATCCCACGCCACCATGGCACCTATGAAGGCGCCTTTGCGCTTGCCTAGGTTAAAGATGCGGTGCCGGTACAGCCATGTGTCGAGTTTGTGGGTAACGACGATTGTGGTTAAGCCCGCCGCGATGCTTCCAACCCCGGCGGTCAGGCTTGCTTGGGTGTCTTGTCTCTCATAGCCAACCGGTACAAGTGGATCGCCGGGCAACAGGTTGCTTGATAGTTCGGTCGGGCTG
>CAWKZT010000177.1:0-3410 GCA_963854565.1 Acidimicrobiia bacterium
TCGTGAGATCGGCAAGTTGTTCTTCGAGAGAGGGAGAGACCATTTGTTACGAGTTCTGGCGTTCGAGTCATACCGAGGGCGCGGTGCCATCGGCCCTAAACTCTAACCCATGACCACCACAGAACTTCTCCACTGGGGGCGATGGGCAACGGACCCGTCCGCCACCAGCGAAGCTGAAGTTCGCCACCTTCTTGATCAGTTTGGTGATCGGGTATCGATCACGATCGTTGGAGCAGACTGCGTGCCAAGCGCCCGTGCCATTGCTCGCGAGACGACGGTTGAGCCAACAATCTCCTCTGCCGCTGGTCGGTGTGGCATTGCCGTCGTGTCGGCCACGTCATCGGGCCAACTCATGATGGCACTCCCCCAGTTCGTTGCGTCAGCAGTGGTGCCGATTGCTATCGGAATCTACGACGACCAATCCCTGCCAAATGGACTTGCTTTCCCCACCATCGAGAGCGCAGCGACACTGATCGAACGACTACTCATCGACCCAACGCATCGCGATGCATTACTAGCCGAAGTGCGGGAAAGATGCCCACCCTCGCCAACCATCACGATGCAAGAAGCTCCCATCGGCCCATTTAACAACCATCAAATAGTGTCGGACTTCGAACGTGCCTTCATGCCGTCGCCGGTCCTTACCCGCGCACAAACCGACAAGATGATCTCGCTAACATCGCTGTTTGACCGCTACGAGATGCGCCGTCGCATCCACGATCAACCCGACGACACCACTGGCATGGCGGACGCAATTGGTCGGTTTGCCTCGCGGCCCATGGTCTCGATCATCATGCCCACCTTCAACACCGACCCTCAGTTTCTGGTTGCGGCTATCGAATCCGTGCTCGACCAGGTTTACCCTCATTGGCAACTTTGCATCGCGGATGACGGGTCCAGTCACCCGGACACCCTCGCCACACTGGCTTCCTACGAAGTCCACGACAAGATTTGTGTCACCCGACTAGCTAAAAATGCTGGAATCGTTGCGGCATCTACCGCTGCACTGGCCACCGCCACCGGCGATTTTGTCACCTTCGTCGACCACGACGATCTGCTGGCAATTGATGCCTTGTACTGGGTAGTGCGACTCCTTAATCAGCAACCCCATCTCGACATCGTGTACACCGACGAGGAGCGCATCTTCCCTGATGGCATTCACCGTCTGCCATTTTCGAAGCCCGACTGGTCACCGAACCTGCTGACCAGCGCCAACTACATCAACCACCTTTGTGTCTACCGTCATGACCTCCTGCGCGACGTCGGTGGGTTGCGGACTGGGTTCGATGGCGCCCAGGACTACGACCTCCTACTACGCGCCACAGAGCGAACGAGCAACATTGGTCACATCGCCCGTCCGTTGTATGCATGGCGGTCGGTGGCGGGTTCGACAGCGGAGGACCCAGAGGCCAAACCCTATGCCCACGATGCGGGTGAGCGAGCACTTACCGAAGCGCTCGCTCGGCGGGGCTACGACGCCGCGGTATCTGAAGGGGCCCAGCGAACCCACTATCGAGCCCGCTACCCGCTCACGACCGCTCCCCTAGTCAGCATTATTATCCCCACTCGCAACCGGGTTGATCTCCTTCGTTCCTGTGTTGAGGCGATTGCCCAGTACACGGAGATCGACTACGAACTCGTCATCGTCGACAATCAGACCGATGACCCAGCCACCCTCGCCTACTTCGACGAACTTGTCGCCTGCGACTCCATCAATACCAAGGTTGTTCGCTACCCACACCCTTTCAACTACTCGGCCCAAATGAACCTCGGAGCCCGCGCCGCGTCAGGTGATTTGCTCCTGCTCATGAATAATGACGCCACAGTCACTGCCGACGGGTGGCTCACCGAAATGGCCGAACAGGCCATGCGACCCGAAGTCGGCCAAGTCGGTGTCCGTCTTTCCTATCCCGATGGGCAGGCCCAACACGAAGGCGTCGTAATCGGGATCGGGTATGTCGCCTCCAACATTCAATACGGCGATGCCGGCCTTTACCGCGACTGCGTACGCGATGTTGCTGCCGTGACTGCCGCATGCGCCTTGCTACGCCGGTCCGTATTCGACGAGGTGGGCGGATTCGATGAGCAACTATCGGTGGCCTACAACGATGTCGATCTCAGCCTCCGGATCGGCGAACGGGGCTACCAATGCGTGTATCTCCCGAGCGTCGAAGTGTTTCACCCCGAAAGCGCCAGCCGTGGCTCGCTTCACCCCGAAGCCAACGAGGCGTTGTTTTCACAGCGATGGGGACTCCCCAACGAGCTACGTGACCCGTTCGTCAACCAGAGCATCGAACGATTTAACCCGTTGAATTTCGTGATCTAACTCGGCTGCAATTGGTTAACCAGCGCGGCCAGGGGTACTCGGAAGTCGTCAAGAAGTTCGAAGCCGCTATCAAGCAGTGCCTTGTTTTCCAGGACTGAGTTGGCCGGTCGCATCGCCGGGCGAGCGGGTAGGAGATCTGCTGTAGCCACGGGCGACACTCGGGTGGGATCATGTCCGGCAGCGTCAAGCACTTCGCGTGCAAACTCGTACCAACTAACTGCGCCCTGGTTCGTAACGTGAAAGACCCCCGAGGCAGACTCGTCGGCCAGTCGGCGTATGGCCAAAGCAAGGTCGACGGTGAAGGTGGGGTTGCCAATTTGATCATCGACAAAGCGAAGTTCGCCGCCTGCGTCACCGAGTCGCAGGATGGTCTTGACCATGTTGTTTCCGTGGGCACCACTTACCCACGACGTGCGCACGACACAGTCGACGTCGCGCAATTCGGACTCGCCGGCGGCTTTCGATGCCCCATAGATTGAAGCTGGTGTGGTTGGATCCATTTCGACGTACGGAGAGGCCTTCGTGCCGTCGAAGACATAGTCAGTTGACACATGCAAGACCGTTGCCCCGACGATTTCCGCGGCCCCCACCACATTGCGCACTCCGATGTGGTTAACGGCGAAGGCATGGTCGATCTCGGCCTCACATGCATCGACGTCCGTATAGGCCGCGGCATTGACAACCAGGTCGGGAGCGATCCCCATAATTGCTTCGACCGTGGCATCCGCATCAGCGATGTCGAGATCTGATCGAGATGCAAGGGTTAGGTCATAACCGGCAAAAGCCTCACCGAGGTCGACACCCAACTGCCCGCCTGCTCCGGTAATGAGAACCGTTCGTTTGCCTCGCTCGGTCATGACGCGTATTTCAGTGGACGCCACCAGGCTTCGTTGTCGGCATACCAGGCAACCGTTGACTCGAGTCCCGTTTCGAAGCTCTCGACCGGGGTCCACCCCAGGGCACGAATCTTCTCGGTATTGATCGAGTAGCGCCGGTCATGCCCGAGACGATCTTCGACGTAGGTGATGGAGGATTCGTCCTTGCCACATAGGGCCAAGATGCGCATGGTGAGATCGTGGTTCGT
>CAWKZT010000178.1:0-3405 GCA_963854565.1 Acidimicrobiia bacterium
TAACCACTGTTTCCGTCGTCACTGATGATGTCGTCGACATCGACATCGGATTCGGAGAAATCAAGTCCGCAGGTTTCTTCGAGATAGTTCTCGATGTTGTTGGAAGCGTCTTCGTATTTGGCGTCGGAGAGTTCCTCCAACGCGGAAAGATCAGCGTCGAAGATTTCACCACCGGCATCTTCGAATATGTCGGCCATGAGATCTATTCCCTCGAGCATGATGGCGAAGTCACCTTTGATCTCATTGGGAGCATCACTGAGCATCGACTGCATAGAATCGCGGACCTGACTGATGGATTCCAGCTCGTCAGTGGACTCCAGATTTTCCATCCGTTCGTCTAATGCGATGGCCCGACCACACCAGTCGCCGCCCGAAGAACTGTTACTCGACGAGGATCTTTCCTCAGCTGTGGCGTCCTCATCTGAGGAGTCGGCGGATGTTGCGGAGTCGCCATCGGCTGTTTCGATCGCGAGACCATCACCGCCACTGCAGGCCGAAGCCAACATCGCGATGGAGAAGAGCATGGCAAGGATGCGTTTCATAGAAATATCCTAATGGTTGCTGGCCTTGCAATAATGCTAGCATTTCTTGGGCAAGGGGCAAAGGCCCTAAGATCCACGCCCCAATACGGCCCAGCGGCTACCTAGAACCCGGCAGTCGAACCTTCGGAAGGATCGGCCCCAACCGTCGTTGCTTCCAACAACCCGCCCAGACGCCTGCACCGTAGGCCATGTCGTCCGCCAGCCCAATGCCTACTGCCTTCACAATGCCGACCTTCGGTGATGCGCGGAACTCGCGAACCAGCGGCCCAACCAAAAAGGCACTCGTGACCGCTGGGCGCAACCGGCGACTAACGACCGCTGCACCGAGCGCCACGGGCCACCACTCGCGTCGTGCGGCACGGGCCATCCAGTGACTCGAACGAAAATTACCAAGTCCGGCCAACTCCACCGCTGTCCGTATGGGTTGCTCCACGGTTCCGCTGAGGCGCCGAGCGAGCAATCCGCTGGACAACGCCGAGGCACCGACTCCCGCGAGCTTCCCACGACGTTTGGCTACCACGATGAACCCCCACGAGACGGCTGACCAAGCATGGAGATCTACCGCTGCCAAGCGTCCCGGGTGGAGTTCATCAAGCGTGGCAGCGCTCTGGCCATAACGGAACCTCTGTCGCAGCCACGATTGCATACCGGGGCGCGACCGATGCGAAACCACGACACTTGGTTCGTACCGGACCGTGCCTATTTCCAGCAGCCGCCAGACCAAATCCACATCTTCACCCACGCGGAGCGTCTCGTTGAAGCCCTTCACGGCTTCAAGCGCACTTCGACGAACTACCAGTGCCGCAGTGGGGACGAAGGGCACTGCGCCAACACCAACTCGTGCTGGCGCAACCCCGCGATCGATTGGTCCGTGATCGACCTCGTAGCGCTCTAACAACGTTCCACCACCAGCCACCGTGTCGTGCACCCCCGCCACCCGCGGTGCCACGGCAACGACATCGTCATCACCAAAGTGTCCGAGTAAGCCGTCCAGCCATCCTGGTGGGGGCAAACAGTCCGCGTCAACAAAAGCAATGAACTCAGCCGAAGCGACTCGCCAACCGGCCTCTCGGGCTACGCCCGGCCCGCCTGATGTGGGTCGGATTATGGTTTTTGCGCTGTGCTCGCGAGCCGTGCTAGCGCTATCGGCATTAGGCGAACCGTCGTCCACCACAATTACTTCATCGACACCGGCCATGGCGTCACTCGTCAACAAGGTACGAAGGCCAGATGCGTCCTCATACACCGGAATCACAACCGCAACGTCGCGACGACCAACAGATACCGGACCAATAATAGGTTGCGCCATCGAGGCTTCAAGGAGTCGTCGAGCCAAGGCCTCCGAACCCGGCGACCAAGGAGTTTCCCCCGCGTTGAGCCGGTCATAGACCGAAACACCCGCCTCAGAAAGGCGAAGAAGGCGTACAGGAACCCCGCCAATTAGAACCCGCCCACGACGCCGAACGCTCGCTTCAATTCGTACGGCTGGGACAGTCATGATCAAAACGGTAGAGTGCGATCACACAATTCGCAGCCCCAAGGAGCAATCGTGGACCCACATACCAATGAACCCACCTCCAACGAAGACACCACCGACCCCGTGGCCGACGAACTTCTCGTAGAAGAGATCTCCATCGACGGCATGTGCGGCGTTTACTAAACGCTTCTGATTGACCCGTTCTTTGTCTACCACGACCTGTGACACGTCGCGACCGATGACCTTGTCATCACAGGTCGGACTTCGGCCCGAACCTTTTGGCGCGCTCGCCTATCACTTCGATACCCGTCGTTTAGTCTTCCTCAAATCGCCTGGCTTGGTCGCTCTCGTTGAGTCCTTGTCCCAGTTCGCTTCCGCCGACGAAGCAATCGCTGCGGCCGATACCGCCCACACACCATCGAGCTACCAGTCGGCGCTCACTTCACTCGAAGAATCCGGAGTCGTCTGTGTCCGCTAGTCGAACCACTGTCCCTGCCCTAGTCAAACAGCTCAAGAGCGGACTCGATTCACCGATCTGTCTCACCTGGGAACTCACCTATGCATGCAACCTCGAATGTGTGCATTGTCTGAGTTCGTCGGGTCAACGTGACCCCAACGAGTTGTCAACGGCCGAAGCTAAAGCCGTAATCGACGAGCTCCACGACATGCAGGTGTTCTACATCAATGTTGGCGGCGGCGAACCCCTTGTGCGGCGCGACTTCTTCGAACTTTTAGAATACGCAATCTCACGCAACGTCGGCGTCAAGTTCTCGACCAACGGCTACCTGCTAGACGAAGACAAGTCCGCCCGTCTGGCGTCGATGGACAATGTCGATATCCAGTTGAGCCTCGATGGCGTAGATGCTGGCACCAACGACCCCATACGTGGCGAAGGTTCTTACGCCGCGGTCCGCAAGGCGATGGTAAATCTCAATAACGCAGGTTTCACCGGCTACAAGATCAGCGTGGTGGTTACGAATCGAAATGTTGGTCAACTCGATGCGTTCGAACAACTCGCCAATGACAACGGTGCCGAACTCCGCCTCACCCGTCTACGTCCGTCGGGCCGCGGTGCCGACGTGTACAACGAGCTACGCCTTACCCAGGCGCAACAGGTCGACCTCTACAACTGGCTCATTACTCGACCACACATTCTCACCGGCGACTCGTTCTTTCACCTATCGGCGCTGGGCGAGACGCTGCCGGGTCTCAACCTATGTGGGGCCGGCCGGGTGGTGTGCCTTATCGATCCTGTTGGGGACATCTACGCCTGCCCATTCGTGATTCACGACAACTTCCTCGCTGGCAATGTCCGCGATGAAGGCGGGTTCGACCATGTGTGGAAGCAGTCCGATCTATTCACCGACCTACGTCAGCCCGAGAACC
>CAWKZT010000179.1:0-3386 GCA_963854565.1 Acidimicrobiia bacterium
CCTCGGTGTCGACGACGACCCTTCCTTCACCCGTCTCAACACCGGAGTGCAGGTTTGGGACTGTTCGGTGACTCGCATGATCGACAACATGCTCGATGTTGCCCATTTCCCCTATACGCATGTGGGCACCTTCGGCCGCGAGCAGGAAGCCGTGGTACCAGCGTTCACCATCGTCCAACTCGACGACACCTTCACCGGGTATGAGTACTCGATCGTGATCGACAACGTGGGCGATACCAAGCTGATGTCGGGCGGCGGCGCTGACGTCCTCGGCCTCGACATGTCCACCGGCTTTGCCCTCCCCTTTTCGGTTCGCAGCACCATGACCTACGAAAACGGCATCGAGCAGACCCTGTTCATGACGGCAGCCCCAATCAGCGCCGAGCGCAGCTATTACACGTTCGTTCTATGGCGCAACGATGACGTGTCAGAATCGGGTCAAGCCATTGTCGACTTCGAGCTCGACGTAACCTTCGAAGATAAGACGATGCTTGAGAACTTATCCGGCGAGCTAGCACTCAACCGGGGCGGGCTCGCTGATGTCGCCGCCGACCGAGCATCGGTCGCATGGCGCCGCCAGTACCAAGCATTGCTAGCTGGGGAGTCCGTTTAACGTTCTACGCGCCGACGCTCGATGGCATGTCATGACGATTGCATTGGGAGAGACGCAAGCCATCCAGCATCAATCCGGTTGGTAAGACCATCAGACCATGATAGTTTCTCGTGTCAACGCCGTTCAAAGGAAGTACCCAAAAAATGTCTTACCCAAATGTTCTCGTCTTCGTCGACTTTCCGAGTGACGATGTCAACGCCGCCCGAGCGTTCTACGCCGAGGTGTTCAACTGGGAGGTCGAAGAACGAATCACCGACATCTACGCCCGGATCGTGCCCGGGCAGAACATGTTGCTCGAGGATGGCTCGCAGAGCACCATAGGCAACCTGCACATGGGCATCTCGAACGCAGCTGACACTCGCCCTCGCCCGCCTCAGGCGCCCCAAGAACCAACCAACCTCAACCCTGGTGGACGTGGCGCCCGCGCGTGGATTCTCGTGAGCGATGACGACTCATTCGAACGCATCCTCGAGGCTGCCGTACGCCTGGGCGGAACCGAGTTGTGGCGCGACCACTTCTGGACCGAATTCGGTGGAGCCAACGCGTCGTTCGTCGACCCGTGGGGAACCCAGATCATGCTGTGGTCACACCTCGATGGCGCCGAAACCGACGACGATACTCACGAAGTTGTGGGCGAGTTCACTGTTCCCAAGGGCTGGACAGTCGAGTAATACCCTTGCCAGCGCCCGGGTAAAGAGCGCTATCGAGACCCCGATCAGGATCGCTCTACGGTCCCGTCGGCGGCCTCATAGCGCTCCACGAGCCAGGTGTTGAAATGGGCAAGCACTCGCTCTTGCCATGAGTAGCGGCCGCGCGGCGCATACCTTGATTGCATGCCCATCTGTGTCGCCACGTTTGTTGGCATGTCCTGGCGATTGAAGTTGGACACTCCCGCAATCGCTTCTTCGAGCGTGGCGTCAAAATCGGGCATTTCAACTGTGGACTCAGGAAAGATGTAGGCCATGCTCAGGGTATGCGTCGTCGGGCCCGTTGGATCGACGTAAAACCAGAAGGCGGAGTCTGACTGGAAGCCCATCAGCAACGATGGCGTCACTAGGGCAAAGACCACTTGTTGGCGGTCTTCTGATTCGAGTCCTGGCATCGGCGGAAAGAGCGCCTTAAACGATGGGTTGAAGCCACCATCTGCTTCGACAGTCCCCGTTGTGCCAAACATGGCTACATCGCCGGGTTCATAGTCCTCGTACCAAGCATTGGACGATGGTGCGAAGTCATGGATTCCGTGATGCAACCGACTGTTGTGGTACATCTCCATGAAGTTCTCGACCATGATTTTCCAGTTGAACGGAACATCGGGAATCGTCACCGGATCGACGGTGATGAGCGATTGCACGTCGTAGTTGACCAGAGCCGCATCAAGCTTGGTCAGGCGAGGAGCCAGCGGCGCTGCTTCTGAATCGAAGTTGGTGAAGATAAAGCCTTGCCATACCTCGACGGCGAGTCCCGGAAGTGAGATCGCGCCCATGTCGAACCCGGTGGTCTTGCTCATTTCGGGCGCGCCGATGAGCTGACCTTCGAGATCGTAGACCCAGTAGTGGTACGGGCATCTGAACGTTCGCCCAGAACCCGATTGCAGGTCAGGCGGGTCCAGCATGTCGGCATCGGTTCGATCAGTATTTGCGGTGATGCACATCGCACGGTGCTGACACACGGCCGACATTACGTGGATCGACTCGTCCTTCGCACGTACGACAATTAGAGGCTCGCCGGCGCGGGTGACGGACAGGTAGTCGCCGACGTCGGGAATCTGCTCCTGGCGCCCCACGCAAAGCCACTCCCCTCCGAAGACAGCCTCCATCTCAAATCGATGAAATTCCGGGTCGGAATACACATCAGGTGGCAGGCCGATAGATGTGGCGAATGTGCCACGGGAGCGGCGCAAGCTAGCCAGCGAAATTGGACTCTCATTCATCTTCGTACCTCAACAGAGTTCGAGGCTTCGTACCGACGAAGCTTTGCTGAAAGCCGATCGGTTCGATAAGTCGCAGACCGGCGAACCCTGCCGCGGTCAGCCACTCGGAAAATTCTTGGTGGGTGAAGGTAAAGCCCTTCTCGGTACTCGCCATCATCGTCGCTCCCATGATGACCGCGTGCGGGTTGAACTTGCGCTCGATGTCGGTGAAATAGTCGGCGAGGACGACCCGTCCTTCCGGTTTCAGCGCCGCGTAGGCCCGCTCGATCAGGTGACGGGCACCATCTGCACCTTCGGTCCGACAAACGTGACCCAGAAACACGAGGTCATAGGCGTTGTCTTCGAGGTCGATGGTGTGAAAGTCGCCGGTTAGAAACGTGCACCGGTCGTCAACTTCGTGTTCGGATGCCTTCTGGGTGGCAACATCGATAACACCGTCGATGTCATTGATGTCGGCTGTCGCGTCCGGGCATTCGTTGAGCACCGCTATGGCCCACGGCGCTCCACCGGCGCCGAGGTCGAGAATTCGTGGCTTCTTCAAGGCCGAATAACGAAGCTTAAGGTCGGCTCGGGTAGCGCAGCGAAACATCGTGGTAAACGTGCCCTCGACTAGCGGTATGTAGAACGCCGCTGGGTCATCCTCGATTGGCGTCGCTGGTCGTCCGTTGCGCACGGTGTCGGCCAAGCGCGTCCAATTCTCGTGGGGACCCGGGGCCACCGCAATAAGGTCGGCCATCGTTGCGGGACCATTGGACACGAGGTAGCGCTTGGCTGCATCGTTGAGCTCGTAGGTGCCGGTGAACTGGTCGAGCAGTTGCAACGCGACAACGCTGTCGAGCAATG
>CAWKZT010000180.1:0-3348 GCA_963854565.1 Acidimicrobiia bacterium
AAGAAGAACACATCTCGCCCTTCGCCATATTGGCTATTACGTTCACCAATAAAGCGGCTCAGGAGATGAAGAACCGTTTGGCGGGCCTCATTGGTCCGGTGGCGCGAAAAATGTGGGTGAGTACCTTCCACGCGGCATGTGTGCGGATTCTGCGACGTGAGCATAAAGCCATCGGCTATCCCTCCAATTTCACCATCTATGACCAGGCTGATACTCGTCGCCTCACCAGCTATGTATTGCGTGATCTCAACCTCGATACCAAGCGATTTCCCCCGCGCCGAGTACACGCGGTTATCTCCAATGCCAAGAACGAGATGCTCGACCCACTTGCCTACGCCGAACGGGCCGAATCGCTGTTCGAACGCAAGGTGGCCGAGGTCTACACCGAATACCAGCGCCGTCTAACTAATGCTGGCGCCATGGATTTTGACGATCTGTTGCTGCAAACCGTGCGTCTATTCAAAACCAACAAAACTATTCTCGACAACTACCGCCGCCGCTTTCAACACGTCTTGGTCGACGAGTATCAAGACACCAATATGGTGCAAAATGAGATCGTGCTCCTATTGTCTAAAGAACATCGCAACGTGTGCATTGTGGGCGACCAAGATCAGTCGGTCTACGCATTTCGTGGCGCAGACATGCGCAATATTGCCGACTTCGAGAATGCCTTTGTCGACACCACGGTGGTGTTGTTGGCGCAGAACTATCGGTCTACCCAGAACATTCTTGATGCCGCCAATGCGGTGATCGCCAACAACTTCAGTCGCGTGCCCAAAGACCTGTGGACCGATAAGGGTAAGGGCGACCCGATCTTGAAATATCACGCCGACGACGAGGGCGACGAGGCCCAGTTTGTTGCCCGCCAGCTCACCATTTTGCACGACAACGACGCTATGAACTGGCGCGAAATGGCCGTGCTCTATCGCACCAATGCGCAGAGCCGGATTCTGGAGGAGTACCTGGTGCGAGCCGGCGTGCCGTACAAGGTGCTGGGTGGCACACGTTTCTACGACCGCCGCGAAATTAAAGATGCCATGGGCTATCTGCGGGCGGTGGTTAACCCCATCGACGAAGTCAATATCAAACGTATTCTCAACACACCGAAACGTGGCATTGGTGATTCGTCTGTTGCGAAGGTAGACAATTGGGCTACGCCGCGGGGCTTGTCCTTCATCGAAGGACTCCGCGAGGCCGACGATGCCGGAGTTAGCGGGCCGGCTCGCAAAGGCATTGTTACCTTCCTCGACATTATCGACGAGGCTTGCCAGCTCGACTGTGCCCGCCTTGATGGTGGTAATCCGGGCGATTTGCTTGAGCACTTACTAGAAACCAGTGGCTACCTCAGCGAGCTTCGCGTCGAACATAGCGTCGAATCCGATGGCCGTCTGGAGAACCTCGCCGAGTTGGTTGGTGTAGCGCGCGAGTTCGAATCCATCGAAGAGTTCCTCGAACAAGTTTCACTCGTAGCTGATACCGATGCCATCGAAGAAGAAGATAACTCGGTGGTGCTGATGACGATGCACTCGGCCAAAGGCCTCGAGTATCCAGTTATCTTCCTGGTTGGCCTCGAAGATGGGGTGTTTCCGCACTTGCGTTCACTCGGCGAAGTCGATGAACTAGAAGAGGAGCGGCGCCTTGCCTATGTCGGGGTTACCCGCGCCCAGCAGAAGTTGTACCTGTCGCACGCGTGGAGTCGGACCCTCTTTGGTTCCACTCAGTACAACCCACCGAGCCGGTTCTTGGAAGAAATCCCTGCCGAACTCTTGTCTGAGGTTGAGGGCAGTCGATCCCAGCGCCGCAAGTCTCCAGGCAAAATGAGTCAGTCCTCGTGGGGCGGAAACCGTGACGGTCAAGTAGATGCCGCCATCTCCCGCGGTCGAAAGACCGGTGGAACCAAAGCATTCTCCGGCGGCGCACAGAAGAAGGGCAGTTGGGCCGGCACCGAAGTTGGTGTTGGGGTGCAACGGCCCGAGCCCAGCGGCGCCGATGACATCGGACTAAAGACCGGCGACGGTGTTCGTCACAGCACATTTGGCGAAGGTGTACTGATCAATCTGCGCGGCAGCGGGGAAAACATCGAAGCAACGGTTCGCTTCAGCGACGGCCGGGAAAAGGTACTGCTGTTGTCCTGGGCGCCACTGGAGAAGATCTAACAACACCCGTAGGGTCTGATTAACGCGGTGCGCTGCGACAGTCGGCGTCGAGTTACGTCAGCGCAGACGCTGTGATTTGGCCTTGGTGTCGAGTGCCGCAATGAATGCGTCGAGCGACTGCCCGTGAGCGAGCGCCTCGCGCATGATGTTGGCCTGGCTCTGAGGGTGAAGCCCCTCGCCTTGCTCATCGGTGTCGAGGTTCGTCGGGAAGGCGTACCCCTCCGCCGCAGCCGCGATCACGCGGTCGACCGCTGCCGGGGAACGTTTCTCTTTGATCCACGTCGCCAAGACGGGTGCAACCGCAAGGCACATGGCCCGACGGTCCATTGCTTCCATGGATCGGCCGAGGCCTGAGGAGATTTGCAGCAAGTTGGCCATCCGTCGTCGGTTGGCGGTGACATTGGTCCCGGCTCCGTGGATTACTGCCGGGTTGAAGAAGACGGCGTCGCCTCGTTCGAGCGGCAATTGGACGTGAAGTTCGCGATGGAGAGCTTGTACGTCTTCCGAACGCCAGGCTACGTAGCCTGGTCCAAACTTTTGTGAGTGTGGCAAAAACGTGGTCGGTCCGGTGTCCAGCGGCATGTCGTCGTGGGCGACGGCCCCTTGGAGAGTGAGCGCAGGTGACAAGTGGTGCACGTGGGCCGGGAACTGTTCGGCCTCGTGATCACTCATGAACCCGAGGTGGAAGTCGCGGTGAGGATTCTGGGCGGAACCGCCCGGATTGACCACGTTGACCTGCGAGGCGATCTGGTAGCCCGGTCCGAGCCACGCCTTCGACACGACGTCAAACACTTCGTTGGCGTAGTACTCGGCGAACACGCTCGGATGGTCGATCGCCAGCTTCTCCATCGCAATCCATACTCGGTCGTTAATCCCCTCGGCCGCGAAGTGATCGCCATCGCCGAGGTTGGTGCCCTTCTCGGCAGCGATCATCTCGAGGAATGCTGTTGTCGCGAGATCGAGAGACTTGAGGTCGACGGCCCGTTTGACCACGAAGATGCCCGGTCCATTGGCCAGGACGTCTGCGAGTTCGCCGAGTAGTTGCCGGTCAGTCGAGCTGAGCCCGGTGACTGTCTCCTTGCCTGTTTGGGTTTCGAGACGTAGTGCAGACCCTTCGTAGATGGGTATGCCCTGTTGGGTGTCGATGGCGGACGGGGCATGGGTGGTGCCGTTCTCAATGATGGATCGAAGG
>CAWKZT010000181.1:0-3311 GCA_963854565.1 Acidimicrobiia bacterium
GAAACAACGGGCTTGGTATGAATATCCATCCGCAAAATGTACCGTCCCATACCGGAGGTCGTGGTGCAGGTGATCGAATCAGGTGGCGTTTAGATGATCGGCGATTGCCGAACGCACGGAAGCCCAAGCGGCGTGGGCTGGGTCGATCATGTCCATGTGGTCGGCTCCTTCGATGATCGTCCACTCAATCGAGGTGGAAGCTAACGGAGCAGACGCATAGGTGCCGTAGTGCCGCGGAACGACCTCGTCGTTGGTGCCGTGCACTATTGCCACGTGGGGTGTTCCGACCTGTGGAGTGGCGATTCGATAAGCATCTTCGAGCCCCACCTGTTCGCCACCTAGGAAGTCGATGACCGCACCGTTGCCCATGAAGTCGGTTGCCGCGGCAGGAAGGTTGATGACGCCAGCTTGGGGCACAACGAGATTGGGGATGATGGATGGATGAGCTCCAGGGTCACCGTCGTTGAGATGTTCGCGTCCGCCTACCCATGCGGCGAGATGCCCGCCAGCGGAGTGGCCAACTACAGCGACGCGGTCGCGGTCGACCGGGTGTAATTCGGCCAGTTTCGCAACGTGGTCGATAGCCGCCGCGACGTCTATCAATGTTCCGGGAAAGCCGCCACCATCATGGGTGACTCGCGAGTACTCGATACTCCATACGGCGTAACCATCGGCGACGAGGTTCTCCGCGAGCGGAACCATCAGCTCCAAGCCGTACGTTGCTCGCCAGAACCCCCCGTGAATGAGGACGACCACGGGGGCTGGCTCTAGCTGGCTAGGGAGATACAGATCGCCGAAGCAATGTTCGCCTGATGCGTACGGGTACCGGATGGGGTTGCTCATTTGAAATGTTCAATTTGGTAGTCAGGATTGAAGGTGACGCCTTCACTCGTTTGGTGTAGCCACGGGTGCAGTACGGAGGGCTTTAGTGCAATCATGCCAATTGAGTTGCGTTGCTTTTTGGTCACCTTGGTCGCCGCCTTCAACACGGGACCGGCAATTTGAAGTACGCGGCGCTTGGCTCCACGTTGGCGCATCTGAGCCGCTTCCCGCGGAAGATGTAATGCTCGGAAGTAACGAAAGGTGGGTTCGCCGGTTGGATCGTTGGAACGAATCGTCTTCTCAAACTCGGCTTCAGTCCAGCGGTACACGAAGTTGGGAACAGGAGTGTTGTTGACTCCACCGCCGTTGCCGTTGTTGGCCACCACGGCCTCGATCTCATAGTCGCCGGTCATGCCGGTGCGTCGGGCGAATCGCATCAAGGCGCTGTCGCTTGCCTCGAACACGATGACGCCTTTACGAGCAACTCGATACAGCTCCAGCAGCCCGGCGTGAGGCGATGGGCAATGGTGGAGGCCATCCACAACGAAGCCCCAATCGAACGAACCGTCGGCGAAAGACAAGTCCTGAGCAGCTTCGTGGCTCCACGCGAATGGTGCAACGCCAGCGGCGCCGTTGTCGGCCAGATTGGTGATGGTGGCGTCGGTGATCCCCAAACTCGAAAATAAGGAAGCCTCATTTGCCCCCGCGGCGACCGCGACGAACGAGTCGCCGGATGCGATAACGCCATCGTTGATAAGGCGTTGCATTGAAGAGGTCACAAACGGGACATGCACGGTAGTGATAGTAGCCACCGAATAAGGGTCGAAAGTCCCGGCGACGAGCCGGTACGATATGGGCACACATGGAGCAACTAGTCGACACCTTCGGGCGTGTGCACCGCGACCTACGCATTTCGGTTACCGACCGATGCAATTTCCGCTGTACCTATTGCATGCCTGAAGAAGGTATGAACTGGTTGCCCCGTAACGATCTGCTTAGCTTTGAAGAGATCGAACGCATTGCCAGCGTTCTGGTGCAACGTTTCGGCGTTGACAGCATCCGCCTTACCGGCGGCGAACCAACAATACGGGCCCGTATGACACTGCTGGTCGAGAAACTGGCTGCCCTCGGTACCGATCTGGCGATGACCACCAACGCCACCACATTGCGCCTTCTGGCACCCGAGCTGAAGCGAGCGGGGCTCAAGCGCCTCAATGTCTCGCTCGACAGCCTCAAGGCCGAACGATTCTTTGCTATGACGCGCCGCGATGAACTGGCTACGGTGCTCGATGGTATTGACGCGGCGCTTGAAGCCGGATTTGATCCGGTAAAGATCAACTGCGTCGTCATGAGAGGGACCAACGACGACGAGGTCGTCGACTTCGCTACATGGGCCCGCGAGCTTGGTGTCGTAATGCGTTTCATCGAATTTATGCCGTTGGATGCTGACAATGCTTGGACCAACGAAACCGTGATGTCCAAGGCCGAAATCGTCGAGCGAATCAATGCCGTCTATCCGCTCACGCCGGTGCAACGCACCTCGGCCCCGGCATCAGATTACACCTACGACGATGGCCGAGGACGCATTGGCGTCATTGCGAGCGTCACCGAGTCATTTTGTGACAGTTGTGATCGCATACGCCTCGGAGCCGAGGGTGGTTTTCGAAACTGTCTGTTTGCTCCGGACGACACCGATTTGCGGACCATCATTCGCGAGGGCGGAACCGACGATGACCTGGCCGCAGCCATGAGCGGGTCTGTGGCTGAGAAGTGGTCCGGGCATCAGATCAACCGGGTTCATTTCATTCGGCCCAACAAGTCGATGTCACAGCTGGGCGGTTGACATGTCCGACGCAGAACATCCTGACGGCCTCACCCATCTGGACTCCAGTGGGAGGGCCCACATGGTGGATGTCACGCCGAAAGCGCAAACCCATCGTGTGGCGACGGCCCGAGCCACGGTGCAAATGTTGCCCGATACCGTTTCGGCTATCACCGGCGGCGACATAAAAAAGGGTGACGTTCTGGGCGTAGCTCGAATTGCAGGGATTCAAGCCGCCAAGAAAACTTCCGATCTTATTCCGCTATGCCACCCACTGATGCTCAGCAAAGTCAGCATCGGGTTCGCAGTGGACGTCGACAGTATTTCTGTTGAAGCCACTGTTGAAATTGTCGATCGCACTGGGGTGGAGATGGAAGCTCTCACCGCGTGCTCCGTAGCGGCCCTAACGATTTACGACATGTGCAAAGCAATCGACAAAGGCATCGTGGTTACCGACATCGCGTTGTGGCATAAGACGGGCGGACGGAGCGGCGACTTTCACCGTGCAGAAAGCGTCGGGTCAAATACGACGCCATCTTTCGACGAGTAGTCCTCGGTGGCTGATGCTGTGACGCTGGTCACTTCGCGTTGGTGCTTGGGCGGTTCTCGTAGTAGAACTGTAACAATTGTAATTTGGTGGTAATCTTTCCGGATCCACTTTCCATCC
>CAWKZT010000182.1:0-3254 GCA_963854565.1 Acidimicrobiia bacterium
TGTAGCCGAGCTAGGTGTCGGCACAGTTACCCACTCGACACTGCAAATGGGCTTGGCGCTAGCTGGTCTGTTCGGTGGCCTGGGAGCAACACTGCTCTTGACCGGTGGTGGGTTGGTTTGGACCGCGAAAGCTAAAGACGGCGATTCAGAAGACGTACTGGTTACCGAAACCGCAGACGCATAGCCCCGAAGCGTTATCGGTAGCGACCAACTGATCATCCAATCAGAAGGGTTGCTGGCTTGAGCCCTCCCATACCGGGAGGGCTCAACCGCGTTCGGGGCTCGGGCGCACTAGTTGCTAGCTGCCCACAACTACCGTCCGCAAGTACAGCTTGACCATCGCCATGGCCTGCACAGCACCGTACAAAGAAGTCACAACAACGGCCGACAATCCCGTGCCGATCAAGGCGCCCGCCGAAAGCTCGGTGTCCTCACCGAGGTTCCAATAGGCGAAACTCCCGTCAGATTCGGTAACCGGTTGACTGCCAAAGTTGAAGCCGCTGGTACCAAAAATGGAGCCGAATACAACGCCAGCTAGAAGAGAGACGACGAAACCGATTATCCCGAGCAAGAGGATACGGCCCAACGCCGGCCACCAACGTCCCGTACTTACTGCCGCACTTGCCGTGATGGGGTTGCCGTTGGAGATGACGACCGCAGCGGCCAACCAAGAAAGCTTGACAACCGCCCAGAGAACGACCGGAATAAACAAGAGAGCGGCCAAGACTCCCAGGGCGGGGGCAATTAGGGCGAGACCCACGATGGCACCACCAGCACCGAGCACACACGCGCCAACGGCAATGGACCAACCGAGCATTCGGGGAAGTTTGCGCATTGCCACACCAAACGATTGCCCGACCGACGGCGGCTCACCCTTTGCTTCGGTGTGCATTAGGTGAATAAAACCCAGAGAACCAACTGAGTACAACACGAATGCCACCATGACGAGGACTCCCGCATACACCGCGTTCTCGAACGTGAAGCCCATGAAATCGGGCCAGCCACCGGTGGGGCTAGCCACAACGATGGTGTCTTGGAGGGCAATCGCAGTGGAAGCAGAGAGCATCATGCTGGCGGGCACCACCGTGACCAGACCCAACGCAACAACCTCGCGCCACCGCTTGGCCACGGCACCGAAGGACCCTTGGATCCAGTCGCCAATGTCGCCGAAGTCGCTACCACTGTCGGTATCGACGGAACTAGGGGAGTGGCGGTGTTGTGTCCAGGCCAAGCCGTCCCAGTAGCGCAGTACGCCTGGGGCGCCCTCTGGATCAGGAAACCAGCCAGCCGGAGGAAGATCGCTCATGGCGGTAGAGGCTACTGCATTGCCGGCTATGTCACGTACGAGACATGGGGCTTGGGTTCGATCTCCGCAGAAGGGCGCTGGTCGTGCCATTTATACGGGTCTGCCGCCGGAAATACACGTTATGTAAAGTTATAGGTCTGTACGGTGCGGCAAACACCAAACCCGCTACAGACTGAGTGCCTTGTTTATGGCGGCAACCAAAGCTGTTTCGGCGCTGTTGGTCGGCGCCTCCCACTCATAATCACCTACCGCTTCAGCGACCTTGTACCGCAGATCAACCAGCCGTTCGTAATCGCTGCGCTCGACAACCATCTTGGTGTCAGTCAAACCGTGCTGCAGTGCCAGGCTTCGTGCCTCATAGGCGCGTTGGCGACATGACCTTCGGCAGTACGTACGTGGTCGGCCGCCCGACTCGGGATGGTGTAACACTTCCCCGCACCACTGGCACTTCGAACGTTTCGTCACGTGACGAAACTAACACATCCGCTGACTCATCCAACACATATTACGAACTGAGTGTCTCGCGAAGCAGTTCCTTGGTCTTAGCAACGTTGACCCACTCCAGCACGCGAACATTGCCGGGGTCGGGGTAACGAACCGGCCTTTGGTCGACCAAGGTCATGCCTCGTGTTGGACCGTCGGCGGTAACAACTTGGACCGGATAGCGAACACCGGCCACCAGATCTGGGTGGGTCACCGCTACCACCGCCAGAGCATCGTGAATAGCGGCCCCGGCCAAGGTGGTGAATTCATGTTGGCGTTCGTCGTAGTACTCCAGCAGGTCGCAGAACACCGTCATGGACTCGTCGGCCATGCGGACGCGCAAGTCCCCTGTCCAGGTCCGATCCAGCAAGACTTGGTGAGTGACATTAAGTCCAGCCATGGTCATGTTGGGGTGTCCGGAGGTGAACACGATCTCAACGGCCTCGGGATCCACCAACGCATTGAACTCCGCTCCTGGTGTGGTGTTGCCATTGCCGGTGCTGCCACCCATCCAGGTAATGCCCGCTGTGAGATCCACAATGTCTGGGGCCTGTCGCAAGGCATAAGCGATATTGGTCAGGGGCCCGGTGGCTATCAAATGAATTCCCGGCTCGGCGCGAACAGTTTCAATAATCCACGCAGCTGCATCACCCGAAGACGCCGGGCGAGATGCGAGTGCAAATTCAATATGACCGGTACCGCGCGGCCCGTGAAAATCGTTAGCTCGATGGCCAGTGGAGCCGTTAAGCGGCAAGTCGTGGCCACCATGCACCGGGATGTCGGGGCGCCCAAGAATGTCGCAAACGGCCAGAGCATTCTCGGTTGTGTGAGCCAAATCAACGTTGCCACCGACCGTGGTAATACCGACCACGTCGCCGTGTCGAATGGCCATAGCCATGGCTATGGCATCGTCAAGTCCCGGGTCGCAGTCCAAAATTATGCGGGGCTTAGTAGTCATGGCCACACGGTAGTTGGCCGAGTGCTCGTGCTCCAAGCAGCTACTTCGCCCAGCCGCGGGCACCTGCCGAGCTAGCCGCGCTAGCGCCCGCCGCATTGCCGCGACCGATGGCTCCGGAAAAGTCATCTCCGGCTGCTCGAGCGGCGGCAAATGCCCCACAAAAGGCGTCGCCCGCTCCTGTGGTGTCGACGACGCTGATCGCAATTGCTGGCGAAGACATGTGTTGATCATCGTTGACCCAAGACACACCGTCGCCACCTCGAGTTACGACGGCGGAACCATAAAGGTTGGCGAGGACCGATGCCGCTGAACCCGGATCATCGACTCCTGATAATTGGGTTGCTTCAATTTCATTCACGATGACGGTTGGGCCGACGGCGGCTAGTGAACTACCCAGTGGCTTAGCGGGTGCGGCGTTGTACAGCACCGCAAAGCCTGCCCGGTGGGCAGCTACGGCGGCGGCGGATATGACCTCATCTTCAAGCTCACCGCTTATTAGACAGACGC
>CAWKZT010000183.1:0-3214 GCA_963854565.1 Acidimicrobiia bacterium
CGAGCACGGTAACGTGCGACGTGATTCCAGCCAGGTCGATGGCTGCTTCGATTCCGGAGTTACCTCCACCCACTACGGCGACGGGCTTGCCCTTGAAAAGTGGCCCATCGCAATGGGGGCAATAGGCTACGCCCTTGTTGAGATATTCATTCTCGCCCGGCACATTGAGGTGACGCCAGCGTGCCCCAGTGGACAAGATGACTGATCGTGAGGTGAGCTGGGCGCCGTTGGCCAAACCCACGGTGATTTCGCCGGAGTCGCTCCGGCTGAGTGATTCGGCCCGCTGCAGGTCCATAAGGTCGACGTCATATTCGAGTACATGCGTTTCCAGGGCCGATGCCAATTTCGGGCCGTCGGTTTTTGGTACAGACACGAGGTTCTCGATGCTCATGGTGTCGAGGACTTGGCCGCCGAATCGTTCGGCTACCACACCGGTGTTGATGCCTTTGCGGGCCGCGTAGATCGCGGCCGATGCACCGGCGGGTCCGCCGCCGACAACGAGTACATCGAACGTTTCTTTGCCGTTGAGGGTGTCGACCATGCGGTCGGCGCTCGCAGTGTCGAGTTTGTTGACGATTTGTTCGAGGGTCATGCGGCCCTGATCGAACTTCTCACCATTGAGAAAAATCATCGGAACGGCAAGAATCTTGCGTTCCTCGACCTCGTCTTGGAAAAGAGCGCCGTCGATCGCGGTGTGGGTGATGTTGGGGTTGAGCACACTCATGAGGTTGAGAGCTTGAACCACATCGGGGCAGCTTCTGCAGGTGAGGGAAAAGAAGGTTTCAAAGGCGTAGGTGCCTTCGAGTGATTGAATTTGTGCGACCAATTCATCGGAGGCTTTACCTGGATGACCTCCCACGTGCAGTAGCGCCAATACGAGTGAGGTGAATTCGTGGCCCAGAGGCAGCCCGGCAAATTCAACGGAGGTTTCGCTGTCGATGCGGCTGATGATGAACGATGGTGTGCGTTGGCCGGTGCCATCGAAGCGGGCGGTGACCTGTTCGGATGTGGCGGCAATTTGATTGAGGAGCTCTACCAGTTGGGTGGAGTTGGCCGAGTCGTCGGTCGTAGCGACAAGTTCGATCGGGGTCCGGATGTTGGTGAGGTGGGTGGTCAGTTGACCAACCAGGGCGTCGTCAAGCATGGCTTGGAGTCCATTCTTCTAAGGAAGAAAGCGGGGGGGAAGAGAAGTGACCGAGCCGCCGTATCGCATCGGAGGGTTTGCGATACGGCGGCCTGGGGTAACAGATGTGAGTTAGATTTTGCCTACGAGGTCAAGGGATGGGGCGAGGGTGGCGTCGCCGGCTTCCCAAGCTGCGGGGCAAACCTCGTTGGGGTTCTCGCGTACGTACTGAGCTGCCTTGATCTTGCGAAGGAGTTCGGAGGCACTGCGGCCGATGTTGCCAGCGTTGAGTTCGATGACCTGGATAACGCCGTCGGGGTCGATGACGAAGGTGCCGCGCTCAGCAAGACCCTTGGCCTTGATGAGTACCTCGAAGTTTTTGGAGATGCGGCCGGTTGGGTCGCCCACCATGGGGTACTTAATTTTGGCAATGGTGTCGGAGGTGTCATGCCAGGCTTTATGGGCGAAGTGGGTGTCGGTTGAAACTGAGTAGATCTCTACACCGATTTCCTGGAACTGTGCGTAAGCATCGGCGAGGTCGCCGAGTTCGGTGGGGCAGATGAAGGTGAAGTCGGCGGGGTAGAAGAACACGACGGACCAGCCACCCTTGAGGGTTTCGTCGGTTACGGCGATTTGTTCGCCGCTGTGGTACGCCGTTGCGGCGAAGGGAAGAATTTCGGTCTGGAGAAGGGACATGTGTAAAGCCTCATAAGTAGTGATTTGTTGGAACAGCAATCATTGTACGGCACAACACCGAATATAGATATTCGATTGATTTAATCGAATCGATTGACTGTGTCTATGATGAAACTGCGCCATCAGTAGTTCTCGGTAGAGGCAGACAACGGACCCCATTGAATGGCTTGGTGTCATGCGGACGGTGTCTAGCCAGACGAAGTTTTGGAACGAGACGCTTGTGCAACCAACACGAAGTTGTGGGTTTTGCCACTAATTGGAGGACAGGGATAACGCGACAAGTACAGCGTCAGCCACCTCGTCGGGCGTACGCCCCGAAGTGTTGACTTGCGGGAACTTGGCGTAAGCGTCGGCTCGTTCGGCCAACAGAGTGGCGATCTGGCCGAGCGGATCATCGCCGGAAAGCAATGGTCGGTGTGGCCCGTCGGTGGCGGCGGTTACCCGAGCATAGATCTCGTCAATGGTGGCGTTGAGGCACACGATGTTGCCATTGGCATGCAGCGCGGCAGCGTTGTTTGGATCGAGCGCCATACGCCCGCCGGTGGCTATGACTTGGCCGTCGTCGCCACCCAGCATGGCCGCGGCACCTCGTTCCAGGAGGCGAAAGGTTTCTTCGCCTTGCTCGGCGAAGATTGTGGCGATGGGGCCGTGGATGTTTTCGATGAACGCATCGGTGTCCATGAATTCGTAGCCCAGACGTTCGGCGAGTATGCGGCCCACGGTCGACTTTCCTGTTCCCATAAAACCGGTTAGAACTACGTTTGGGCGTCGGGGTGAGGCGGCACTGGTCATAAGTCAACACGATAGTTGCCCGCCTTCCGCTACGTTCTCGTTTATCATCATGATGTGACTCACGAGATTCTTATCCTCAACGGACCCAACCTCAATTTGCTGGGCGAACGCGAACCTGACGTGTATGGCCACGAGACCTTGGCGGACATCTTGGCCGACCTCGGCGACTTCGCCGCTGAGCGGGGTGCGACCCTGCGAAACTTTCAGTCCAATGTTGAGGGTGACCTCATTAATGCCCTACACGAATGCCGACCGTGGGCCGCTGGGGTCATCTTTAACCCCGGGGCCTTCACCCATACTTCGATCGCCTTACGCGATGCTGTCGCCGGGATCGAACTGCCGGTCGTCGAAACCCATCTCTCCAACGTCCACGCTCGCGAAGAATTCCGCCACACGTCGGTTCTGAGTGCGGTGTGCCTGGGCGTGGTCGGTGGCTTTGGCCGGCACAGCTACTTCGCCGCACTCGACGGTCTAATCCGTCACCTCAACAGCTAGTTGACCCAGAGCCTGTGATTTGGTGAACTTGGCCACGCTTCTCTGAGGCGGCCCGGCGCAGCTAACAAGACTTTGATCACTGAATTTTCTCGTTCTAGGAGTGGTGGG
>CAWKZT010000184.1:0-3183 GCA_963854565.1 Acidimicrobiia bacterium
CATTGCTGCTGAAGTGGCCGCCACGCTCTAACCGGGGGTGAGGTTACTGCGGTTGGAAGCGGCTGTTGCCGCAGCACCAAGGAACAAGACGCCAGCGGCAACCAGCGATGCCACCCCGAAGTCGCCGGTTTGGTCCGCGGACCAGCCCGCAAATGTTGGTCCAATGATCTGACCTACGCCATAGGCAACGGTCATAACAACCAAAGCTGAGTTAACGGATTTGGACGCCACAATCCGCGCCTGCCCGAGCGCCAAGGTGACGAGGCCAACGAAGCTGCCGCCCAACACCACGCCGGTGATGATCACGGCGGTTCGAGTAGTGGAAAAAGCCAGCAATCCGACACCGAATGCCTGCACAATAAACGTCATCAGTAACGCGTTGGTCTGCCCATATCGCTTGGCTGCTGCTGTCCACAATCTGATGGACGGCACAATAGCGACGCCAAATGCGACCCACGAGGCGGTCTCAAAACCTTCGCCAAGTTCGGCGTCGCGCACAATGGTGACGAGGTAGGTAGCCGTGATGATGTACCCAAAACCGGCGCAGCCGTAGCCAAAGGTGAGCCACATTAGTTTGGGGCTCATTTGGTGTTTTGCCGATTGCGCGGCGGGAGCCGAAGGGGGGTCTGGCGGTAAGCCGACCATGACCAGAGCGGTACAAGCAAAAGATATAAGGCCCATGGACAGCCACAAGGCGGAGGATTGCCAGCCCGCGGCTTTTTCAACGTGGATGAGCAGGGTGGAAAGCACCACGCCTACCCCGATGCCCCCATAGGCCAGTACGAGTTGATCGGGTCGCCCACTTCGTTCGGTCACGGCGAAGATATAGGCCGATATGGAAACGAAGGCGAACCCGCTGCCGACACCAACAACCAGACGGAAAAACGCCCATAGTGGTTGGCTGTCGGTGACCACCATCGTTGCGGTTGCCACCGACACGATGATCAGTCCAATTACGAGGACGCGTCGTACGCCGAGTCGGCGAATCATTACGGCACTCACGAGGGCTCCGATGAGATATCCGAGATGGTTGGCCGAAGCAATAATGCCACTGGCCCGATTGCTGAGATCGACCTCGGCGTCCATCACTGGCACGATTGGCGTATAGGCAAATCGGCCGATACTCATAGCGGCAACTAGTGCTACGCCACATAGCAGCAACGTTCGGACGTCGTTATTGCGGTCGGTTTCGGGCATGAGGATTGGCTAGCTGTTTGCTAGCTAAGGGCCGCCATCATGGCCACCATTTGGTCACGGATTACCTCGATGGCTTGGAGTGGTCTGATCATGACTTTGAACTCGGTAATTTTGCCGTCGCTGTCACAGGTGATCATGTCGATGCCGTTGATGTACTTGCCCTTGATGGTGCTTTCGAATTGCAATACCGCCATGTTCCCAGAATGGATTTTGGAGGTGTAGCGGAATGTGCCGTCCCATTCGCCTGGGGTCAGGTCGGTATCGAGGGTGGCCTGTGCGGGCTTGTCATCGCTGAAGGCTCCTGCGGCGGCAAGGAGATAGAGCTTCGTGATGTCCTTGCCTTCCTGAGGGCGAAAAACAACGGGCGAGTAGAACACCGCATCGTCATGCAACAAGGTGTCGAGAATTTCGTGATCACCGCGTACGTACTTGTGCCACTCGTCGAGGCAGGTTTCGATTGGGTTCGACGTATCGCTCATCAGGCGAACCTACACGCCAGGTGCCCGGCTCGACGAGCTACGGAATTTGTGGGTAACGCAACCCGGCAAGATCCTGCAATATCCGAATGACCTGGTAGCTATAGCCCATTTCGTTGTCGTACCAGACGTAAAGCACGCAGCGCTTGCCGTCGGCGATAGTGGCTGGCCCGTCAACAATGCTGGTTCGTTCGGAGCCGACAAGGTCGCTTGAAACTAACTCGTTGGATGTGCGATATTCGATCTGTTCGTGCAACTTGTCGTCTAGTGATGCGGAACGAAGATGTTGATTGATGGCTTCCTTGGTGGTGTCGGTATCCAAGTTGAGGTTGAGGATGGCCAACGACACGTTAGGTGTGGGCACGCGAATGGCACTACCCGTGAGCTTTCCCTCGAGTTCGGGGAGGGCCTTTGCGACGGCGCTAGCTGCACCGGTTTCGGTAATGACCATGTTGAGGGGAGCACTACGACCGCGCCGGTCCTTATCGTGGAAGTTGTCGGTGAGATTCTGATCGTTGGTGTAGGAATGAATTGATTCGACGTGACCACTGTTGATGCCGAACAGGTCGTTCATCAATTTGAGCACAGGCACTATGGCATTGGTGGTGCAACTCGCGGCGGAAAGCACATCGTCTTCGTCGGTGATGCCCTTGTGGTTAATGCCGTAAATAATGTTCTTTACCGCTCCCTTGCCCGGAGCAGTAAGCAGCACCCGTGCTACGCCGGTGGACTTGAGGTGTTGGCCAAGCCCTTCCTCGTCACGCCACGCGCCCGTGTTGTCGATGACAATGGCGTCGTCGATGCCGAATTTGGTGTAGTCGGTGGTGTCGGGGCGGTCGGCATAAATGATCTGAATGATGTTGCCGTTGGCGATGATCTGGGAGTTCTCTTCGTCGACCAAGATGGTGCCATTGAAAGGTCCGTGGACGGAGTCGCGACGCAACAAGCTAGCTCGCTTGTGGATGTTCTCGTTCTTGCTAGGCCGCAACACGATGGCTCGTAGGCGCAGTTTCGACCCCCCGCCGGAGCGGTCGATCAAGATGCGGGCGACCAAGCGTCCGATGCGCCCAAACCCGTACAGGACCACATCGGTAGGTTCATCGAGGAGTTGGCCGATACCGGTGAGAACTCGGGCGAGTTTTTCTTGGAGGAATTCGTCGACAGAGCGACCGTCGCCTTCCTGGGCATATTGCACAGCAAGTTTACCGATGTCGACCTTGGCGGAGTCGAGATCCATGTGGCGCATGGCTTCGAGTATGGGGTAACTCTCGAACACGGACAGTTCGTGACCGATGAGGAGGCGGGCTCGCCGATGCGCCCGCATGATGCCAACGGCGGATTCACGTACGACCTTGACACCAAAAATGTAGGTGATTACATCGCGGTCGCGGTACAGCCGGCCGATCATGGGGATCATCGCCTCAGCAGTGGCTTCTCGATCGCGCCAAGTTTCGAAAGTAGTGAGACTGTTGTCGCTCATCGCGTCCTTGTCGTTAGGGAACTCGAATTC
>CAWKZT010000185.1:0-3183 GCA_963854565.1 Acidimicrobiia bacterium
ACTTCAGTGTCGGCTCGTCATCGGTGAGCAAGGGCGAATCGCTTCGCGACACGGTGCAGACCATCCAGGCCATGGGCGTCGACGGCATTGTCCTGCGTCACAAGTCAGCCGGGGCCCCAAAACTCATCACGCAATGGACCGACGGATCGGTCATTAATGCTGGTGACGGGTGGCATGCGCACCCGACACAGGCGTTGCTGGACACGTACACCCTCCGGCAACAACGTGGGTCGCTCACCGGTATGCGGATTGCCATCGTTGGTGACATTAAACATTCCCGGGTGGCGCGTTCCAATGCTGCGGCCTTTACCAAAATGGGCGCCAAGGTGACTTTTGTAGCGCCCAAGACGCTGCTCCCATCGTCGCTAGAACCATGGGATGTCACGGTGGCGCACAGTATCGACGACGTCATTGATGAAGTCGATGTGTTGTACATGCTTCGTATGCAAATGGAACGACAAGAACGTTCGCCCGTGCCAAGCCTGCGCGAATACACCCGACAGTTCGGCCTCACTGCCCAACGTTTTCAGCGGCTAAACGACGACGTTCTCGTCATGCACCCTGGCCCCATGAACCGTGGCGTCGAAATAGCGGCCGACGTACCCGATTCGGTCAACGGACTCGTGACCGACCAAGTACGCAATGGCGTGGCGGTACGAATGGCTGTGCTGTTCAAACTTTTCAGCACTACCTCTGATCCATCATTCTCTAAACCAACTATCGCTGCACCAGCGGGAGCCTAAGTGCCTGCCTCACTCACCTCAATCTCATCGGTAACCTCCATCGTCATCAAGGGCGGCCTCGTCATTGACCGCTCGGGCGAGCACATGGCCGACGTCGTCATCGAATCCGGGCACATCGTTGCGGTGGGCAAAGATCTATCGGGCGACTTAGTCCTCGATGCATCGGGCTGCGTTGTAGCCCCGGGGCTAGTCGATGTACACAGCCATCTTCGTGAACCGGGCATGGAAGAAGCGGAGACTATCGAGTCCGGCAGTCGTGGCGCTGTACTGGGTGGCTACACGGCGGTCGTTGCGATGCCTAACACCATGCCGGCGATTGACTGTGCGTCGGTGGCGCGCGACGTTCTCGCTCTAGGACGAGAGTCGCTATGCGATGTGTACACATCAGCCGCTATCACCATGGGGCGTGCCGGCGAAATCCTGACACCGATGGCTGAGTTGGCCGCGCTAGGCATCAACTTGTTCACCGACGACGGAGCCGGCGTTCAAGATCCCGCCATCATGCGTCTGGCCATGGAGTACGCCGCTGGTCTCGATGTCACGTTGGCGCAGCACTGCGAAATCGAGTCGTTGTCCCATGCGGGACATATGAACGAAGGCGCAGTTAGCGCCAAACTTGGGGTCGCCGGCATACCCGCTGAGGCCGAAGAACTCATGGTGTCGCGCGACATAGCGTTAGCGAAACTGACGGGAGCGAAAGTGCACTTTCAGCACATGTCGACAGCAGGGTCAGTCGAACTCATTCGGGCCGCTCGGGCCACCGGAATGTCGGTCAGCGCCGAAGCCACCACCCATCATTTCACGCTTACGGACTCGTGCCTCGAGTCCTATGATCCAATCTTCAAGGTCAATCCGCCGTTACGGACAGCGGCGGACATCGTTGCCGTTAAGGCTGGCCTTGCTGACGGAACGATTGATGCCATCGCCACTGACCATGCACCGCACACGCCCGAGACGAAAGAGCGACCCCTCGACCAGGCTCCGCCGGGCATGTTGGGGCTAGAAACCGCCTTAGCGTTGGCCCTCACCGAACTCGACCTTCCTATCGCGGACGTGTTGCGACTGATGTCGTGGCGCCCCGCGGAAATTGTCGGCATCGACGACGTACATAGTGGCAAAATAGAGGTCGGCGCAATCGCAAATGTTTGTGTCTTCGACCCCCAAGAAGAATGGACGATTAGTGGTTCGGCAATGGCCAGCAAAAGCCGCAATACGCCGTACGAAGGCCGCACGGTCAGAGGTAAGGTCCGTCACACAATTGTCGCGGGCGAAGCAGTTGTGATCGACGCGGAGGCACAACGTTAATGACCCACGAAGACGCGCTCTTAGTCCTGGCCGATGGGTCCACCTTTGAAGGTGAGACCATTGGCGCTGACGCCCCGAACGGAATCACCACCGGTGAGGTTGTGTTCAACACGGCCATGTCCGGCTATCAGGAGATCATTACCGATCCAAGCTATGCCGGGCAGTTGATCTCGTTCACCTACCCGCATATAGGAAACTACGGCGTCAACGACGTCGACTTCGAGGCCGCCGCACCGTTCTGCAACGGCATCATCGTGCGCGATTTAGCCCGCCGTCATTCCAACCACCGAGCGAGAAGCAGTCTCGAACAACTCCTCGTTGACAACGGAGTCTGCGGAATAACCGGCATCGACACGCGACGTCTAACCCGCACAATCCGCGACCATGGGGCGATGCCTGGCGCATTTGGAACCGCGAGCGAAGCCGAATTGCTCGCCGCCGCTCAACACCAACCGCCTACCGACGGGGCCGACCTGGTGCAGACGGTCACCTGCCAGTCACCGTACGAAACCGCCTCTACCGGCGGAACGCGTCGCATCGTGGCCTACGACTTTGGTGTCAAACGGACAATGGTCCGACAACTTTCCGGACTCGGCACCGTCGAGGTTGTTCCGGCGAGTACCTCGGCGGCCGACGTACTCGCCCGGCAACCCGACGGCGTGTTCTTGTCCAATGGTCCCGGTGACCCTGAACCGGTCACCTACGCAGTAGAAGCAATCCGAGGCCTCCTTGGTGAAGTCCCGATATTTGGGATTTGCTTAGGTCATCAACTGTTATCTTTGGCTATGGGAGCCGAAACCTACAAGCTCCCATTCGGTCACCACGGCGCCAATCACCCGGTGTGCAATCACGCCACCGGAGCGATTGAAATTACTAGTCAGAATCACAATTACGCCGTCGCCGATGATCCCATTTCGGGCATCGAAGTGACCCACCGAAATCTCAATGATGGGGTCGTCGAGGGAATCCGATGCCTGGATGTGCCCGCCTTCAGCGTGCAATATCACCCTGAAGCGGCCCCCGGACCGCACGATTCGCGTTACCTCTTTGCCGAATTTGAGAAACTGATGCACCACGTCTCCGGAAAGGGTGCCTGATGCCACGTCGCGACGATATTGAATCGATTCTGGTTATT
>CAWKZT010000186.1:0-3146 GCA_963854565.1 Acidimicrobiia bacterium
CTAGAACAGTCGAAGCTCGGGCGATTGGATGCCGCGCAGTTCGTTGTAGTCGACAACGACCCAGTCGATTTCTCGTTGGGCGGCGAGTACTTTGGCCTGGGGCTTGATTTCTTGGGCCACAAATACCCCGCGTACGGGGCGCAGGTTTGGGTCGCGATTGAGAAATTCGATATAGCGGGCCAGTTGTTCAACACCGTCGATGTCGCCTCGGCGCTTGATTTCGACGGCGACTGCGTTTCCTTCATGGTCGCGGCAGAGCAGGTCTACGGGTCCAATGTCGGTGGGGAACTCGCGTCGTACCAATTTGAGCCCGTCGGCAATCGCCTCAGGTGTTGCGGCGAGGAGTTCTTGAAGGTGGGCTTCGACGCCGTCTTTACGTAGGCCGGGGTCGACCCCAAGTTCGTGGTCGGTGTCAGAGAAAATTTCTTCGATGGTGATGGTGAGCGTTTCGCCCTTGGGGCTGGTGACGGTCCACTTGCCTTCTTCTTGGATGAGGCGGTTGGGGGCGTTCATCCAATTGAGGGGTTTGTAGGCGCCTCCGTCGGCGTGAATGGCGACACAGCCATCGGCTTTGACCATGATGAGTCGAGGGGCCATCGGAAGATGCGCGGTGAGGCGGCCGTCGTAGTCGACTTGGCAACGGGCAATGACGAGACGCATTACCGCAGGTTAGCGCTGTTGGGGAATACCAAGTGGTGTGTTGTTTGCCGTGGGGTGCCGCTCATGTGACGTGGGCATCATGCAAGGCCGCCAACGCTTTTTCGGCGTGCTCGGGGCGACATATCAGCAGGTCAGGAAGGTAAACGTCGGCTTGGTTGTAGTGAAACTCGGACCCGTCAATCCGGCTGGCATGGAGACCCGCGGCCCGGGCTACCGCTACGGGTGCCGCCGAATCCCATTCGTATTGTCCGCCGGTGTGGGCGTAAATATCAGCTTCGCCACGAACCACAGCCATGGCCTTGGCTCCGGCCGATCCCATGAGAATGAGTTCCGCATCGAACGCGGCGACGACTGCGTCAGCGGCGGCGTTGCTGCGACTGCGGCTGTTGACCACCCGGACCGGACCGTGGTGGGCGTCAGGAACGGTGGTGGTTGTTTCGGTGTCGTAGGTCTGGCCGAGCGCAGGAAGGGAGACGGCTCCGGCGACAAGATCGCCGCGTTCCCATAGGGCAACGTGGACGGCCCAGTCGGATCGGCCGATCTCGGCAAACTCTCGGGTGCCATCGACGGGGTCGATGATCCATACCCGGTCGGCGTTAAGGCGATCGAGGTTGTCGTGGCCTTCTTCGGAAAGCACAGCGTCGTCGGGACGGGTGTCGTTTAATCGTTGCAGAAGGTACTCGTGGCTTTGCCGGTCGCCGAGATCTTTGAGGTCCAGGTAGGCCAGGTTGGCGTTCTGGGTTCGGATTTCAATGAGCAGGTGGCCTGCCTCGGTGGCCAGTTGGGCGGCAAGTTTGTGGTCGGCGGTTAGCATCAGACATTCCTATCCAATTGTCTGTTGGGATCAACGTCGCGTGAGTACGAGTTATCAATTATCACACCTCGAAATGCTCGAGGCAGAGTCGATTCATATTATGCGAGAGGTCGGGGCCGAGTTCGAACGGCCCGTCCTTCTGTTCTCGGGTGGTAAGGACTCTGTGGTTGTCTTGCATCTCGCCATTAAGGCGTTTCATCCGTGCAAGTTGCCGTTTCCGGTAATGCATATTGATACGGGACACAACTTTCCTGAGGTCATTGCGTTTCGCGATAAGGCGGTTGAGGCGGCCGGGGCCCGTCTTATTGTTGCTTCGGTTCAAGATTCGATCGATAAGGGTCGTGTTAAAGAACAGACCGGGCCCCGTGCGAGTCGGAACCTTTTGCAAACGACTACGTTGCTTGATGCGGTCGAAGAGCACGGTTTTGATGCGGCGTTTGGCGGTGCCCGTCGGGATGAGGAGAAGGCTCGGGCTAAAGAGCGCGTGTTTTCGTTTCGTGATGAGTTCGGACAATGGGACCCTAAAGCGCAGCGTCCTGAGCTTTGGAGTTTGTACAACGGCCGTCATCGTCGTGGCGAGCACATCCGGGTTTTTCCGATCTCTAACTGGACCGAACTCGATATTTGGCAGTACGTGCAAAAAGAAAACATCGACCTTCCGTCGATCTATTTTTCTCATGAGAGGTCAGTAATTGAGCGGGACGGGATGTTGTTGGGCAACACCGAGTTCATCACGTTGCTTGATGGCGAAGTGCCTTTCGAAGAGGTTGTCCGGTTTCGTACTATTGGCGATGCCAGTTGTACCGGTGCAGTCGAGTCTGACGCCGACACCCTCGACAAGATCATCGAAGAAGTTGCGGCCACTCGCATCACCGAACGAGGCGCAACACGCGCCGACGACCGGGTGAGCGAAGCAGCCATGGAAGACCGAAAGAAAGAGGGGTACTTCTAATGGAGATGCTCCGATTTGCGACCGCTGGTTCGGTCGACGACGGCAAGTCCACCCTTATTGGCCGCTTGCTCTATGACACCAAGACCATCTTCAAAGATCAGATGGAAGCCGTCGAACGGGCTTCGGAGCAAATGGGTCTTGAAAGTACAAATTTGGCGTTGTTGACCGATGGTTTGCGCGCCGAACGGGAGCAGGGCATCACTATCGACGTGGCTTACCGCTATTTCGCTACGCCTCGACGCAAGTTCATCATTGCCGATACGCCCGGTCACATTCAGTACACGCGCAACATGATCACCGGGGCTTCCACCGCCGATTTGGCCATCATTTTGATCGATGCTCGCCATGGGGTGGTCGAGCAGTCGAAACGTCACGCTTTCTTGGCCTCTCTGTTGGGGATTCCGCACATTGTGGTGTGCATTAACAAGATGGACTTGGTCGATTTTGATCAGGACGCGTACGACGCGGTAGCCGCCGAGTTTCGTGCCTTTGCTACCCGTCTCGATATTCATGATCTGTCCTTTATTCCGGTGTCGGCGTTGCTGGGCGACAATGTTGTTGACCGGTCCACAAATATGGATTGGTATGAGGGCAGTTCGCTTCTTCATCATCTTGAGAACGTGCATATTGCGAGTGATCGCAACATGATCGACGCTCGGCTTCCGGTGCAGTATGTTCTGCGCCCTCAAAGCGCCGAGTACCCCGACTATCGCGGTTATG
>CAWKZT010000187.1:0-3128 GCA_963854565.1 Acidimicrobiia bacterium
CTTCGCGGGCATGGCCGAACTTGTCGCCGACTTTGGTCCACGCAATCGAGCCCTGCTCGCCAGGCGTGAGGCAATGCAGACGGCCATTGACGATTGGCACACCGAGCGCGCTGGCCAACCCCATGAAGCGGTGAAGTACCGAGGCTTTCTCGAAGGCCTCGAGTACCTGTTGCCCGAAGGCCCCGACTTCACCATCGAGACCACCAACGTCGACCCTGAGATCCGGTCGATCCCGGCACCACAACTGGTAGTCCCAGCTACCAACGCCCGTTATGCCCTCAATGCGGCCAATGCTCGTTGGGGGTCGTTGTACGACGCGCTCTACGGCACCGACGCCATGGGCGATCTGCCCGATCCTGGCCCGTACAGCGTCGACCGTGGTGATCGAGTCGTTGCTTGGGCTCGTGGCTTCCTCAACGAGACCGTGCCATTGGCAGTCGGCTCCCATGCCGAAGCCACGAACTACTCGGTCATTGCCGGAGCGCTTGCCGTCCAAGTTGGACCGGCATCCGTTGCGCTAGCCGATCCGTCGCAGTTCGTTGGCTTCACCGGTGATGCCGCGGCCCCTACCAGTGTGTTGCTTGAACAAAATGGCCTTGGCATCGAGATCGTTATCGACGCCACCCATCAGGTCGGCGCTACCGACAAAGCCCATGTGGCCGATGTGATGCTCGAATCGGCGCTGACCACCATCGTCGACTTCGAAGACTCCGTCGCTGCTGTCGACAGTGAAGAAAAGGCCCAGGCCTACCACAACTGGCTTGGCCTTATGAAAGGTGATCTTCACGAGACAGTCTCCAAGGGTGATGTCACCTTTGAACGCAAACTTAATCCCGACAAGATCTTCACCACCGCCGACGGTTCAACGTTGCAACGTACGGGTCGCTCACTTTTGCTGGCCCGTAACGTCGGACACTTGATGACTACTCCTGCGGTTCGCGATGGCGACGGCAACGAAATCCCCGAGGGTCTGCTGGACGCCTTGGTGTCGGTGCTATGCGCCATGCACGATCTGGCGAAGACCGGTGGCGATCGCAACTCCCGCCACGGTTCGGTCTATGTGGTCAAACCGAAGATGCACGGGCCAACTGAGGTTGCCTTCACCAACGACATCTTCACCAAGGTCGAACAGATCCTGGGTCTTGAACCCAACACGGTGAAGATCGGGATCATGGACGAAGAGCGCCGCACCACACTCAATCTCAAAGAGTGCATCCGTGCCGCCCAGTCTCGTGTCGCTTTCATCAACACCGGCTTTCTCGATCGCACCGGCGACGAAATCCACACCTCCATGCATGCCGGACCAATGGTCCGCAAGGGCGACATGAAAGCCGAACGATGGATTGGCGCCTACGAAGACTGGAACGTTGACATCGGTTTGGGCTGCGGTTTCATCGGTCGGGCCCAGATCGGCAAGGGCATGTGGGCTGCGCCCGATCTGATGAGCGACATGCTCGACCAGAAGATCGGCCATCCTCGCTCCGGCGCTAACTGCGCTTGGGTGCCGTCGCCAACCGCAGCCACGCTGCACGCCACGCATTATCACCGAGTCGACGTGCTCGAGGTGCAGACAGAACTCGTTGCCGACCTGGCGGCCAACGGTCGCCGTGGGTCGGTAGAAGACTTGCTGGAGATCCCCGTAACGGCCGACCCCTCATGGACTGCCGAGGAAATCCAAGCCGAGATCGACAACAACGCTCAAGGCATTCTGGGCTATGTCGTCCGCTGGGTAGACGCGGGTGTTGGCTGCTCCAAGGTGCCCGACATCAACGACGTTGGCCTCATGGAAGACCGAGCCACCTGCCGTATTTCGTCGCAACACATCGCCAATTGGCTACTCCACGGAATTGTGGATGAAGCGCAGATACGAGCCACGTTCGAGAAGATGGCCGCAATCGTCGACCGCCAAAACGCCGACGACCCTACGTATAAACCAATGGCTCCATCCTTTGATGGGGAGGCTTACCAAGGTGCTTTGGACTTGGTCCTAAAGGGCATCGAGCAACCTTCGGGTTATACCGAACCAATTCTCCATGCCAGTCGGTTGGCTAGCAAGGTTTAGCATTGGGCGATTATGTCGCCCTCAACCGCTTCGCCGAACGGGTCTTCTTCTGTGAAGAAGTTGTCAACGTTGCCTTGCACCCGACCCGGTCGGAGGACTAGCGGGTGTAATGCACTGAATTGAATTGGCTGCGATAGGCGGATACGTCGGCGGCAACGTCGTGGGGCTTGTCGGACTGCAGGGCACGGGCTATGAGTCCGGCCAGCGGGTCCATGTCCTCGACGGTGGCTCCCCAGCGAACGAGTTCGTTGGTGCCGATCCGTAGCCCATCGTCGAGTCCGGAGGGAAGGCCGATGGCCGAGGTCAAGAGGTTGGCTTGGCGCAGGTGAAGGGCAGTGTTGTGTCCGCCGCCCGTTTGGCGTGCATCGAGCGCAAAAGCATGCGACAACGTTGCTTGACCGCCCGCTTGGTGAATGGGAACACCCCGCCCTTGGAGGCAAGTTGCGAGTTGTGCGGCACAGGCTGTCATCGTGTTCGCATAGTCTGAGCCGTACACCACCCACATCGTGATGGGTGAGATTGAGACTGCCGCCCACAGAAATCACCTTGGGTTGGACCGTCGCCGCGAGATCGGCGAGTGCGTCGACGTCGATTGTGTACGTGCCGGGATTGATGGGCGCTTCGTGAGCCACAAGCCCGTAGAGCCCAGTTGCGCCGGCCGCATGATGGGTGACGTGCCGGCCGTAGTGGTTCCCCGGGATTGGGTGAAGTGACCGTTTAGCCGGCCGGTGTGACCTTGCGAATCTTACTGTTGTAGGTGTCGGTGACGTAGAGGTTGCCGTCCCCATCAACCGCCACGCCCCTCGGGGAGCTGAAGCGGGCAGCCGGGCCGATCCCGTTGATTGACCCGCTCGACCCGGCGCTACCAGCGAGCGTGGTCACCTCACCGGCCGGAGTGATCTTGCGAATCGTATTGTTGCCAGCGTCGGCGACGTAGAGGTTGCCGTCCCCATCAAACGCCGCCCCCATCACTTCTCCGAAGCCGGCTGCGGTGCCGGTCCCATCATCTGACCCGCTCGACCCGCTACCAGCGAACGTGGTCACCTCACCGGCCGGAGTGACCTTG
>CAWKZT010000188.1:0-3090 GCA_963854565.1 Acidimicrobiia bacterium
CCCGGCATTCGACCGGCTGGCACGGCGGCAAATGATCAAGCTCGTATTGCAACGCCAGCTCAGGCAATCTCCGATGGCGCAGGTCTTCTCGTAATTGGCCGTGCGGTAACGCTGGCCGACGATCCGCAAGCTGCGGCCGCGGCAATCGTGGCCGAAGTTCGCGGCCAGGACTAACTCCTAGACCAAAATCGGAAACAGACCTCGACTAATACCGGCGTGATTGAGACCGCTAGCCCTGGAATTTTCGTGGGGCGCATGGGTCAGATATCGGCCGCAGTGGGAGAGCGATTGCCTATTTGACCCAAATACTTTTATCAAATGTTGGGGTGCATGACCGACGGTCCCCGTTTAGTTACACGCGTGTAACTAGTCTTGAGTACATGAGCGCACCCCCAACTCTCACTGATGATCAACGACGTGAAGCCCTCGCTAAGGCGGCGGTAGCCCGGCGTGTTCGTGCCGAACTCAAGGAACGCCTTAAAATGGGTTCGCTAAGTTTGCGCGAATTACTCACACAGGTAGACGATCCAATTGTTGGCAGGACCAAGGTTCTGGCAGTTTTGGAGTCGCTACCCGGTGTAGGAAAGGTGAAGGCCCGTAAGCTGATGCTCGAATGCAGAATCAGCGACACACGACGTCTTCGCGGCCTAGGCGAAGTTCAACGAGCAACATTGCTCGAAACGCTGGGCTAAGGACAGACAAGTCAAACGGCCGCTTATGAGCGGTCTTGTCGTCGTTATTTCGGGTCCTGGCGGGGTTGGCAAAGGGACTATTGCTCGGCGCCTTGTAGCTGAGGATGATCGCCTATGGCTTTCGCGGTCTTGGACGACGCGTACCCAGCGCCCAAGCGAGGACGGCGAAGCGTACAAATTTGTGGATTCGGCAATGTTCGAAGCACATCGCGAGAAGGGTGGATTCCTCGAGTGGGCGACCTTTCTCGGAAATTATTACGGAACTCCAGTTCCTGAAGCCCCCGATGGCATCGACCTCTTGCTCGAAATCGATGTCCAAGGTGCGCGGCAGGTCCGGGAGAACGACACCGACGCGCTGCTGATCTTCGTCGCTGCTCCCAGCCAAGCCGAACAGGCTCGACGTCTCCGCGGCCGCGGAGACGATGACACTCATGTCAAAGATCGTCTGATCGAGGCCGAGCGCGAATTGGCTGCAGCCGAAGAGTTAAAGGCCACCACCGTCGTGAATGACAGCCTAGATGACTGTCTCACAGCGATTCGGCAGATAATTGATGAGGCAAGAAATCGTATTGCTACCGCCTAGCCGAAGGCAAAAGATAGCGGTAAGGAGACAACCGCGGGTGTCTCCATACCGCTGCTAGCATAGCTACCCGTACTACACGTCTGACGGAGACCAACGCATGAGCGCAGAGAAAGACACACTAATGAATCCCCGGATCGAGGGCCTTCTCGAGATCGCCGATTCTAAATTCCGTCTCGTAACCTTGGCCGCCGGTCGGGCTCGCAGGATTAATGCCTACTTTGGTCAACTCGGTGGCGAGGGTCTTGGCGCCATGGTGCCACCACAGGTCACGTCCACGCTCACGAAGCCGCTGTCGATTAGCTTCGAGGAAATCGCTGCTCACAAGATTGTTATCGGTGATCCCGATGATGTCGACTTCCAAAAGCAAGCTGGCCTTTTGCCCGAACCCGTAGCCGAAACCGCAGCCGAAGGCGCCGGCAGCACCGACGCTAACTAACTCCCCGGACACCACGATGGATCTCACCGGTCGTCGTATTGTTCTGTGTGTCACAGGCGGCATAGCTGCCTACAAATCTGTAGAAGTTTGCCGACGCCTCATTGACGCGGGTGCCCACGTCACGCCCATCATGACCGAGTCGGCCACAAAATTTCTGGGTCCCACCACGCTTTCGGCGTTGGCCAGCGAACCTGTCCGGGTCCAGATATTTGATGATGGCGATCCCATTCCGCACACTGGACTGGGGCAAGGCGCTGATCTCGTACTGGTTGTTCCTGCTACAGCCCGATCAATTGCCGCGTACTCCGTAGGTCTTTCCGACGACCTGGTAACAGCGACGCTTATCGCCACCCGAGCGCCGGTCGTGATCTGCCCAGCGATGCATACCGAGATGTGGGAACACCCGTCGGTCGTTGACAACGTGGCCACGCTGGTGCGACGAGGCGTCACTATTGTCCCTCCTGGCGTTGGACATTTGGCCGGTGGTGACGTTGGAGCGGGACGGCTAGCTGAACCATCCGACATTGTTGCCACTGTCGTGCGAACTTTGAGCCCCGGCCGTCTAGCCAACAAACATGTCGTTGTTACTGCTGGTGGCACGCGAGAACCAATCGATCCCGTCCGGTACATCGGCAACCGGTCCTCGGGCAAACAGGGCCATGCGGTAGCCCGAGCGGCAGCCGATCAAGGCGCCAAGGTAACGCTAATCACTGCGGCTGACCAGCCAATCCCGTACGGGGTAACGTTGGTAGAGGTCGAAACCGCCGAACAAATGCGCGATGCGGTCCTCGCAGCATCAGCCGGAGCAGATGTTGTCGTGATGGCCGCTGCGGTGGCGGATTTCCGGCCCGTCGCTGTTGCTGGACGCAAGCTTAAAAAGCAAGACGGTCTACCAGAAATCGTGCTGGCCGCCAATAAGGACATTTTGGCTGAGCTTGGTGCGAATCGGAGCGAGGGACTGATGCTCGTCGGATTTGCGGCGGAGACAAATGATGTTGTTGCTAATGCAGTCGAGAAACTCGAGCGCAAGAACATTGACATGATTATTGCCAACGATGTCCACGAAGTGGGAGCGGGTTTTTCAACTGACACAAATCGTGTCACGATCATCACTCACGGTCACCAGGTAGAAGTCAAGCTGGGCAGTAAATACGAGATTGCTCAAGCGGTTATCAGCAGTATTTGTGATCATCTTGAACTAGATTAAATGTTCAATCCGTAGGTCGTCAGGAAAAAATGGAAAAGTACACGTTTACGTCTGAGTCAGTAACCGAAGGTCATCCTGACAAAATGGCGGACCAAATTAGTGACTCAATCCTTGACGCGCTGCTCGAGCAGGATCCAATGAGTCGTGTGGCTTGCGAGACCATGGTTACGAC
>CAWKZT010000189.1:0-3071 GCA_963854565.1 Acidimicrobiia bacterium
GCAGTACGGGTAGCCGAAAAGATCGACGAAGGTGTGATCGTGTTCATCGTTAGCGACTTTGGCTGGAAGTATCTTTCCACCAACGCCTGGTCCGGCGACGTCACCGACGCCGCCGACCAGGCCAAAGAAGTTATCTACTTCTAGTCAGCAGAAGCCGCATCGGACGCTGGTGGTGCCGGAGGGACGGGAGGCGGCTTCCCCTAGTGATTGGTTGGTAATAAGACGTTCGGATTGAGATATCTGGCTCCCCCGAGCACCCAGGTGAAAGCGCCCAACAAATTGACGGGGAGCAGCGCGGCGCGTTGTGGTCGGCTCGGCCAACTACATTACGAGCGTGGATGAGCGCCCGATTGGCATGTTTGACAGCGGCTTTGGTGGTCTCACCGTGGCTCGGGCGGTTATCGATCTGCTTCCCAACGAACACCTTGTGTATTTCGGTGATACCGGTCGCTATCCGTATGGATCAAAGTCACAAGCCGACGTCCGCGAATTTGCCATTGAAATTGCCGATCATCTGGTCGAAACCTACAACATCAAGATGTTGGTCATTGCCTGCAACACAGCGGCTGCAGCGGCCTTCGAACAACTAGAAGCCCGACTTTCGATTCCCGTTGTCGGTGTCATCGATGCCGGCGTAAAAGCGTTGGCCAAGGTAACCCAGACCGGACGTACGGGAGTCATAGGCACCGTGGGGGCAATCGACTCCGGTGCTTACGACGTTGCCTTCGCCGAGTTCGCGGGCGAAGGACTGGAGCTCGCAAGCGCAGCATGTCCTGGTCTTGTCGAATTTGTCGAACGAGGCGAGACCTCTGGTCGCCAGGTTGCGTTGCTCACGGAGCGCCTGCTTGCACCAATCGTCAAGGCCGACGTCGACGCTTTACTGCTCGGCTGTACGCACTATCCGTTCCTGGCCCGCACCATCGCAGATGTGGTGGGCGCCGCCGTCACCTTGGTGTCTTCGGCCGATGAGACCGCTTTCGAGATTCGAGATCGGCTCGGTCAACTCGACCTGCGGCGCGAGTCCCTCAGCGATGCCCAACACCGGTTCCTGTCATCGGGTGATATCTCATGGTTCGAGGATCTTGGGCGACGGCTGCTCGGCCCCGAACTGGCCACGGCCCACTCCCACGAATGGCCTCGGCCATGAGTTTGTCGGTCACGGTGTTGGGTTGCTCAGGCACCTACGCGGGACCAGGGGGAGCCTGCAGCGGCTATTTGGTGGCCGATGGGCAAACCCGGGTGTGGCTTGACGCCGGACCGGGGACGCTTGGAAACTTGCAGTTGCACTGTGGCCTCGACGAGTTAGACGCAATTATTATCACCCACGAACACCCCGATCACTGGTTAGAGCTTCCGGTGGTAGCCAATGCGCTGCGGTACCACGTAGAGCGAGCGGCCACCATGCCGGTGTACACGACCAAAGGGGCCGCCAGCAAGATCAGGGAGCTGTCGCACTCGCCCCGAGCGGACCTTCCCTTTGACATGCACGAAGTTCGAAACGGTGATCGAGTCACGATAGGTTCGCTCGACGTTTCGTTCAGCCAAACCCAACACTACGTTCGCACACATGCAGTCCGTATCGCGTCAGATGATCGCAGCATGGCGTTTTCTGCCGACACCGGTCCGGACTGGAGCTTCGATGCGTTCGGTCAGCCCATCGACCTTGCCTTATGCGAGGCGTCCATGTACGCCCGCGACGAAGAAAATGTTCAGCACCTCACCGCGGCCGAGGCAGCCCGAGTTTCCGCTTGTGCCGACCGACTGGTAATCACCCACATTGCGCCCGGCACGGACGAGGCCGCGCAACTAGCACAGGCATCCGCTAGCTTCGACGGTCTAGTTGAAGTAGCCCAAGTGGGCGCACGCTTCAACATCTAGATTTACCCGATCTGCCACTAAGGAACCCCTATGCCTCGCCCCGACGGACGTCAAGCTGACCAGCTGCGCCCCATCACCTTCCAACGCGATTTCACCGGGATGGCCGCCGGATCGGTTCTTGTTTCCTTCGGTAGCACCCAAGTCCTCTGCACCGCCTCAATCGAAGACGGCGTGCCTCGTTGGATGAAGGGGAGTGGCAAGGGCTGGGTCACCGCCGAGTATTCAATGCTCCCCGGCTCGACCCCAGATCGCGTACGACGCGAGGCAGCGCGTGGCAAGCAGACGGGCCGTACCCAAGAAATTCAGCGGCTCATTGGTCGTTCGCTGCGAGCGGTATGTGACATGGAAGCCCTTGGTGAACGTCAGATCGTGTTGGACTGCGATGCGTTGCAGGCCGACGGAGGCACCCGAACCGCATCAATTTGTGGCGCCTATGTTGCGCTTCACGATGCGGTAACCCGCCTTGTTCAAGCCGGCGAAATTCCGGCCAACCCGCTCACCGAGGCGTGCGCCGCAATTTCTGTTGGCATCGTCGACGGTGTGCCGGTCCTCGATCTTCCCTACGTCGAAGACAGTACCGCTGAGGTCGACATGAATGTGGTCATGACCGAATCAGGAGAGTTCATCGAACTGCAGGGCACAGCGGAAGGCCGCACGTTTGGCCGCGGTCCGCTTGACGAACTTCTTGGCCTGGCCGAGAAGGGCATCGGCGAGATCATTGCTATGCAACAAGCTCTACTTGCCACCCCGCCTGCGCCACGTTGATGGCCGAACGCCTCACGGTTGTCGCGGCGACGGCAAATCCTGACAAACTGCGCGACATGCAGCAAATTCTCGAGGGAGCGTTCACGTTGTTACCGCGGCCCGCAGAGATTCCCGAAGTGATCGAAGATGCGGACTCCTTGGCTGGCAATGCACGGCTGAAGGCAGCGGCCATTGTCGCTCACACAGGTCAAGCCGCAATCGCTGATGACACCGGGCTTTTCGTCGACGCCCTCGACGGCGCTCCAGGCGTACACAGCGCTCGTTTCGCCGGCGAAGACGCAAGCTACGGCGACAACGTCACCCATATGTTGCGTCAACTTGACGGCGTTCCATTGGCTGATCGCACGGCCCGATTTTCGTCGGTCGTGATGTTGATGTGGCCCGACGGAAGGTCCATATCTGTGCAGGGCGACACTGAAGGCATCATC
>CAWKZT010000190.1:0-3068 GCA_963854565.1 Acidimicrobiia bacterium
GACTAGGACCGTGCACCCGGTAATCTCGCAATCCACTACCTCATCCAATAGACATGCGGTGGTGGGGTACGTTCTTGCACCATGGCTGGAATGAAGAGCGTTGGCGGGGGGATTTTGGTGTGTGTCACGTTGGTGTTGTCCGGGTGTACATCTTTACCTGCTGAACCGGCCGCTGCGCCGGTAGCAACCGAACCACCCGTCGCAATATTGACCACGCCTACTCCAGAGCTGCTTCCAACCGACCAATGGGCTATTCCGTTTGCTGAGGTAGAACCGTTGGGGCCCAATGACCAACGGTTCATCACTCTTCGGTCCGACGGGACCTCCCTTTTTGCGATGACACTGCCGGGCGAGGACGGATCCAGTGAGGTGCTTCGCATCGACCCAGACACGGGCGAAATTGTTGTTCGGATGCCCGTCGTTACCCCACCTGCCGATGGTCCCTTCAACGAGAACTTGCTTCAGGTAGGGCCCTTTGGTGTCGTACTTCTCGACGGTGATCGCACGGTCGCCCGAATTTTGGACCCAACCACATTGACCGCAACCAATGTGGCGTTACCGGCCGACGCTCGCAATCAATTTGCCGACTCCGTGGATGGCAACGTTGTGTGGGCGCTTCAAAAGCAATGGGACTTCGATCGTGGGCACGGGATATTCACCCAAACGTCGGTAACTGGCATAGACACCCAAACGGGTCAGATTGTCACCGAAATCGACCTCCCCGGGGCAGGCGCCACTGGGTTCGCCGTAACAGAAACCCACACCATCGCCACGCTCGAATCTGTGTATCAGATCGGGATTGGCGAACGGGGCTCGAGTTCGGCGCTCAAGGTGTACCCGAGCTTTCCGATTCCCGCGGTGGTGACCATGGTCGAGGGCGAACCTTGGGTTACTTGGCGACGCATCGGATACACGTCGGTCCTTGATGTGGCTACCGGCGAACTGAACACACTGGACATAGGTGCCGATGGTCCGCCCCTACGCACTGTTTCCACCCCACGGTACGCCGGAGGCTTCGTATGGTCGCTGGCATCACCCATCGATGGATCTCTCCCGAAACTTCTGGTTCGCATCGACCCCACCACGGTTGAGATAACGGCCCGTACCTGGATTCCTGCGACAACCTCTGGGCTAGCCATCATTGGCGACATGTTGTTTCTTTCTGACATGGATGGCGGTTTGCTAACCGTTTCGGCGACCAAAATTGTCGGGGGTCACCCCACCGAGACCGTTCGACCCAAACGTCCGAGCTATGACCAGTACGAGCCGCAGACCGACGACGAAACAGCAGCTATCGAGGCGTTTGTCTCGGTGATGGAGTCGTCGCACTTGTCGGTCGACGTCGCGGGAGCAATACAGTCCGGTGACCAGCTCGTCGAAACCCGCGACCAGCTCATAGAAATTGCTGTGGCCGTGTTCGGTGGTCTCGTCCCCACCGTGACGACCTTCAACCAAGACGGAGATTCGGCGACGCTCGTCTACGTTTTCCTTACCGATGGGGTTCCGGCGATCTTTCCGCTGACAGCCACAATGAACCGAGACGAGACCGGGGCCTGGAAGATCACCTCGCGGAGCTTTTGTAATCTAGTAAATCAGGCCGCAATTTCGTGCCCCGAGGGACTCGATTAGGTCGACCAATTGTTCGAACAAGTTCCCGCCCTCCCGCTGGCGATGTAAGCTCAGCAGCGATGGCCTACCAGTCGCTCTACCGTCGTTATCGCCCCTCCACATTTGGTGAGGTAGCCGGGCAAAAACACGTGATTGCAGCCGTCCAAAACGCGATCCGAGAAGACCGAACCGGCCACGCCTATCTCTTCAGTGGGCCACGCGGGACCGGCAAGACCACTACCGCCCGCATCATGGCAAAAGCTCTTAATTGCACCAATCTGAGCGATGAAGCCGAACCCTGCGATACCTGTGACAGTTGCTTAGGGTTCATCGACGGCACTTCCTATGACCTGCATGAACTCGATGCGGCGTCCAACAATGGCGTTGAGGCGGTGCGCGATCTCATTGCCAAAGTGGCCCTTGGCTCACCGGGTCGGACCAAGGTCTACATCTTGGACGAAGTGCACATGCTTACTTCGGCCGCCGAGAACGCGTTGCTTAAGACGCTTGAAGAGCCACCCGATCACGTCAAGTTTGTGTTGGCAACCACCGAACCCCACAAAGTTGTTTCCACAATCCGCAGCCGCACGCAGCATCTTCGTTTCGAGTTGCTGCCCGCCGACGTCATGGAGGCCCACGTTCGCTGGGTAGCCAAAGACGCCGAGCTCCAGATCGACGACACTATTGTCGCCCACGTCATCCGCGAAGGGGGCGGTTCGGTCCGTGACACATTGTCGTCGCTAGATCAGGTTGTTGCGGCGGGTGGTGTGCGCAACGCCGACGATGCCGTTGGCACGATTCTCGATGCCATCGCCGATGCCAACCCAGGCCAAGCCATTGCTGGCATAGAAAATGCTCTGCGAGCCGGTCACGAACCCCGCATTGTCGGCGAGACGCTCCTTGGTCGTCTGCGCGACACGTTCCTCACCGTTATTGGTGCTGATGTCAGCCATTTGTCCGAGATCGACGCCACGTTGGCCCGAAATCTGGCTGATGCCATGCCTGCCGCCCGGATTACTCGATCGCTCGAAACCATTGGAACGGCTCTGGTCGAAATGCGTCAGGCCCCCGACCCTCGCATCGACCTTGAAGTCGCGGTCATGCGACTTACCCGGCCTGACCTCGATACTGATGTAGCGGCGCTCGCCGATCGAATAGAACGACTAGAACGCGGTGCGCCGCCAACTGCAACCCCGACACCAACTCGCCCTCCCGTTGCCACCTCAGTACAGGAGCAGCCAGCAGAGACCATTGCCAAAGCAACTGATGCGGCACCGACTCCAACTGCTGCTCCAGCGCCCACCAAGTCGCCCGCAGACGAAGCAGGCGGACCGGCTGCAGCAGCACGCGAGATGTTGGCCAACAAGCTAGACGGACCCGGTTCGGCTAAACCATCACTCGGGGCTATTCGACGCCAAAAAGCCGAAGCGCAACCCGAAACCGCTGTCTCAGAAACCGCT
>CAWKZT010000191.1:0-3056 GCA_963854565.1 Acidimicrobiia bacterium
GAGCAAACACAGCGCCACCCGTTGAAGCGCTAGCCAGCTACGAGAGACCGATCGAATCCTCAACAGCTATCGCCAGGCCACTGAGCTCGGTCGGTTCGGTGACCTCCACTGCGGCGGTGGGGGCTTCGGGGTCGACGACGTCATCGTCGAGCATCGCGGGCTTCCCTGGCTGCCCGTTAGCCTAAGTCAGTGGATATAAGCCGGTCACAATTGGCGTGGCTCACAGCTGGTAAGACCGTGGTTTCGACCGCGGTGCGCTGGCTGCCGTTCTTCTTGCCAACACTGGCAATCGCGTTCGCAACAACCACCTCTCAATTGACGGTCGTGCTCGGTTTCGGCGAGATGGCTGGCCTATCGACACTGCTTATTGGCCGCCACCTCGACGCCGGTCGCGAGCGTTGGATCATGGTCGGCGCCCTTGGCCTTATCACCGTGGCATCCCTGCTGGCTTTGGTGGGCGACCTGTGGGTGTTCGCCGTCGCCTATGTCGTGCTGATCATCGGCATGTCGGCCTATACGGTGGCTGGCCACACCTATTTTAGTCGTCGTATTCCCTACCAACGGCGAGCTCGCACCATCGGCACCTTCGAGACATCGTGGGCCCTTTCCTTACTCCTGGGAGCACCGCTGGCAGCGTTGGCCATTAGCTGGTTTGGCTGGCGGGCGCCGTTTGCCATTCTTAGCGGGTTGGCAGTCGTCATGGCGGTAATTCTGTGGCGACGGGTCGACAACTCGGAGGTTATGAGCGATGCCAAAGAGCCGGCTGCCGGTCAACGACTTAACGCTAATGCATGGATCCTGATTGCGGCATCGGCGTGCACGGCCACGACAGGATTGACGACCATCGTCATAGTTGGAACCTGGTTGAGCGACGAGTTAGGGGTCTCCACCGGGGGCATCGGTCTCATAGTGATGGCGTTTGGTGCGGCCGAGTTAACCGCCTCAACAAGTTCAGCGGCAATTGCTGACCGTGCCGGACCCATGCGGTCAACCCGTGTAGCACTAGTGATAGCAATCGTCGGCTTAATCGTCATGACCCAGGCCATGGCGTCGCTGGCCATTGGCGCCATTGGGTTGTTCCTGTTCTTCCTGGGCTTCGAGTTTGCCATCGTGACGTCGTTCTCGATTGTTAGCGAGGCAATGCCTGCTGCCCGGGGTCGGGCTCTCGCCACCAACAACGCGGTCAGCACGGTGGCCCGTGGTTGTGGCATCGTGGCCAGTGGCGTTTTGTACGAACAGTTCGGAATCAAGGGACCGGCAGCAATATCTATAACCACGGCAGTCATCGGACTGATGTTGTTAAGCATTGGCTTGCGCCGTTCTCAACACAACATGAACGTGCCGCTTGTTGCGCTCGCAGGGCAAAAACCCTGATCGAAACCCAAATCGGTGTTGACTAGTACTGCTGCTGTTTTTTCTTGGGTGGCGTCTTGAAGGGAGCTTCGATAAGGGTCTCAAAGCGGGCATCATCAGGCTGCTTTGGCTCATTGAGATCGCGAAGAAAACTCTTCAGAGCTGCGCGGGCCGGCGGTACATGATCGCCCTTGATCGCAGCCGAGCGAGAAATAGCATCCTTGACCTTGGCAACTCGTTCGTTACGTGTGGTCTTTTCTTTGTCAGAGAAGGTCCTGGCAACCCGGTTCTTCTTTGCTTCCGCGGCTGCAACTCGGCGAGCCTCTGTTGCTTGTAACGGGGTGAGTTTGTTTCTCGGCATGTTGCTGCGACCTTTCTAGTGGCGACTGAGGATCCTATCGGCAGCGGCGCCTTGGAATACGAGAGGTTCCTCGGTTTTGCTGATAACGCTAAGGCTTTTCTAGGGTCTTGATCACCCGCGCGGGTACGCCCGCGGCAACCGAGTAGTCGGGGACATCTTTCGTGACAACCGCTCCGGCGGCTACCACCGAATGTCGGCCGATGGTCACCCCGGGCAAAACTACGCAGCCATGCCCAAGCCAGCTCTCATCACCGATACGCACTGGCCGATGTTCGCCGACCTGGCAACCGATTGGCACATTTGGATCGTCCATGCCGTGGTTGGCGTCGGTCACGAACACACCTTGCCCGAACCAGACATCGTCGCCTATGACGATCGACTCGTGGGCGGAGATTGTGGAACGGTTTCCAATCACGCACCGCTCGCCGATGACGAGAGCGCGAGCGGGCACGAGGTGCTCTGATCCGGGATATCCGGCGCTTAGCGTTACCCACGGAGCGATCATTGTGTCGCTGCCGACATGGATACCGCCCGGACCAACAATCGATGTGGGCGGGAACGCGATGAGGCACCCATTACCTAAAGACCCAAATTGTTCGCTTCGCGCCGAACCCGGGTGTATGGCGCCCAACCGCCCAAGTCCCAGCCAGGCGCGATGCGCCGCCTCGCCCAGCAGACGATGCGAGCGTTGGCGCAGGTTGGAAACCATGCTCATAAGGGGCAGCGCCGCAGGAGCTCCATCTTTGTCATCGGCCTTAGGGTAGCCCGCTACCAGGTGCGGGCCCGCAGTGTTAGCCGGTGGTATCCAACTGGCTGAGTATCTACTTGGCGAACACACCCGGTAACCGGCTGCCCAACTCATGAACGGTGAAGTCATGGTGTGAGCTGAACTAACATGGATAGTCGACGGCAGGTTGGCCGCATGTACGCGTCGGAAACAACAAGATGTGATGTTCAGGAGATGCCGTGACGGAGATTCTGTACAGCGCCCTGGACCTGTTCAGCTCGATGGTTTTGGTCGATTCGACCCAGCGGGCTGTCGATGTCGGTGATGAGCAGTGGAGCGATCTGCTCGGTGTTCATGACCAGGCAGTGCGACGATGTATCGGGCCTGGCCGTGAACATGGCCGCGAGAATCATGGGTCGCGCCGAGTTTCGGACTAGAACACCGGATCTTGGTGTCCGGCGACTTCGATCAGGGGCTGGTCTTCATGGGTCTGCCTCCTGGCCTTGATTTGTTGCTCTGGGATTTGGCGCAGGAGCCCTTTTGACATTAGAAGCCCTTTCGACATAAGCTGTCATCGTGTAAGCGACAGGGAATAAGCGACAGGGAAATTTACTT
>CAWKZT010000192.1:0-3042 GCA_963854565.1 Acidimicrobiia bacterium
CCATGGTCCCGCCCCGGAAACCCCAAGAGCCTCCGCCAGTAACACCTTGCCGTGGGTAACGTCCCGGGCGGTCGACTCGTCGACTTCTACAGCCTCGTAATCCCGGAGACCCTCGGCTGGAGAAATTAGTTCGGCAGTTTCGATCGGGAGTCCTTGGTCGGCATGAAACGAGCCGACTTTGGTGCGCCGCAAATTGGTGAGATGGGCTCCACCACCGAGTTTGGTTCCGATGTCGGCCGCGAGGGTACGAATGTAGGTTCCCGAAGAGCAACAGACCTCAATATCAAATCGCAAATTAGCGAGGTCGATCGCGTTGACGACGAGCGAATGGATGGTTACCGGCCGGGGTTCACGCTCGACTTCGATGCCCTCACGCGCTAACTCGTAAAGCCGTTTGCCGTCAATTTTGATAGCCGACACCATGGGAGGAATCTGTTCTATATCGCCCACAAACGTCGCCGCAATTTCTTCAATCTCCTCCGCCGACACATGGCCCATGTCATGGGTAGCAGTAACTTCGCCACTGTCATCCAGAGTGGAAGTTTCGATCCCCAACACCACCGTCGTCGTGTAGGTCTTCGGGAGGTCGGTCAGGTACCGCAACAGGCGCGTGGCCCGGCCAACTCCCAACAACAATACGCCCGTTGCATCTGGGTCGAGCGTCCCGGAGTGACCGACTTTGCGGGTGCCGAATGTGCCTCGACCCCGAGCAACCACATCGTGAGATGTCCAACCCGCGGCCTTATCGACTATAGAAATACCGATCGATTCAGGACCACTCTCGTCTCGACGTGAGTCCCGAGCCATGAACTAGTTAGCTTCAGGGTTTGGCTCGTATCCGCGCAGCAATTCTTCGATACGCGCCCCTTCTCGGATGCCGTGATCGGGAGCAAATTCCAATGAAGGGGTATGACGGATACGCGCTTGACTACTGACTGCTTTTCGCAGCCGACCACGATGTTCGATCAAGGCTTGCGTAATCTCTTCGTCGTTACCTTCGAAACACGACCAATAGACCTTGGCAACGTTTAGTTCGTTGTCGACCTCGACCCCGGTGAATGACAGCAAATGCAAGCGGTCGTCGTCGAGGCCTTCGATCTCTTCAGCGAGTATTCGGCGGATAAGTTCGCCGACGCGATCGCCACGCTCATAGTCGCGTTTGCTCGAACGTCGGGCCATGACCTAGGTGCGAGCGATTTCGCGCTCTTCGTAAGTTTCGATGATGTCGCCCGCTTTGAGATCCTGGAAGTCGGACAAGCCGATTCCACATTCGAAGCCGGAGGCAACCTCGCGGACGTCATCTTTGAAGCGGCGCAGTGACTGAATGTCACCGTTCCAGATGACGGTGCCATCCCGGAGGAACCGAACTTTGGAGCCACGAGTAATCGTGCCGTTGACCACCATGCAACCGGCGATAGCACCGATCTTAGGAGCCTTGAACACTTCGCGGACCTCGGCTTCGCCGGTAACAACTTCCTCAAATTCAGGAGCAAGCAGACCAACTACGGCATCTTCGATATCTTCGATCAGCTTGTAGATGATCTCATAGGTACGAATTTCGACGTCTTCTTGCTCGGCGGCTTTGCGCGCCTTTCGATCAGGTCGGACGTTGAAGCCAACGATTGTGGCTTCGGCTGCAGCAGCAAGCTGCACGTCGTTCTCTGTTATCCCACCAACGCCACGATGAACGAAGGCAATCTTGACTTCGTCGCGCGACACCTTTCGCAGGCTGTCAGTGACGGCTTCGAGTGAACCGTTCACGTCGGCCTTAACGATGAGGTTAAGTGTGGCCTGGTTACCCATTTGAATTTGACCGAACACATCTTCGAGACGGGTTCCGCCTCCACCAGCGCTGCGGCCAATATTGGCCTGACGCTGCCAGTGCTCACGGGTATCGGCAACTCGGCTCGCCGTCTTTTCGTTTTGAGCGACAACGAACTCGTCGCCAGCAGCACAAACCTCGGACAAACCAAGTACCTCTACCGGAGTAGAAGGCGGAGCTTGCTTGACGGACTCGCCCAAGTCGTTGACTAGAGCGCGTACCCTGCCCCACGCTGCACCAGCAACGACAGGGTCACCCACACGAAGTACACCGCTCTGAACCAACATGGTGGCTACAGGACCACGGCCAATATCGAGATGGGACTCGAGCACCACGCCACGGGCTCGGCCCGATTCGATCGCACGATATTCCTCGACCTCGGCCACGGTAATGATCTGCTCAAGCAGCTCATCGATACCAATATTTTGCAAGGCAGAAATCTCGCACACGATGGTGTCACCACCCCAAGCCTCGGGTACGAGATCGCGCTCGGCCAGCTGGGAAAGGACCCGCTGTGGATCGGCGTTCTCGCGGTCGATCTTGTTAACTGCGACAATGATCGGAACGCCGGCCGCCTTCGCGTGGCTAATAGCCTCTTCGGTCTGGGGCATGACGCCGTCATCGGCGGCCACAACCAAAATCACAATGTCGGTTGCCTGCGCTCCACGCATACGCATAGCGGTGAACGCTTCGTGACCTGGCGTATCGATGAAGGTAACAATATTGCCGTTGTAGTTGGTTTGGTAGGCACCAATGTGCTGGGTAATACCGCCCGCTTCGCCAGCAACCACGTCGGCGTTACGGATGGTGTCGAGCAACTTGGTCTTACCGTGATCGACGTGACCCATGATGGTGACAACAGGTGCCCGGATTGGACCCGCATCGTCGCCTTCGAGGGCTTCTACTTCGTCATCGGCTTCGACGCCGAACCCAAGAATTTTCTGGAGTTCGACTTCTTGTTCTTCGCCAACATCGACGAGTCGAACCTCGGCACCGATTTCGGCCGCGAAGAGTTCGATCATGTCATCGGACAGAGACTGTGTGGCCGTGACCATTTCGCCCTGCAACATCAAGAAACGCACGACATCGGCAGCTGTACGATTGAACTTTTCGCCCAGTTCCTGCGGTGTGGTCGCACGCTCGACAACAATGACACCTGTAGGTATCGGTGCGTTCTCGGGCGTGAACCCCGCTACTTCTGCTGGACGTAGGTCGTCTTG
>CAWKZT010000193.1:0-3009 GCA_963854565.1 Acidimicrobiia bacterium
CGGGGAACAGACGCCAGGCGTCCCATCATTGCTCGCGTGCGAGAAGGGGTCACCGAACTCGACCTGCGTACCGTCAACCCCGACGACGACACCATTGTTGAAGCCGCCCTCCGTTCGCTTAACTGATGCACGTCGTTGCTACCGCCGGGCATGTCGATCACGGCAAATCCACGCTGGTCCGTGTCCTCACTGGGACCGACCCCGACCGACTGGCCGAAGAAAAGGCACGCGGCCTCACCATTGATCTTGGCTTCGCTGGAGCGGTGCTCCCGTCGGGGCGGCGGTTTGCCTTCATCGATGTGCCGGGCCACGTCCGATTTCTCAAGAACATGCTGGCAGGCGTCGGTGCGATCGATGCCTGCGTATTTGTCGTCGATGCGGCAGAAGGCTGGAAACCTCAATCCGAAGAGCACCTGCGCATCCTCGATGTTCTGGGCGTCAAACACGGGTTGGTAGTGCTCACAAAGATTGGGCTCGTTGACGACGAAGTGCGAGAACTCGCCGAACTTGATGTTGTCGAGCACGTGGAGGGAACGTTTCTCGATGGTGCCCCGATCGTTGCCGTCGACGCCATTAGCGACATTGGGCTTGATACCTTGCGCGCCGCGCTTGACACATTGTTAGCTGCGACACCCACCGCAACCGACGATGACCGGCCGCGTCTGTGGATCGACCGAGTATTTGCTCCAAAAGGTGCGGGAACCGTGGTCACCGGGACCCTTACCGGCGGGTCAATTGCGGTTGACGATGAACTGCTGGTCCTGCCGCGGGGGTCCGCTGTACGGGTACGCGCTATCCAATCCCTCAACGAATTTCACAACACCATCGGCCCAGGCAACAGGGTGGCACTGAACCTTTCGGGCATTGACCACGACCACCTCACCCGAGGCGATGTTGTAGTCCGGTCCGGGCAATGGTTTGAATCGGATCGCTTCGATGCGGCAATCGATGTACTGGGATCAGTCGGCCACGAAGTATCTCGACGCGGAGCCCACATGGTCTACATCGGCTCGGGTGAACACCCGGCCAAGCTGCGGGTGCTCGGCCCAAAGAAGCTCCAACCAGGCACAGCCGGATTGGTGCGTCTGCACCTTCAGACGAAACTGCCACTGCTTCCCGGCGACCGATTTGTGCTTCGAGAATCGGGTCGTACCGAGACACTCGGTGGTGGCCAGATCCTCGACATCGATCCCCTGGTGCGAGCGTCTCAGGCGAGACCTGACCGGTCTGTTGATCGTGTGGTTGCCGAGCGTGGCTGGGTTGATGTCGAACATCTTGCGTTACTTACCGGCCAAATCCCCGAAGCCACCGTCGGGCGATGGGCGGTGAGCCCTCAGGAACTCGCCCGAACCATGACAACGACACGTGCGCAGATCGCCGAAGCAGGCTCACTCGGTCTCGACATAGCCATTCTGAATGAGCATGAGCGCGCCGTGCTCGAGTTGCTTGAAGACATCGAAGTCGTCGATGGTCAGATCCGTCAGGTCGAAGCGGTTGACCCACTAGATAACCATCCGTTCGTCGCCCAACTCACAGCATCGCCCTTCGCGCCGCCCGATACGAAGGGCGTCGATCAGAATGAACTTCGCCAACTCGTCAGAAGAGGAGACATCGTCGCCTCTGATGGCGTGTTCTTTTCCCAAGAAGCCATGGGCCTCGCGGCAGCAGAGGTGGCCCAACTGTTGGCGGCGAATCCCGAGGGCGTCACCGTCGCCCAAATACGTGATGCGTTGGGAACAACCAGAAAATTTGTGCTCCCAATCCTCAATAAACTGGACGGCACCGGAGTAACAAGAAGAAGAGAAGACCTAAGAATCCCCGGCCCAAGACTCCCCAAAATCTAGACAGCACCGCCGGCCCAAAAGACAAAGGCCAAGATAAGAAGAGTTAAGCACCCAAGCCCACGGAATAGGTGGCCCAACGCAGGGTCGAGTGCGGGGGCGGCAGCGATGGCGTCATTTTGAGGAAGTGAGCGAAGCGAACGACGAAAGCGCCATCGATGCAGCACCGGCGATCGGCCCTTCGCTCTGAACCTAGTTGCGTGAAGCCAACAACTGCTTGCGCTCAGCTTCGTTGAGGCCGCCCCAGATCCCATGTTGTTCACGAATTTCGATGGCGTACTGCAGGCAATCGTTCTTCACCGAACACTCGCCACAAATCGCCTTGGCGCGCAACTCACGTTCGCGTTTTTCTTCTTTGCGTTCGAACTGAGGCGGGGGAAAAAAGACGACAGCTTGCGGACCGCGGCATTCAGCCTTGATCTGCCATATTTCTTCGGTTCTGACAGCGCTCACAAATTCCCTACTCTCGTCCCGTCTTGACGGCACATTAGCCGCAAGAAAGGGACGCGCACAAGAAGAATTTTGTTGCGGCCGGGGAAACTAGTCGACTTTCTTACCTTCGCGTCGGACAGTTGCCACTATTACGAGAATTTCAGCATGGCCACGGTCGTTGTCGTCAAGGCGGGCGTGGCTCCTAAGAATTCGAGGCCGGTTCGACTGTAAATACGAGATTGTCGATTGCCGTAATCGTTACCGCGGCCCCGTCATCTAGGGACTGGCCCGTTGATGCCTGCCACGTTGCCCCGCGCATCTCGATGGTGGCATCGCCATTCCACGTGGCCGGTTCACCAACAAAGGTGTCCCGGTCTATTCGGGGGGTGCCGTAACGCCCCCTAATCATCAACGGCATGGCCAGCCACATCATGAGAAACACGCCTACTATTCCGACCAACATGGGCACCCAGGACATTGAGACGCCGTCCCATAACCCGAATGTGCCAACAGTGAGTGCCACGGTGGCGACCAATGTCATCAGCGAAGGCACCCCCGTTTGCACGTCAGCGGCGTAGAGAACGAAAGCGAGGACCAAGAGTACAAGAGCCCACGCGTGAAAGGGAAGGGCGGCAACCCCATAGCCGCCCAGTCCAACGAGCACTCCACCAAGCCAACCCGCAATGCCGGCCCCGACGCTATAGAGCTCGAACAACAGCAACGAGATCCCGATCAT
>CAWKZT010000194.1:0-2995 GCA_963854565.1 Acidimicrobiia bacterium
AGCAAATATCGTGCCCGCTCGCCCCTTTTCGGATTCCGCCTGGCGTAAAACGTAGGCCTTGCTCGATCAACCAACCCACGGCGACTGCAAGATCATCAACCCACAAACCCACATGATTCAGGGGAGGTTGATGCACCCGTGGTGAAGCCTCGGGATCGAGCGGTTCCATAATGTCGACCTCCACGGCGGTCGGCCCGTTGCCCAACCGCAGAATCTCCTCATCCACATTCTCCGACGTGCTGACGAAAGTTCCCGTAGCAGTAAGCCCAAATAGATCGACCCACAGATGCCGCAAACGATCTTTGGCCGGCGCCCCAACAGCAACCTGTTGAATACCAAGAATCCGAAACGGTCGATCATCCATCGCTGAAGCATTCCACACCAACGCATCCCGGCACCGATCATTCAATGTGGGAGTTGAGCTTCGGCGTGCCATGCTGGCTCCATGATCCGTCACATCGCTCTACTCACCCTCAACGCCGATGCCCCCGAAGGCCAAAGCGACATCATTGTTAAGGCCCTCCGCGACCTTCCCTCCGCCATCTCTGAACTCGCCAACTACGTCGTGAGCCAAGACATGGGGTTAGCCGAAGGCAACGCCGACATCGCCGTCGTGGCCGACTTTGCCAATCGGGACGACTACGAGGTTTACCGCACCCACCCAGCGCATGTAGCCGTAATCCGAGACTCCATCCTGCCCTTCTCGGCCGGACGTTCCGCGGTGCAACACGAAATGCCGGGTTAATCCAAATAACGCCTAAACCAGTGGGCCAATTCGACCCCACCGGCCCGAAGTAGTCGATGTGCTACCGGCCAAGGTCTGGGTTGCTTTGGGTGACTCGGCTACGCAATGTGTAGACAGAGTCGCCCGAAAGCACCCCACCTCGACCGAAGAGTCGACCCGTGTGCCAATTGGATAGTCCGAGTTCGGGCCGATTAAAGGCGTACTGTCCATCCACCCATCGGGTCATACCGTTGCCCACAAATGGGGCATTGATCGTGTCGTAGAAACGGTCGTGTTCGATGACATCATCGGCTATCAGACTGCCCACAAACTGCGGCGACAGCCGGTTGAAAGCGTCGACGGCTCCGTCGACAGAATCAACGATGGTAAGGCTCACCTCGGGGCTGTCTTCCCATTCCCATTCGATACCAAGGTCGTCGGCGCTGATGGGTGAGGTTTGCGGTTCGGTGACGCCGCCTTCGGCTCGCATAATGGTGGCATCGGCCAAGAACCCGGCGGGGATCTGATCGATAAAGCGGTCATCCACATGCAATTTGGTGGTGACACCGTGACGATCACCGGCTCGGGTGATGGCGTCGAGGAATACGGGCAGCAGTTCGTCGGCCCGACTGGCCACGATGCAGCAGGTGTTGAGCGTGTTGCACACCTTGCGATCGAGTGAGTGGTACACCGCTGCCCCAAAATCGTTGGCATTTGCCGATTCGCCGGTGACAATCCATGCTCCGCCAGTGCCGTGCAGACTTACGGGAATGCCGGCGGCCCGAGCAACCGCACCAAGCTGATCGACAGCGGCACCTGATCCGCGGGCGACGGCCAACGCCAAGTTGGTGTCGGCAAACATGGCCCATCCGGCGGCGCGTGAAGCACTGTTCACCAACGATGCGGCTCCGGCCGGCAGCCCAGCTTGTTCCAACGCGGGGTCGAGAGCGTGCTCAACAATGGCGTTAGCGGTGCCAAGCGCATCGGACCCGATACGAAACACCACCGTGTTGCCCGAGCGCAATACGCCAGTGGCGTCAGCAAACACGTTGGGTCGGCCCTCAAACACAAAACCAACGGGTCCGAGGCCAGCCTTGACCAGGTCGACCTTCCAGCCTTCGTGCGCAACAGTTTCCACGATTTGTCCCCGGCCAGCGGGAAGATCACGCCAAGCATGTAAGCCCGAAATCATGTCCGCCCGCATGGTGTCAGACAACACCAGACGAGTGGTGCTTCGCCCCCGAGCTTTGGCGGCTTCGACGTCAGCCGCGTTGGCAGCAGCTATCGGTGCGAACGTGACATCGTCAGCCAGACGCGCCGCGAAGGCGTTGTAGAAGTCTGAGATTTGTCCGTCAGTAACGGTTCCCATGGCCGAAAACGCATCAGCGGCCCGGCCGACGGCCCCAGTAGCGATATCCCACACATCGGCAGGGACATGCAGCAATGCCCCAGTGGCCTGCACCACGAGAAGGCGGTCGCCGGGAGCGAATGCTGCGGCTAGTTCGTCGGAAACATGGGTGATCTGGTTACCGCCGTAGACAATTGGCATGCCCGCGGCGAGAGTAGTGAGCTCGTTGGTCATGAATTGAATTTACCCCGGCTGAACAAAGGCCACCCCGACCGGCTCACATCAGGTGTGCCAAGTCCGCGGACCACGAGTTCTGCCTATCGTGATGGGATGACTGTGCCCACGACTGTGACTGCCCAAGCCATTCAGGCCATGACTCAACTGTTTGAAACCGGCGCGACTCGACCAATTGAATGGCGCCGCCAACAACTCAGCGCAATGGCCACCATGCTCAAAGAGCACGAGTCAGAAATCAGCGCCGCTCTCAACACTGATGTTGGCAAGCCATCGGTTGAAGGCTGGCTCACCGATATTGCCGCCACCCGTTCCGAGATCACACACACTCTCAAGCATCTCAAATCATGGATGAAACCGCAGCGCGTTCGAGCAGGCATTGCTGCCCAACCGGGCCGGGCATCCATCGTCAATGAGCCCGTAGGCACGGTTCTCGTCATCGCCCCGTGGAACTATCCCATCCAACTGCTCGTCAACCCCGCAGTCGCGGCCCTTGCAGCCGGCAACACGGTGGTTGTAAAACCGTCCGAACTTGCCCCGGCCTGCTCGGCGCTCATGGCCAAACTTCTTCCCCAATATGTCGAAGGGGTCACGGTTGTCGAAGGCGGCGTCGCAGTCACCACCGAACTTCTGGCCCATCCGTTCGATCACATTTTCTTCACCGGCAGTACAACCGTGGGCAAGATCGT
>CAWKZT010000195.1:0-2987 GCA_963854565.1 Acidimicrobiia bacterium
GCAATGCCACGTTCTTATGTGACTTACAAGTCGGTAGCGAAACTCCTGCCCAGGCCATTTATAAACCCGCCGAAGGCGAACAGCCCCTCAGAGACTTCCCATCGGGACTGCACCGGCGTGAGGTCGCGAGCTTTCGATTGTCCCAGCAACTCGGTTGGGATCTGGTTCCGCCCACGGTCGAGCGGGACGATCATTTTGGTCCTGGTTCGGTCCAGCTGTACATTCCTGCGGACTATGACGAACACTATTTTACGATGCTCGAGACGGGCGCTCACAACGAGCAATTCAAACTCCTGTGTGCCTTCGATGTGGTAGCCAACAGTACTGACCGCAAGGGTGGTCACTGCCTCCTGGGCCAAGATGGCCGCATATGGGCCATCGACAACGGTCTGAGTTTTCACGAAGTGCCCAAGCTACGGACCGTAATCTGGGAGTGGTCCGAAGAACCCGTACCGGTTGAGATCCGCGAACAACTTGCCGCGTTCTGCGAACAAGGGCTCGCCGAAGATCTCGCTGAACTACTGAGTGAAGCCGAGCAGGAAGCAACAATCGGTCGAGCTCGCTCCCTGGTAAATCGTGGCACCTATCCTGTCGACCTCACCGGGCGGGCTTACCCCTGGCCGTTAGTCTGATTTGGCAAAGGGCCGAATCCCAAGCCGGTGGGTCGCCCCGAAACCCGAGGCTTAAGGATCCTGCGGTTCGGCGAGCCAGGCAAGAACTTCGTCGGTGTGTTCGCCCAGGGTCGGCGGCGGAAGATCGTAGGTAATACTGGATTCACTGAAGCTGATTGGATTACGGACAACATCGACCTCGCGCTCCCCCTGTCCCATCGTTACCCGAGGCTCAAGACCAAGTTGCTCGGCCAACTCGACGCCTTCACCAATCGAGTTAACGGGCCCGCACGGCACGCCAACCTTGTTCAGCTCAATAAATAAATTATCAGCGGACCATTCAGCCAGCGCTTCCAACAAGATGGGATGGAGCTCGGCACGATTTTCGGTGCGATCGGCATTGATCCTGAATCGGGGGTCATCGGCCACACCTTCGATACCGAGAACCGCGCATAGCGCGCTGAACTGTCGATCATTGGCCGCGGCAATAACTACGTCGCGGTCCTTCGTCGGCATGTTCTGGTAGGGGTACAGGCTTGCATGCTCATTGCCCATACGGAACGGCACCACTCCATCAGCCACATATGCCCCAGTCTGATTTACTAGACCTGACATGGCTGAGGCCAAAAGATTTACCTCGACATGTTGACCGTGCCCGGTTTCGTCACGACTACGCAGCGCCGCGAGAACCCCAATGACGCCGTGCATTCCTGTCATCACATCGAACACCGCTACGCCAGCGCGGTATGCCTCACCGTGCGGGTCACCGGTGACACTCATTAGGCCTGAGACGGCTTGGACTACAAGGTCATAGCCCGGTAACGGCGCTCCCCCAGCAGTACCGAAGCCGGTGATGGATAAGTACACCAGCGCTGGGTTGATGGCACGAGCAGACTCGTAGTCGAGGCTGTATTTGGCTAATCCACCCGATTTGAAATTCTCCAACACGATGTCGGAACGCCGAAACAACTCATGCACGATTGCAACATCATCGGGATCCCGGAAGTCCAGTACCAACGAACGTTTGTTGCGATTGATCGACAAATAGTACGTTGAGACGCCATCCTTCTCGGGAGGAGTCCAGTACCGAGTGTCGTCACCATCGGCGCTCTCTACCTTGATCACGGTGGCGCCAAGGTCGGCAAGCATCATCGAACCATACGGGCCTGCCAGCACACGGGACAGATCACACACGATGAGACCGTCGAGTGGACCTGACTTCTTGGCTGCGATGTCAGCAGCTATGGGATTCGTCATGATTTCTTGACTTTCGATGATGGATCATGAGGCAGTCTCAATGACTGTCGTAAAGAACGAAAGGCTAGCGGTACGGGTTGTTGTCCTGGTGATCTGGCCTCCGGTCATTGTTTGGGCCATCATGGACCCATGACACAGGGATTCTCCCCAGACCGTTTAGCTCGTATTGGCCAAGTAGGCCGCCGCTACGTCGATGAGGGCAAGATTCCTTTCTCGATGGTGCAAGTGGCCCGTCGAGGCGAAGTCGTCTACCGAGACGACCATGGGCTCGCAAGTGTCGAGAACAACCGGGCTATCGCCGATGATTCGATTGTCCGTATCTACTCGATGACCAAACCCATCACGTCAATTGCGCTCATGCAACTGTACGAACATGGCAAGGTGCTGTTGGAGAACCCGGTTAGCCGTTACATCCCCGAGTTCGCCGACATGCAGGTGCTCATTGGCGGTAGTGCCGAGAAGCCCATCACTCGCCCAGCCGCTCGACCAATCACCATTAAGGATCTGCTCACCCACACCAGTGGCCTTACCTACGGATTCATGGAACAAGATCCCGTGGACGCGATCTACCGCCAGAAAGAACTCGGTGTATTTACCAAAGTCGACTTTTCACTCGAGGAGGGATGCCGGCGGATGGCCGACTCACCGCTTGTATTCGATCCGGGTACTGCGTGGAACTACTCGATGGCTACCGATGTAGTTGGCCGCATTGTCGAAGTGATTTCGGGGCAACCCCTCGAGGAGTATTTCGCCGAAAACATCTTCGAACCGTGTGGCATGGTCGACACTTCGTTCCACGTTGCTGAAGACAAGCACGATCGTTTCGTCGATATGTACACGCCGACGCCAGACGGACTATTCCGGGTCGACATCACCGAACGCAGTCTTTACCTCAAGCCCCCCACCTATACCGCTGGCGGGGGCGGTTTGACGTCGACGATGGATGACTACCAACAGTTCTGCAACATGTTGGTGAACCGCGGCCAGGTCAACGGTAATCAAGTCATCGGCTCTCGTACGTTGGCCTTCATGGCAACAAATCATCTCCCCGGTGGCAAAAGCCTCAACGAAATGGAACAGTCCTTGTTCTCCGAGGTTGCCATGGCGGGTTCGGGCTTT
>CAWKZT010000196.1:0-2977 GCA_963854565.1 Acidimicrobiia bacterium
TCAGACCGTTGAACTGGCTGTTGTCGGCTCTACCGTCGAACAAGCGGTCGACGGTGGCGCAAACGTCGAGTTCATTGCGACTCGCGGCGACAGTACGACGTTGGACCAAAGTGCGATCGACCTCACCGTCTGGGAGCGTGGTGCCGGAATCACTCAGGCGTGTGGCTCAGGTGCGTGTGTGGCGGCCACACTGGCATACAACTGGGGCATGGTGTCAGAACCCCGTGTCGATGTGCACATGCCGGGTGGTATGGCCACGGTCATTGTGGGCGAGAACACCCGACTTATTGGTCCGGCCACCTATATTGCCGATATAGAGGTTCCGCGTGGGTAAAGGTAAGGCGAAAAACCACGAGATCGAAAGCCATCGCGGCGCGTTCGGTGACTACGGCGGCGAGCAGTCTGGTTTCATCGAGCGAACCTTCCGAGAGCGAATTGTTTTAGTGGGAGTGACCTTCCCCGACGGAAGCGACGACGTCACCGACGAACATCTTGACGAACTAAGTCGGCTTGTCGACACCGCTGGTGCCGATGAGGTTGCCCGTGTCACCCAGCGTCGAGATCGGCCCGACCCAGCCACCTATGTTGGCAAGGGCAAGGTGCAAGAAATTCACGATCTGGCCGAAGCACTTGATGCCGACACTGTGGTCTTCGATGACGAAATATCGCCCGCGCAGCAGGCCAACCTCGAGAAAATTCTGGGGCGAACGGCCATCGACCGCTCCGCAGTGATCTTGGACATATTTGCCCAGAACGCCCATAGCACCGAGGGTAAAGCGCAGGTGGAGTTGGCCTTGTTGCAGTACCGACTTCCGCGATTACGTGGCTCGGGTAAGCGGCTGAGTCAGCAGGCCGGTGGTATTGGTACTCGTGGTCCCGGTGAGACACAGCTCGAAACCGACCGCCGTCGTGTTGTTCGCCGTATGCACAAACTGAAAGCCGATCTACAAGCAGTGGCCGGCCACCGCGCCACGCAGGCCAAGTCGCGGCTCCGTTCTGTCAACCAATCAGTTGCGTTTGTGGGGTACACGAACGCGGGAAAGTCCACCACCCTGAACAGCCTTACCGATGCGGGCGTTTTGGTCGAAGATCGGCTATTCGCCACCTTGGATGCAACTACCCGTCGCATGGACCTGCCGGGCGGCGAGCGGGTTTTTGCCTCTGACACGGTCGGGTTCATTCGCAAGTTGCCCCATCAATTGGTGGAGGCGTTCAAGTCAACGCTCGACGTCGTGATCGATGCCGATTTGCTCGTGCACATCATCGACGCAAGCGCAGCGGACACCGACGAGCAGATCCATGCGGTTCGCTCGGTACTCAAAGAAATCGGTGCCGGCGAGATACCCGAGTTGATGGTATTCAACAAGTCCGATATCTCTGACGAACTGCCGCGCCTGCGTCGTCATCATCCGGAGGCGATTTTTATTTCGGCGGTGACTGGTGGGGGTCTCGATGGACTGCTGCAGGCACTTAGCGATCAGCTACGGGCTACTTCCGTTACGTACACTTTGATGGTTCCCTACGGGCGCGGCGATGTGATTGCTTCTTTGCATCGTGAAGGTCTCGTCCTTACCGAGATGGAGGTCGAGGGTGGAATGCAGTATGCGGTTCGCTTGGACGACGGTTCGGCTTCTCGTCTCGCCGAGTTTGTGGTGGCCTCATGAGCGATAGCACCCAAGGGTTTGTGCCGCCGCCGTACCCCTACGACCGGTTAAATGGCGTCCGGGCTACTGCGGATCATCTGGCAGGCGGCGCGGTTGACTTGTCAATCGGTACTCCCGTTGATGCTCCCGATCCGGCTGTAGTGATGGCGATGACAACACCGGGAGTGGCGCGTGGGTACCCGCCGTCATTGGGCACGCCCAGCTACCGTGCGTCTGCTCGGCGGTGGATGCAGCGACGCTTTGGCGTCGATCTGGCCGAGTCGGAGTTGGCAGCTTGCATTGGCACTAAAGAGGTCGTGGCGAGCATGCCACGCATGCTGTCGTTGCGTGACCCCAGCAAGGACACGGTGCTGTACCCCGAAATTTCTTATCCCACCTACGCCATGGGCGCCACGCTGGCGGGATTGCGGGCGGTTGCTGTTTCGGTAGATAGTGATTGGCGGATCGACCTATCGAGTATTTCCGATGAGGATGCCGAACGAGCGCTCATTTTGTGGGTCAATAGCCCTGGCAATCCGGCAGGCGGTCTCGATGATCTGGGTGCTGCAGTTCAGTGGGCACAAGACCGAAACGTCATCTTGGCGAGCGATGAGTGCTACGCCGAGTTCACTTGGGATACACCATTCGAGGGGCTCACTGCCTCGCCGGCTCGAACGGCCCTTCAGCACGGCCGTACGGGTGTGCTGGCTGTCCATTCTTTGTCCAAACGCTCCAACGCCGCGGGTATCCGAGCCGGGTTCTATGCCGGTGACCCGGAATTGATCTTCTACCTTTCCGAGGTACGCAAACATGCCGGGATGATGGTGCCAGGCCCCATTCAATCGGCGGCCGCCGTCGCGTTCGACGACGATGCTCACGTCGAAGTGCAGCGGGCTACCTACCGTGATCGCCTCGATCGTATGGCGGCGATTGTGCGAGGAATTGGCCTTGATGTTGATCTGCCAAGTGGCGGCTTCTACCTCTGGGTTAAGGCGCCCGACGGCGATGGTTGGTCACTGGTCGATCAGTTTGCTCGTCGGCTTGGGGTTGTTGCCAGCCCTGGTGAATTTTATGGCGAGGCCGGATCGGGTTTTGCCCGGCTGGCGTTGGTGTGTGATGAGCAACAGTTGCAGCTGATCGAGTCTCGACTTTAGAGGCGACCCATTTCTTTTTTCGGGTGGTCATACGTCGCGGATGCCTGCCTAGTCTTTTGTCATGAGAAAACTTGATGGGCCGACTCTCGGACGCTTATTGCGGGCGGCACTAGGTCGTCGATCCGATTGGCGTATCCCACGACCGTCTACTCGTCGCAGTCCGATCCGGCAGTCGATGTC
>CAWKZT010000197.1:0-2964 GCA_963854565.1 Acidimicrobiia bacterium
GTCGGGTAAAGCCAGGATCGGGCGAGCGCGGGTTGCTCTGCACCGGTGGCCCACTGCCGCTGGGTTACTACAAAGACCCCGACAAGACAGCCGCTACGTACCGAACCTTCGAGGGGCAACGGTGGGCCGTGCCGGGGGACTGGGCCACTGTCGAGCAAGACGCGACCATTACGCTGCTCGGTCGAGGCTCGGGTTGCATCAACACCGGCGGCGAGAAGGTGTACCCCGAAGAGGTCGAGGAGGTGCTCAAGTTGCAAGAGGCAATTGCCGATTGCAATGTGGTCGGCGTGGCTGATGACCGGTTCGGTCAACGGATCGTTGCGGTAGTAGCGGTAAACAGCGCCATCTCCGACGACGACATTATTGCCTCCGCTCGCACTCATCTAGCCGGCTACAAAGTTCCCCGCGAGATCATTCGCGTGGAACAGGTCCTACGTGGACCAAATGGAAAAGCCGACTACCGGTGGGCCCAACGCATGGCCGAAGGCGTTGTTTAGAGGCCCAAGAGGGCGTTCTCTACAACTTCGCTGAGCGCAGGGTGGATCCAGAGTTGACCGGTGGCCATTTGGTCGACGGTAAGGCCAAATTTCATACCTTGGATGAGCATTTGGATCAGCGTGGATGCTTGAGGTCCAATGATGTGGGCACCAAGCAACAGCCGGGTGTCGGGGTCGGCCAGAAGCTTGCAGAAGCCACTGGTGTCCTCCATGGCCCAGCCATACGCGACGTCGCCGTAGTTCTGCACCTTCACCAGATAAGGCGTGCCCGCTTCCTTGAGCGCCTGCTCGGTAACCCCCACGCTGGCAATTTGAGGCGAACCAAACACGGCATGCGGAATGGGCCAAAGGTCCACTTGGTGAAGGTCATCAGGGTGGGCAATGTTGTGGGCTACAACTACGGCCTCGGCGTTGGCGGTGTGTTTAAGCTGCGCTTTGTTGGAGATGTCGCCTAGGGCCCAGATACCTTCGACATTCGTATTCATCGTGGCGTTAGTTATGACATATCCGCTGTCGTCTAGTTCGATGCCGGTTGCTTCGACCCCTAGTTGCTTGCCGTTGGGCGTGCGTCCGGTGGCGACGAGAAGCACATCGCATTCGAGGTCCTCTTCGCCTTCAAAGGCAACGGTGATGGTGTCGCCTTGTTGGCTTACCCCGGTTATCTGGCTCGACAACCGTACACTCATGCGTTCGCTGGTCACCTCGGTAAAGCGCTCGGCCACTTCGAAGTCTTCGGCCCGTAGTAGAGGAGCGGAGCGAGCCACAATGGTTACGTCGGTACCAAGTGAATCAAAGACGTGCCCCATCTCGGCCGCGATAAAGCCCCCACCAAGGATGACCATGCGCTCGGGTAGTTCGGTAAGTCGCATGACGTCGTCGGAGGTGTGGTAATTGACATTCTCAATGCCGGGAACGTGAGGCTGATGGACACGTGCGCCGGCCGCGAGAACGATGTTTGGGGCCGTAATTTTGATGCCATCCACGGACAAAACTTTATGCCCGACAAATGTGGCATCGCCGCGTATAACAGTGACGTTGTTGAGGCCCTCGCGGTAGTCGTCGCCGCCTTGGGCAATGGGGTCAATACGACCAAAAACTCGCTCGACGATGTCGCTCCAGCGAACGTCGTCGACACTGAGGTCAACACCGACTGACGATGAGTGGTTGGTATGTTGCACCATGTCGGCGGCATACACAAACATTTTGGACGGTATACAACCGCGGTTTAGGCAGGTGCCGCCAAAGACGTCGCGTTCCACGATGGCAATGTTCCAGTCATCAAAATCGGGGTTGATGATGCTGTTACCGCTACCGGTACCAATGATGATGAGGTCAAATTCTTGCACCGCACGACCCTACATAGGGTTGCGCCGCTAACGCGAAACCAAAACTAGTTAGTGGTAGCGCTGTACCTACCGGTAATCGTCCAGGGGAGTGCAGGCGCAGATGAGGTTCTTGTCGCCATGGGCGCCGTCGATGCGACTAACCGGTGGCCAGTAGCGGTCCATATGAGAAATGCCGGCTGGCCAGGCGGCCTCGCTACGACTGTAGCCATGGTCCCATTGGTCGGCGGTTGCTTCGGCCGCGGTTAGCGGAGCATTGCGTAAGGGGGAGTCGTCGAGGTCCATCTCGCCTGCCTGGATTGCGGCGATTTCGCCCCGGATGCAAATAAGTGCCTCGCAGAATCGGTCAAGTTCGGCCAGGCTTTCGCTTTCAGTGGGTTCGATCATTAGGGTGCCAGCGACGGGAAACGACATGGTGGGGGCGTGGAAGCCGAAGTCGATGAGTCGTTTAGCGACATCGTCGACGGTGACACCAGAAGCGTCTTTGAGATCACGAAGGTCAATGATGCACTCGTGGGCCACAAGGTTGCCGGGGCCGCGGTACAGCACTGGGTAGTGCTTCTCGAGACGGTTAGCGATGTAGTTGGCTTGCAGAATGGCCATTTCGGTTGCTTCGCGTAGCCCGTCGCTGCCCATTAGGCGCACATAGGCCCAGGAGATTGGCAAGATGCCAGCGGAGCCATACGGGGCAGCAGCAACGGTGCGTTCAGATGATCCGAGCCGGTCAACTGCGAGTGGGTGCCCGGGCAGAAATGGCGCGAGGTGGGAGCCGCAAACAACGGGTCCGACGCCGGGTCCGCCACCACCATGGGGGATGCAAAAGGTCTTGTGCAAGTTGAGGTGAGAAACGTCGCCACCGAAGTGACCAGGTTTGGCTAGTCCGACGAGCGCATTTAGGTTGGCGCCGTCAACGTATACCTGGCCACCTGCGTTGTGAATAATGTCGCAAACTGTGGTGATGGTGTCTTCGAATACGCCGTGGGTGGAGGGGTAGGTAACCATGGCTGCGCCGAGATGTTCGGCGTGTTGGTCGGCCAGTTCGGCCAGGTGATTCATGTCGATGTTGCCGTCGGCGCCGGTGTTGACCACCACGACCTTCATGCCTGCCATGACGGCACTAGCGG
>CAWKZT010000198.1:0-2959 GCA_963854565.1 Acidimicrobiia bacterium
TTGATGTATTTGATCACACCGTCGCGGCGGTTCGAGCGGCTGGTCACGAAGTACCGATGGTGCATGCCGCGAACTCTGCGGCCGCTTTGGCATTTCCTCGGTCGCGTTATGACATGGTCCGTGTCGGTATTGCCACCTACGGTGTGCCTCCTAGTGAGGATCTAGCCGGGGTTGTCTCGCTACAACCGGCTATGACTATCCGCTCCGCAGTGTCGATGGTCAAAAAAATTGAGGCCGGTGCGCGGGTTTCTTATGGGCTTCGGTGGGAAGCATCTGAGACAACCACTATTGCGACCGTTCCGATTGGTTACGCCGATGGAATCCGTCGGCGGACCAGTGCTGCCGGAGGTGTGGTGCTCGTGGGTGGACGGCGCTGCCCCATGGTCGGCACGGTAACGATGGATCAGTTGATGGTCGATTGTGGTCCCGATGCAACGGTTAAGGCCGGTGACGAGGTCATCTTGTTGGGGGTTCAGGGCGACGACGCGATCACCGCGAACGAAATCGCGGGGTGGCTCGACACCATTGGCTACGAAGTTGTATGCGACGTCGAGAGTCGCGTTCCCCGTCGTTACCGGTGACCAATACTCGGGTTCTGCTCGTTGAGCCCTATTACGGTGGCTCCCATAGGGCGTGGGCCGATGGGTGGGTTGCCAACTCGCGTCATCAGGTTGGTCTGATCACGCATACAGATCAGTTTTGGCGTTGGCGTATGCGTGGGGGAGCGGTCACCTTGGCCGCCGAAATCGAACGGTATGTGGCGAAAAGTGGACCGCCTGATTTGCTCATGACGAGCGACATGGTCGATATTGCCTCGCTGGTTGGATTGGCCCGACGATCATTGGGTGCTACGCCTGTGGTTGCGTACTTTCATGAGAATCAGGTGGTGCACCCTCTTGGTCCGGGGCAGTCATTTGACGAGGGTCTTGCTTTGACGAATTGGCGGTCGATGGTCGCGGCGGATCAGGTGTGGTTTAACAGCCAGTTTCATCTTGATCTCGTCTTTGAGGGGCTGGCGTTCGTGCTGGGACGCCCCAACGATTTTGGCCATGAGGGGCTTATCGCTGATGTTCGCGCCAAGTGTGTGGTGCAACCGGTTGGCGTCAATGTTGGGGTGCTCATTAGCAGCAACCGGATCCCGACCCGCCGACCTTTGGTCCTGTGGAATCAGCGGTGGGATCATGACAAGAATCCCAAGGAATTGTTCGCCGCCTTGGTCGAACTGGCCAATGACGGTGTGGTGTTCGATCTTGCGCTGGCGGGCGAGAACACGAGAGTTGATCCGCAAGAATTTGCTCGGATCCAAGAGCATCTAGGTGAACGAGTTGTTCATGTGGGGGAGGCCAGTAAGGAGCGGTACCAAGAACTGTTGCTATCGGCGACGGTCGTTGCATCAACGACGCAACACGAGTTCTTCGGGATATCGATGGTCGAAGCCATGGCCGCCGGTTGTATCGCCGTGTTGCCCAACCGGCTGAGTTATCCCGAGATTGTGCCGGAGGAGTTTCATGGGGCCGTCTTGTACGAGCCCGGGGGATTGGGTGAGGCTTTGCGTCGTGCCTTGACGAAGCCGGACAAAGTTCGTGCTAGCACCGACGGTCTACGCCCGGCCATGGGAAAGTACGACTGGTCAGTTGTTGGCCCCGCCTATGACCAAGCCGTAGACGATCTGGTAGCAAACTAGCTCCTTGCAGTTTTCGGGCCAGCGTTGAGAGACGCTCTTGCTTCGAGCAGCTAGATTTGCCGTGTGACTTTGCAGGTTGATGGAATTACACAGATCGATGGCATCAAGGTGGGTCATGTCACGCACGCAGACGCCCGAACGGGGTGCACCGCGGTGTTGTTACCCGACGGCTGTGTTGTTTCTGGCGAGGTACGCGGTGGAGCCCCCGCGACGCGTGAGTTTGCCTTACTTGCTCCTGAGCGGTTGGTATCGACCGCCCATGCCATTGTCTTGTCGGGTGGTTCAGCATTTGGTCTGGCTGCCTGCGACGGCGTTGTTCGTTGGCTTGATGAACACGGGCAGGGTTTTGTTACCCCCCACGGGGTAGTCCCGATCGTCGTTGGGATGAGTCTTTACGATCTAGGAGTCGGCGAGGCTACGGTTCGGCCGACAGCGGACGACGGTTTCGAGGCTGCTGCCGCGGCTTCATCATCGGCTCTACTTCATGGCTTGATCGGTGCCGGTTGTGGAGCAACGGTCGACAAGTGGGCTGGTGGTGTGGCCCAGCCATCTGGTATCGGATCAGCCATTCAGATCGATGGCGAACTCAAAGTGGCTGCCATGGTGGCCGTAAACGCGGCAGGATCAATTGACCCAGCCACTGCGGATCAGGTAAGTAATGGCCTCATTCGTCCGGGCCCACCAGTTTTTGGCAATACAACCCTGGCGGTGGTGGTCACCAACGCCCGCCTCGACAAGGGTGGGTGTTTCCTGGTCTCGCAAGGCGGTCATGATGGGTTTGCCCGAGCTATTTTTCCGGCCCATCAACAAGTCGACGGCGATGCCGTGGTGACGGTGGCCACCGGTTCGGTTGATGCCCCGCTCGACTGGGTGCGCTCGTTGGCGACGCTCGCGGTGAGTCGGGCAATTAGCTCCTTGGCATGAACGCAATAATTCAGAGCATTCGACCTAAGCAATGGGCCAAGAACCTGCTTGTTATAGGTGCCCCGCTTGCCGCGGGGGTGTTGGATGACGCCGAGGCGCAATGGGACACATTTATGGCTTTCGGTGCGTTCTGTGCCATCGCTAGCGCTACCTATTTGCTGAACGATTTACGTGATGAGCAGGCTGATCGTTTGCATCCCACCAAGCACCTTCGTCCTATTGCGGCGGGAACGTTGGCTCGTGCGTCGGCCGTGCGGTTGGCCGTCATCTTGGTGTTGATTGGGGTTTTGTTTGGCCTTTCGACAGGCGAATGGGCCATGTTGGTGGTGCTCGGGGCGTACGCGGTGACGA
>CAWKZT010000199.1:0-2947 GCA_963854565.1 Acidimicrobiia bacterium
TAAGTCTGGTCGTCGCATTCCAGAAGCCGAGGCAATCAATCACATCGCCGGCCTTTCGCTTGGCAACGAAGGCACAATTCGGGACTGGGTGCGCCATGCCAAATTTAATGTCACCCAAGGAAAGAACTGGGAGTCATCGGGGTCGATGGGGCCATGGATGGTCACTATTGACGAAATTCCTGATATCACCAACTTGCACATCACCACGCACGTCAACGGCGAACCTCGCCAGGACGACAACACATCGTCGATGGCCTACTCATTGGCCTACCAAATCGCGTACCTGTCTACCTTCTGCGAACTCGAAGCCGGAGACATCATCTACAGCGGCACACCCACGGGTGCCGGCGCCCGGTTTGATCCGCCTAAGTACCTCGTGCCGGGCGACATCGTCGAAGTAGCGGTGTCAGAAATCGGCACGCTAAGCAACCCCGTAGCCGACGAGGTTAGTTAACCGTCGCAAACACGCAGTCGAGATACGCACCCTCGGTGAATCCGATGGGGTGATCTAAGCCGTGTCCGGTGGCGGCAATAATTTCGGTCTGCCTCCCGGCATAACCTGCGGCACTTTGCACACCGAACACAAATTGCTCACTATCGACGCGGCTGGAACACGATGCTTGCACCAATAAGCCACCTCGCTTTAGCAAAGGGACCGCTAAGTGGGTGAGTCGCTGGTAGGCCCGCAGGGCCCGATCAACTTCGTGCTGACGTTGAGCAAACGAAGGCGGATCGACAATGACGACATCGAATTTGCTCCGCCGGCGGCCAAGTTCTTCCATGACCTTGAAAGCATCGCCCTCCTCAGAGGTGAACTGGCAGTTCGCAACGCCGGGGTTGTCTTGGTTTCGTTCGACATTGCGGGCCAGAGCTTCGAGGGCATGCCCACTGAGGTCGACACTGTGTACCGATTCTGCTCCACCTGCTGCGGCGTGCAGCGAGAACCCCCCGGTGCAACTAAAGACGTCAAGTACCGTCGTTCCCATCGAAAGGTCACGAACCCGCCGGCGGTTATCGCGCTGATCGAGGAAGTGACCTGTCTTTTGGCCGTGGACAACGTCGGCTTCGAAGTGCATCCCGTTCTCAACGAAGTCGACCGACCCGGTGGGTACCTCTCCGCGCAGCGCAACTCCATCGACTAACCCGAATGCCACCGGCCCATCGGCCTTTCCGAATGCTGCCTGATGGGCGATGTTGCGAGACAGTCGCAAAACAACCGTGTCGACACCTATGGCGTCGACGACTGCTTTTAGCCACGGAACCCAAACCAACGAGTAAAGCTTTACTACTGCTACACCGGCGTAGTAGTCGATTACCAGACCCGGCAGGCCGTCGTTCTCACCGTTTACGAGTCGGTAGGCGGTGGTGTCGGCGTCGTCAACTAGCGGTTGGCGAATGCTCATAGCTTCGCCGATGCGCGAGGTAATCCATTCGGCATCGATAGTGACCGGTTTGCCGTGGTGCAGCATGCGCAGGCGAATGGGCGACGATGGGTCATAGAGGCCAATAGCAATGAACCTTCGATCCTGATCGAAAACCACAGCCAGATCGCCGGGTTGCCCCTCATGACTTACCGACTCAATCGAACCATCGAACACCCACGGATGCCCTGACCGGATATGACGCTGCGCGTCTTTCGTGACGCGTACCGCCATTCGGTTAGCCGACGGCTTGGGAAGCTTGTCAAGATCAGGCACGAGTGAGTTGGGCACGTCGCAAGTCTAGGTCCGGCCCGAAGGTGTCGTAGGCTCCAATCATGTCTTCACCCGTTGCTCAAGTTGTCGACCTCGCCGATCAGTGGCCATGTATTGATCCTTTTCTGTTTTGTGTTCACCATGTCGACCAGTATCCGGCCGCCAATGCATCCATGGGCCCCGATGCGTCGCTGGCTGGACGCTCTATTGGTTCGGACTTCGAAGGTCTCGACGGCTGGCGTATGTACCATGGGTCCACGATTCCTGGGTTTCCGCAACACCCCCACCGGGGCTTCGAAACGATCACCTACGCCCGGCAAGGGTTTATTGATCATGCCGATTCACTGGGTGCCTCAGCTCGTTTTGGACGGGGCGATGTTCAGTGGATGACCGCTGGTTCCGGCGTGGTGCACAGCGAAATGTTCCCGTTGTTCGATGTCGACGGCCCTAACCCGGTGGAACTCTTCCAGATCTGGATCAATCTTCCGGCCGAAGACAAGATGGCCGATCCCCATTTCTCGATGCTGTGGGATCGCGATATTCCTCGAATCAGCGTTACCGATAGCGCCAACAAGGTCACCAAGATAACGGTCATTGCCGGGTCGTTGCAGGACCACACGCCCGCTTCACCACCGCCTCATTCGTGGGCTAGTCGTACCGATGCCGATGTAGCGATTTGGCACATCGTTATGGAAGCCGGGGCGCAGTACGAACTTCCGGCTGCGGGTCCCGAGACTGTGCGGGCGGTTTATGTGTTTTCCGGTGACACCTTGCAGGTCGCCGATACGAACGTCCGCAATCGCCAGGCCGCCGTGTGTGCCGCAGGAGTCCCGCTGGCCCTTACCGCCGGTTCGGAACCAACCGAGGTTCTCGTGTTGCAGGGCCGCCCGATCGGCGAACCGGTAGCCCGGTACGGGCCCTTCGTGATGAATACTGAAGCCGAAATCGAGGAAACCTTCGCCGCCTATCGCCAGACTCAATTTGGCGGATGGCCTTGGCCAAAGCCCGACCCAACCCATGGTGGCGAAGCAACCCGATTTGCCAAGCATTCTTCGGGCAAGGTCGAAGCCCCTGACGTCGAGTCCTCTCCGTCGACCTAGCCCGTTGCTGCCACATCGGAAGCAGTGTTTGTCATATTGCTGCGATGGGCGCTAAGGCGGCGTTCGAGTATTCTCTCGGCCTTCTCTGGGTGTTGCAGCATGTACTCAGTTAGCGGCGAATGGCCCGGACCCATCTGACAGGAGTACCGCAAC
>CAWKZT010000200.1:0-2900 GCA_963854565.1 Acidimicrobiia bacterium
CGGCACGAATCATCGAAGTTTCGTTGCCTTGGCGACGTTGTTGGATGCTGGCGATACGTGGGTGAAACTCTCCGCCCCATATGAATCCAAAGGCGACGGGCCACCGTCTTATGATGATGTGACGGTGCTTGTACGTGAGCTAGTTCGCCGGTGGCCGCAACGCTGTCTGTGGGCTACTAATTGGCCCCATCCGGGTCAAATGCAGCCGCCAACAGTCGATAATCTGGAACGGTTACTTCAGCATTGGATTCCCGATCCGGGCACCCAGCATCAGATTCTTGTGCTGAATCCCGAAGCTGTTTATGGTTTCGATCCAGCTACCCGCTAATCCTAAGATTCTCAACATATGACAAAGGTACACATGACCGTTGACCCCACCGCCGCTCCCGACGCCGAATACGCCAACTATCCGTCCCTCGTTGACCGTACTGTATTCGTATCAGGCGGAGCCGACGGTATCGGCCGCTCCATGGTCGAGAACTTTGCCCGGCAAGGCAGCAAAGTCGGATTCGCCGACATCAATGCTAACAAGGCACGTAGCTTGGTGGACGAGCTAGAGGCGGAGGGTGTCGCACACACGCCGCGGTTTTATGCCGTTGACCTGGTTGACATCGACGCCCTGCAGGTGGTTATGGCACAAGCCCTCGTCGACCTGGGCGGAATCACCGTTCTGGTCAACAATGCTGCCAACGACGATCGCCACGACTGGCGCGAAATTGATGCCGATTATTGGGACGGCCGCATGAACACCAATCTGCGGCATTTCTTCTTCACCATCCAGGCGGTTGGACCCAACATGATCGATGCCGAGCACGGATCGATCATCAACATTGGGTCAACCAGTTACCTGATGAAGGAAGATGTCTTCCCGGGTTATGCGGTGGCGAAATCTGGTGTAGAAGGTCTCACTCGCACCATGGCTCGTACCTTCGGCCCCCACGGAGTACGGGTAAACACGGTCGCTCCGGGGTGGGTCGCAACCGAACGCCAGATTGAGAAATGGTGGACGCCCGAGGGCGAGGCGGGCACGCTGGCCGATCAACAGTTAAAGCGTCGTATCTACGCCGACGAGTTTGTCCAAATGGTGCTGTTTTTGGCGGCTGACGATGGAGCCGCTTGTACAGCACAGCAGTTCATCGTCGATGGCGGACGTTACTAGTGGACACCCGCCGCGTGGCATTCATAACCGGTGCTGCAGGTGGATTAGGGTCGTCGATGGTTCGCCGCTTGGCGGCCGATGGGTTTCAGGTGGTCGCCGCCGATATAGATGCTGATTCCGTGGCTCAGGCAGTCGATCAGGTCGATGGTGCCCGGGCCATTGTGCTTGATGTTAGTGATGTTGATGCCGTCCGAGAGGCTATCGATAGAGCCGCAGACGGGGGCGAGTTAGCGGTGCTGGTCAACAATGCCGCCGTCTTCCCGCATGGACCCTTTGTCGAGGTAACTGTCGAAGACTATGACGCCGCGCACAGCGTCAATCAGCGGGCCTATTTCTTCTGTGCTCAAGCAGCGGCGCGTCACATGATCGGACAACGGTCAGGGATCATTGTCAACATGGGTTCCATTACCGAGCGTGGCTCATGGGCAGAGATTGCCGCCTACGCAACCGCAAAGGGAGCGGCCGGCGCATTAACCCGTGCCCTCGCAACGGACCTCGGCCCCCACAATATTCGGGTCAATTGTATTGCCCCGGGTGCGTTTTCTACACCGGCTGAAGACATGCAGCCCGACGGCTACGAGGCCGCAATCTTTGCTGGTCAGGCACTACCATTTCGAGGCCATACCGATGACGTAGCGGGTGCACTTTCATTCCTTTGCAGCGGAGACGCCCGCTTCATAACCGGCCACACCCTCACCGTGGACGGTGGCTGGAAAATGGGCTAACAGAGTTGCTCAGCGGCGCTCTAGTCCTAACTAGGCGTACGTGTCAATGAGCGCTGCGTATTTGTCCAAGACTGGTAAGACTACGTCGGGTCCGGCCTGGGGGAGGGTGAGTACAACGCGGTTCGCTCCGGCTTCAACGAGTTCGCTGAGTACCTCGGGGTCACCACCACCACCGAAAGCACCAAACTGCAACGTGTCTGGTGAGCGGCCTCCGGTTTGCGCGGCCTCGCGTACCTGTTCAAATAGTTGGGCTACCGGCCGACCCAAGGCAATGGGCATCCACCCGTCACAGAACTCGACAATGTCGGCGATGGTCTTGGGGCCAGCGCTGCCCCCCATGATGATCGGCGGATGGGGTGACTGGGTTGGCTTGGGCCATTGCCAGGATTTGTCGAAGTTAACGTGCTCGCCGTGAAACTCGGCTTCTTCTTTGGTCCACAGTTCTTTCATGGCCAAGATGCATTCACGCAACCGGGCCCGTCGGTCAAGGTAGGCGGTTCCGTGGTCGCTCATTTCCTCTTTGTTCCACCCGTAGCCAATGCCAAATACGGCACGGCCTTCGCTGATCACGTCAAGTGAAGCGACCGCCTTCGCCGTATAGATGGGATCCCGTTGGGCTACGAGGCAGATGCCGGTGCCCAGTTTTATGGTGCTTGTGACAGCGGCGGCGGCGCCAAGGGCCACAAACTGATCGTGACTACGCCAGTATTCAGGAGGGAGGTCGGGGGCACCCTTTCGGCCACCCCATGGTGTGGTCCGAGCGGTGGGGATGTGGCTGTGCTCAGGAAAGAACAGTGACTCCAGCCCTCGCTCTTCTACGGCCTTGGCCAACTCGATCGGCTGGATGCACTCATCAGTTGGAAAGATGTAGACGCCTATTTTCACAGTGATCTCCTCGTTGGGATAGACCGCAAATGGTAGATCACCGAAGCGTCGGAGAGGACATCAGCTTTTGGCCACTACAAGAATTGATTCGCAATGTATTTACACGCGCCTCAGGCTGCAAACGGACCGTA
>CAWKZT010000201.1:0-2878 GCA_963854565.1 Acidimicrobiia bacterium
TGCGGGCCTCGGCGTCAGACGCACGGCCACCACATTGATGACGGCAAGAACGGTGATCGCAACAGCGGCAGCCGCCGGAACCAGGTCGAACACCCAGCCGATAAGTACCGCTGCTACGCCAGCCAACTGGGCGGCGTCGCTGTGCCATCGGCGCCCGGGCCGCGACCTGGTCCGCAAGATCTGGGTTCGCACGTACGGGATCGCCGCGACCGAACGGGCGGCAACTACCAGCCACAATCCCCAGGAGAGTTTCGTGCTTACTCCATCGGCCAACGCAATCGCTGTAGCGATCGACCCGATGCCTATCGACCCGGCCAACTCGGGGATCAAACGCCGACTGCGACTGCGCATGTCGAACCACAACTCAAGGGCAACAAGTGGCACAGCGACAGCGAGTGGGATCCAGAAAGGTTGGGGAGCGGTTAATGCGTACGCAACCAGCGCCGCGAGAACAACCAACTCACCCGCTGCGATCTTTGCCGCCAGGCCAGTTCGGGGCAGCCAACGGCCTCGGAACCGGTCAACCATTACAACTTTCACGGGGGTGCGCGCCATGAACGCCACTATCACCGCTACTCCCAGCGCAAGGCCGGGTAGTGACCACGCCACCAACAGCCCTAGCAACGCTGGTTCGGCTGTCAGACTCCAGCCACCATGCTCAGATGGGACTGCGACCGACCGCCACGACACCGATGAGTCTTCAGCAACTACCTGAGAAGACCGGGCCACCAAGTCACTCTTAGAAGTATCTTGTAGTTGCACGCTATAAGACTACTTAAGGGTCCAATAAAACCAAACCTCGTCCCCACCGGAGCATGAGATGGGCTTGTGACGCGCTTAAAGAACGTGTTAGATAGATATTTATGTCACCACTGAACGCACCCACCATCTATCTCGATATTGCACTGTTGGCTTTGGCAACGAAGGATTCCGTCTCATGACGGACAGCTACGACGTCGTCTGCATCGGTGGAGCGATAACAGGTAGCTCTGTGGCGTACTTCCTCACCGAGAATTCGGACTTCAATGGCACGGTCGCGGTGATCGAGCCTGATCCAAGTTACGAGTTCGCCCAATCATCGCGAGCCGCGAATTCGATCCGCGAGCAATACAGCCAGCCGATCAACATCAATATCAGCCAGTACGGGCTTGACTTCATTGACAACTTCCACGAAAACGTCCAGGTTGATGGCCAGTCACCAATTCTTGCCTACCGGGGTACGGGTTATCTCTTCCTTGCCGCTAGCGATGATGATCTTGCTTTCTTAGAATCACAGGTGGCAGCGCAGCACGCCGAAGGGGCGATGACACGGATGCTCACTCCCTCGCAGGTGGCCGACGAGTTCCCGTACATGGATGTCAGCCAGATCGCAGGCGCTCGCATGGGCAGCATGCGCGAAGGCTCATTCGATGGCTGGGCATTCTTCCGCGGGTTTCGTCAGCGGGCCATCCACAATGGTGCAGATTTCATAACCGACCGAGTAGTCGATATCCATACCGTCGATGACAAGGTGACCGGGGTCCGTCTGGCGTCAGGCCGAACCATCGCGACGGGCCATGTCGTCAACTCCGCCGGGCCACGGGCCCCCTTCATCGCCGAGATGGTCGGGCTGCCGTTACCGGTGGAACCGCGGGCCCGTACCATTTTTATGTTCGCCTGCCGCACGCCCATCGAGCACAATGTTCCCCTCACCATTACGCCCGAAGGGGTGCACTTTCGCCGTGAACAAAACCACTACATGGGCGGTGGTGTTCCCAAGGACGATGCACGAATCGACTATGACGACTGGGAGACCCGGCACGACGAGTTTGAGGAACAGATCTGGCCGGCAGTCGCCAAGTATGTGCCTGCCTTCGACCGAATCTCCAAAGTTACATCCTGGGGCGGACAATATGCCTACAACACGCTCGACCACAACTTGATCATCGGTTCCAGCCCCGACCTGCCCAATTTCTGGTTTGCCAATGGCTTCAGCGGCCACGGCCTTCAGCAGGGTCCCGCGGTGGGACGGGCCCTGAGCGAACTCATCACCTATGGCGAATACCGAACGCTCGACCTCTCTCCTCTCAGCTACGAACGGCTCGCAAAGAACGAGCCGTTCCACGAGAGCGCGATCATCTAACTTCTGGCAGAGAGCCCGCTTATGGCGGTTTACTCACTCCAGAACAAGAGGTTGACCCGCGCCTTTTCGGCTGCCAGCCCCATACGTGTATCAGACCAGGTGCACCCCAACATCGTGAAGTGCTTGCGTCATGGCATCGAAACGAAGGATCGTTTCGGCCTTCTGTAGCTCGGGAGAAAGGTAGCGGTCCGGTCCTGGGCCATCGACTTCCTCACGCAGCAGCGAGTGCAACGCGGCGGTGGCAGGCGATGGTTTTAACGGATGTCGGAAGTCGATTGCTCGGGCCGCGCAGGTGTACTCGACGGCCAGGATTCGGCGCACATTGTCAAGGACTTTACGAAGTTTACGGACGGCCAGCCAGGCCATTGATACGTGATCTTCTTGCATGGCCGAGGTCGGTAATGAATCAACCGAGGCGGGTACTGCCAATCGTTTGTTCTCCGAGGCCATCGCCGCCGCGGTGTAGTGGCCAATCATGAGGCCGCTATCGACCCCCACTTCCTCCGCCAGGAAAGGCGGAAGCCCATGGCTGCGTGTCTTATCGAGCATTCTGTCCATCCGTCGCTCTGAGATAGCGCCGATTTCACTCATTGCTATAGCAAGAAAGTCGGCGGCGAAACCAAGGGGTGCACCATGGAAGTTGCCACATGATTCAACTCGACCGTCGGCCAACACCATGGGGTTGTCAATAGCGGACTTCAGTTCGATCTCGGCGACGGTCCGGCAATACTCCAGTGTGTCGCGTGTGGCTCCGTG
>CAWKZT010000202.1:0-2791 GCA_963854565.1 Acidimicrobiia bacterium
CTCCGAACTACTTTCCGGGAGCGACGTCTGGATCGATGCATACCGACCTGGAGCGTTTGCCCATCACGGGTTCGATATTGACCGCGTCACGCCAGGGAGTGTCACGGTCCAGCTGTCAGCTTTTGACTGGACCGGCCCTTGGGCCCAACGTCGAGGTTTTGACTCCATTGTTCAGACCACTACGGGCATCGGCGCCGAAGGTATGGCCCAATCTGGGTCGAGCCAACCCGTCCCTCTCCCGGTGCAGGCCCTCGACTACTGCACCGGCTTGTTCGCCGCATTCGCGGCGCAACAACTGGCTGCCCACCAACGAGAACATGGTGGCACATGGCTCGCTCGGTTGTCGCTCTTGCGGACCCGCAACTGGCTCACGCAACTCAAGCCCCCTCGACCATTCGTTCCATCGCCACCGACGTTTGGACCAGAGACCCTTCAGACGGTTGCTTCGCCATTGGGCGCAATCACTCTGGCGAAACCGTTGGGCGGAACCTGGTCCACCCCTCCCATGCCACTGGGGTCAAGTGATCCGACTTGGACTAAATAGTCGGCGAACGACCGCCCGGTGAACCTACAGGCGAGTGAGCAGGTACGCCGATTCGATCATGATGCTCAGACCGCGACTGCGAAATACGTCGTCGGTAACGTCACGCGTTTCGAGGTGCTCGATGTCGAACCCATCGGTGTAGAGGCGTTCGATTTCGCCTTCCGAGACAGACCACGGCGGTCCGTTCATTTCGGACTGGTCGTAGCAGAAGGCAATCAGCAACATCTTGGACCCAGTGGCCATAAGCGAACGCAGGTGATCGGCGTACTTCATCCGGGTTTCTGGATCGACCGCGACGAGTGAGGCGCGGTCGAACACCGCATCGATTGGCCCAACGTGTTCGGTCGTGACGTCGTAGTAATCGCCCGCAAACAAGGCGTAGTTCGCAGCCCGGTAACAAGCGGGCGGTCCCGCTTCGATGGTGGTTTCGAGACCGCGTTCGACGAAGAACTCTTCGATGGCCTGCTCGGCATATTCAACACCAAAGACCGTCTCCGCATGCTCGGCCAGAAACGCTAGATCGAGCGTCTTGCCACACAGCGGGACATACACCGTCCTCGGTGCCTTGTCGCCCCAAATCTGCTGCGCATACTCGGCCAGGAAGTAACTAACGTCGGCCTGATGCCACCCAATCATTCCGTCGCGCCATCGGCTACCCCAGTCTTCAAGTTCCATCTCCGGAGCTTAGTCACGAGTCGTTAACAAAGAAGATCTGAACCGTCGCCACCTGGACCGCACCCGCCTGGCAATATTTACCGTAAGCACATGCCCTTTGGGCCTACCGAAGTTGGTCAATATCCCATGGCCCAGAACCGTCGACAACAACGAGCCGCTTCAAAACGCAAGCGCCGCATGGCCAACGTCGACCACGATCTGAGCGACACCCAATGGTCGAACCTCAAGATCGCTTGGGATGGATGCGCCTACTGTGGCGAACAAAATAAACCACTGCAACGCGACTGCGTAAAGCCCATCTCTCGGGGCGGCCGCTACACGTTCGACAACGTGGTCCCGGCCTGCGGGTCATGTAACGCCAGCAAATGCAACCACGAAGTCACCAGCTGGATGCGCCGCAAACGTCTCGACGAACAGAACTTTCTTCGCCGATTTATCACCAACAACCGCGAGGTTCCCTCGCTAGGCCCGCGGGGAAATAGCGTCCGCTGAGCCCCATGTGGCATGTGTTCCGCTGGCAATGCGCTCGGGAAGTCGGACCGTTGCAACCGGACCGGCGCCCAGGTCGGCCGCCTCGTAGATAAGGCACGAGGACGAGTCGTTGTTCATGTCAGAGATAAATGTCAGCACGTAGGCATCTTGCTCTCCGTCTGGCGTTGAGGTGTCGGCGCCGTCCTTGGCCGCCACAACAGCCTCGGAACAAAACACCCCTTCGGGCAACCTGACAACCTGCTTCTCGTCGGTGACAAGATCGTGCTTGACCAGTCCCTCAAAGCCGAACCATCCTTCACACGGCAAAGCACAATAGGCGTACCGGGCCTTGCGTCCGAGATACTGGTTATTGATGGCAGGGAACTCGAGAATCCCGTCGCCGGTCGACATTTCTGATGTCTGTCCTGTCTTTAGGTTGAAGCGCCACCGGTGTGACCGGGCCTGCAGCGCATACATGTCGAGGTACCGAAGTACGTTGTCTCGTCGGCTCAGCCCGGTGACCGGATCGGGCATGGGGTTTGACTGAAAGAAGCCGTCGAGCACAATTTCGTCGCCGTCCTCGTAGGCATTGGTGAAGTGCAACACGAACGTGGGATCAGCTTCGAACCATTGGATCGATGAGGCGTCCCCGTAGCGAGGCACGATGCCAAACCGACTCGGCATGTCACGATGAAACCTGGCCATGTTGGCGCCGTTGGCTAAGGCAGCGGGATCCCAGAACAGCGGAAAGTCGCTGAGAATGCTGTAGTTCTCGGTAATCGCCATGTCGTGGGGAAGTCGCGAACCTGGCAAAGGAATATCGGTGTAGTGCGTCAACTGCCCGGTTGGGCCGACCACCCCGTAGTGCATGAATGGAGAAGTGTTGTCGTAATTGAAAAACAACATCTCGCCGGTGTGTTCGTCGACCTTGGCGTGCGCCGAGACCCCTTGCAGGGGAAACTTGCCGTCCCAACTCTCGACTCCAAGCGCTTCCATCGTTGCTGGGTCATGCCGATAAAGATCACCGCACATCCAAAAACTGCTGAGGATGGCGCCGTTATGCACAACTACATCGGTACTCGATGCATCCTTCATCAACTC
>CAWKZT010000203.1:0-2791 GCA_963854565.1 Acidimicrobiia bacterium
TTGACCGCAAGCACGATCAGGTGCGGTGTAACGACGGCAAGGTTGACCCGTTCGGCAAACTCGTTCAGGGAACCATGGCCGACCCACCCGATGCCGATAGTGGCAGTCTCATGCGTTTTGGTGGCCCGGGCAATGGCGAGGTTCTTATTGCTCCAACGTTGATCTCAAACGGCATGGACTGGACCGATGACCAAGACTTTATGTGGTACATCGACACGCTCACCCACAGCGTTCGGGGGTATGCGTACGCCGATGGCGAGCCACTTGGAGAGCCGGTGCGAACCCACATGATCCCGAAACGTTTTGGAGCGCCCGATGGTATGACGCTTGATGCCGACGGGTTCCTGTGGATTGCGTTGTGGGGCGGCTACGGAGTAATCCGCATGCGTCCTGATGGGGCAATCGACGCCTTTGTTGAGGTCCCGGCCGCAAACGTTACGGCTTGTGCTTTTGCCGGCTCCGACCTTGACCAGTTGGTCATTACGTCTGCCAGCAAACCCGCGTCGGAAGGCGAGCACCTCCCTCATGCAGGTAAGACGTTTGTTGCTGATGTCGCAACGACAGGGCGTCGAGCTAACCAGTTCGTGGGCTAGCGAATTGGTTCTGATTGCCAGCGAACGCGGTCGCGGGTGATATCGCCGATGTCTTGTAAACCAGCGAGCGCCATCGTTCTTTTGAGGCCACCCTCGAACAGGTCGAGCATGTGGTCGACGCCAGGTTCGCCACCCGCTCCGAGCGCGTACAGATAGGGCCTACCGATCGAGCATGCCTTGGCGCCCATAGCTACCGCCTTAACAATGTCGCTGCCACGGCGTATTCCACCATCACAGATGATGTCGCTTTGATGGCCGACAGCGTTGGCAATGGGTTCGACGGTTTCGATTACTGCGGGGGCGCCTTCGAGTTGGCGTCCGCCGTGGTTGGACAACATCAGGCCTTCGATGCCATGGTCGTTGACGGCCCTCTTGGCATCATCGACACATTGAATACCCTTCAATACGATGGGTCCGTCCCAGTTTTCGCGGAACCATTCTATGTCGCTCCATTCGACATTCAAGTCAAACTGCGCCTGGTTGAATTCGCCTAATGTGACCGCATCGTCGCTGGCGATACCGTCGTAACCGGCGATGTTGGCGAAGGTGATGGGATCGTGGGTGATGAAGTCACGGGTCCAGCTTGGGTGTTTGATGCCATCGATAATGGTGCCTAGACCAAGTCTGGGCGGCATGGTCATTCCGTTGCGGACATCGCGTTCGCGCATTCCGAGGACCGCGGTGTCAACCGTTATCATGATTGTCTCAAACCCTTGGGCTTTGGCACGGTTGAGTAGTTGTGCAACCAGGTCCCGGTCGCGCCAGACGTAGACCTGAAACCACTTGGGACCATTGCTGACACTGCCGACTTCTTCGATCGATCGAGTCGCCATCGTCGTCAGGCCGTACGGAATGCCACGACGTGCCGCGGCGCGGGCCACGGACAGTTCGCCCTCGGAGTGGCAAATTCGCGTGAAACCAGTTGGAGAAAGAACCAATGGAGAGGGAATCTTCTTGCCTAATAACGTGGTTTCGGTGTTGATGTGCTCGACCGCAACCAGAACCTTCGGTACAAACTCGATTTCGCTGAACTTGGAGGCGTTTCGCCCCATGGTGCGTTCGTCCTCGGCCGCGCCGTCGATGTAGTCGAACACCGCTCGGGGTAGGCGTTTCTTGGCGATTACCCGGAAGTCTTCGACATTAGCCACCTTGGTAAGGCGCCGTTTATTGCCATCAAGTTCGATGGGTTTAAATCGCATGACCGAACGGAGCGTCTTAAAAATCGACATACCACCATTGTTACCGCACCGAACACCCATTGCGAACCGAGTAGGTAGCTAAATCGTGCCGGTGGAACCCCCAATCTGACCGCGGGGTCGGGTCGTTAGCCAAGAAGGATGCCCTCGTGGGTTAAAAGCCACCGTTTGGCATCGAGGCCGCCGGCGAAACCAGTAAGGGAGCCGTCTCGACCGATTATCCGGTGGCAGGGGATAATGATCGAAATTGGATTCTTGCCGGTGGCTGCTCCGATGGCTCGGGCTGCCTTGGGTCGACCGAGGCGCTTGGCTTGTGTCCCGTAGGTGGAGGTCTGGCCGAAAGGTATCTCGTTGAGCGCTTGCCAGTTGGCATTTTGGAACTCGGTGCCCCGGAGGTCGAACGGCACGTCGAACACGGTGCGGTTACCCGCGAAGTATTCGTTGAGTTGCTGCTTAGCTGCCTCGGTAATGTCGTTGGACTGCTCAACAGTTTTGGGTAGTAATACTCGGGTTGCCTCGGCTGCTAAAGGCCACAGCACGGCTCGAAGACCGATAGTGGTGGCCACGATGGTGAGTTCACCGACCGGCGAGTCCATAGTTGTTCGATAGTGAGTGTCATTGTTCATGAGTTTCCTCTGGGGCCAACATGGTCCATAAAAGTTGTGTTGCCACGGTGCGCAGTCTGCACGGATTTATCGGACACATTCGGACACGTCCGGACACTACAGCGGAATAGGTAGCCCGGACCATTTGAGACATTTCTACCTACTAGCAATAGGCCAAACTGACTACTCATCACGGCTACGGTGAACCCGTGCAACTTTGTGGGAACTCCTGGCGGCTTGTCGCGGCGGTCGTATTGGGGGGAGTGGTGTTTTCGGGTTGTGCCGGATCAGAGCGCCCCTCGTTCGGCGATGATGCTCTGACCGGATCAGTGAGCACAGAGGTAACCCTGCCCGATAACCCGGCTAGAGATGATGCGACCGCTTCAATCGAAACTGG
>CAWKZT010000204.1:0-2775 GCA_963854565.1 Acidimicrobiia bacterium
AATCGTTTCAGTACTGGACCGAGGAAGAGGTAGACAATCGTCTTCGCTCCACCGTGTGGGACGCCCACGACGCGGTGCTGGTCATGAAGCGCAAACTCGCATGTACCCGACGCGAAGCTGCCTATGCTGTAGCCCTAGAACGCCTGGCCGATGTATATGACCGCCGAGGCATATTTCCCTAGGCCGTCTAGTTCGTAGTGGGAGACTTGGCGCTAGCGGTTACGACGATGCTGACGCCGATGAGCACCAACACTCCGCCTATGAGGGCGCTTAACCTTAGAACCTCATCGCGGATGAGCCAGGCGAACACGACCCCGAACACTGGGATCATGTAAGCCGTCGATGCTGCTTGTGTCGGAGTGGCCTTTCTTACTACGAGCGCTAGCAGTGCAAAGGTGATGGCGCTGGCCGGGATAGCGGCGTAGAGGAGAGGGCCAAAGAGCCCCCATGACCAATCGGTTTCCGCGGTGCCTTCGGTGATGAGCGCGAACGGCAACAACATGCACGACGACATGATCAATTGCACGCCCACCAACATGATCGGGCTTACCGCGCTGAAGTCCTTCCACTTCATGAACACGATGCCATAGGACCAGGCAAGGGCAGAGAAGATAAGAGAAACCACACCGACAACGCTGACAGTCCCCGACAGGGATGGTGATGCCAACACCGCAGCGCCAATGAAGCCGAGCATTAGCCCACCTGCGGCGATACGGGTGACCCTAGATCCAAGGAGGAAGAAGCTAAGGCAAACAACAAACAGGGGAGTGGTACTGGAAATTAGGGCAGCAAACCCCGCGGGCACCCGGCTGATGCCATAGACCAGTAGACCGCTGGATATTGTCGTGATCGACAGGCCAACAACGAAGATGCGCTTCAAGATGGTGGGGTCAGTTGGGATCGTCTCGCGGCGTGCCAACGCCAAAACAATCAGGAACGTGCCGCCGATAATCGCGCGCCCGGACGTAAATAGCATCGGGGTCGTGTGGTCAAGGCCGAGCTTGATGATCGAGAAGTTGGCACCAATCAAGGTTGCAACCAACACGATCGCGGCCAGGACGGACCGCGGTGTAGTGGTTGCGTTCGAGGTCGGTGCGGTCATGTACCCAACAGACTATGAACGGAAAGGGTTACGAGCGTGATCATCCCAGGATTGCGGAGGTGAACTCTTGGTGACCAACCACGAGTTTGTCAGCATTGAGAATCTCTGGGTTTGTCCAAGCCGCCAACTGATTGGCCTCATGGGTCGACAGCAGGTCGAACCGCTGCAGAAGGGCAAGAACGGCGGGTTCGCGTGCTCGCTCGGAAGCATCGTCAATTTTGATTGCCAAGCCGCTGTTAGCGCCCACCGCACCCACAAGGTAAACGCCTTCGGCCCCGCTCTTGGCAAATAGGCGGCCATTTGTGACCCTTATTAGGTCGGTACAGAGGCGTCCGACTGAACCGGCGACTAATTCGGGGTAGGTCGCAGCGGCCCCCGTGATCCGTTGGCATGCAGTGACGCGTGACGGCGCGAGCATCGCCATTTCAGGGTTGGCAATGCGGGCGATACCGGTGGCCATGGCGCGTATGGGAAGACGGAATGTGGGGGCGCTGCACCCATCGATGCCACGCGTGACCATCGATGGGTCGGCTCCCGTGATTTCGAGAACCGCTTGATGAACCAGCATTTGGACCGCCCCGCCGGGTGCCAAGTAGTCACCCGGCTCTGCGTTCAGGTGCTGCGATAGGGCAAGGAACCCGGCGTGTTTCGCCGAACAGCAGTGCATGATCCGCTGTTTTTCGGCCGTGGGTCCGCTAATAAATGGTGCTGCCGGCCCACATTGCAACGCGTCAATGCCAAGGCCAATTGCTGCGAGCGTATTGCTGACGGCTGCAACGTGTTGCGCTTCGCCGGAGTGCGAGGACACTGCGCCCGCAATGGACTGGTCCGGCAAATCGAACGCATCGGCGGCGCCTGTCTCGATCAGCGGCAGAGCTTGGAAACTCTTGGTAGCGCTGCGGCCAAAGACCAACTGTCCGGTTTCACCCGCATGGGCGAGCACTGATCCTGACGTGTCGGCGAGGACCCACGCGCCACGGTGGATCGACTCCACGCCATCCCCGCGCCAGCGCCGAACAATAACAGGATTGGTCTCGATCATTTTCTCAGCCTAATTCCCTCAAACGAGGGAGAAGTATTCGGTGTTGTTGAGACGCCCGTATTAGGGTCACAGGATGGAAATCGCTGATTCGGTACTTGATCTCATTGGGAACACACCTTTGGTGCGACTCCGGCGTGTGGTTGACGACATTTCATGTCCGGTCGTTGCCAAAGTTGAGATAACAAACCCTGGAGGATCGGCCAAGGACCGGCCGGCGCTGGCCATGATTCTTGCTGCCGAAGAGGCAGGCTTGATCAAGCCGGGCGGCACTATCGTTGAGCCCACATCGGGCAATACCGGGGTGGGCCTGGCCATTGTGGCAGCGCAACGTGGTTACAAATGCGTGTTTGTAACTACCGACAAAGTTGGCCCAGAAAAGATCTCTCTCCTCGAGGCATACGGGGCCGAAGTCATTGTGTGCCCGGTTGCCGTTGCGCCTGACGATCCACAATCGTATTACAGCACCGCCGCCCGGTTGGCCAAGGAAATTCCGGATGCTTTTCGTCCCGATCAGTACTCCAACCTCGCCAACCCCCAAGCGCACTACGACACGACAGGGCCAGAGATTTGGCGTCAGACCGACGGCAAAATCACGCACTTTGTTTGTGGCGTAGGAACCGGAGGAACTATC
>CAWKZT010000205.1:0-2758 GCA_963854565.1 Acidimicrobiia bacterium
ATGACCTCTTTTGCGATGAAGTCACGCATTGCTTCGCGCAACATGTTGTGTTCGTCAGACCATTCGTACATTACTGCCTCATTAGGGTCGTTCTCCGGGGTGCCGGACGATGTTACCCGAGAGTAGCTTCACCTCTCACATCAACAAGGTCAGTCCCATTCCGCACCACCCCAATCCGAACTGGTAGGCCTATACGACACCAGGGGTACCATCCGCGCCTACCAGTTCGGATCGACTTGCGAACTGGTAGGCCTAGGCAACACCAGAGGTGTTGCCTAGGCCTACCAGTTGGGGCTAGCAAGTGCGCTGGGCTAGTTGATCTACAGGGCGAAGGAATCCGGATCAATGGCAATAAACAGGGAATCTGCTGTGATAAACACACCCTCTTCGCTTGTTCCAACGCAATCGATGGTGAGCTTTCGCCCGCTGCGCTCTCGTAGCGAGGCCCGAAACTCAATCGGCACCCCAATCGGTGCCGGAGCCCGGTAAGTAACGTTGAGCTTGCCGGTGAAGGCCATGACCTCGAGCGTGGGCAACAAGGCACCCATTGTCTCGTCGATACAGGACGCCAACATGCCCCCGTGACTACGACCTGGCGCTCCTTCGAAGGCCGGCCCTAGCGTCACCTCACCCACCACGTCATCGCCATCACGGTGGTACTTGAGGCCAATCGACATCGGGTTTGTGCTACCGGAAACCGGTGAGTCTTGAAACAAATCCACACCATCGCCGGACACCGCACCAGCAAATGGTTCTTCACCTCCGGGGCGAGCAAACGCACTTTGTCCTGTGGCCGCATCCATTCGGTCGCGGAGCGGCGTCGCTTCGAGTCGTTCTGCCAGTCGGTTGGCTTCGGTGGCGACGACTTCGAGAACCGCACGGTCGATGCTGTGACTTACCATCGCATGCGATAACCGCCGCATGGCAGTGGCCGCGTCGACCCGAGCCTCGAAGCTGCCTTCAAGATCGGTCTCTGGAACGTTGCCATCTTTGGTGCTCACCGCGAGAGCGCTACTCGCCCGACCACAGCGGCTCGTTTACTTCGAAACCAATCTCGTTATCCCACTGATTGCGGTAGGCCACGTTCTGTACTGGTTGACGCTTGGCCACACCCCAACGGCCTGTGGGATACCCCATGGGCACACAACAGGTCATCTTCCATCCCTTGTCGGCGGGCACACCCAAAATGTTGGGGACTTCATCACCCTTCAAACCGAGAATGGTGGTCAGCGACGAACCCACGCCTTGGGCACGGGCCGCTAACTGGGCACTCCACACCGCTGGGTAGATCGAACCACCCGATGTATCACCGCGGTCGAACGCAAACATCAGCAGTGGGTAGTTCTCAAAGTTCGCGCCGGCGTAGTTGACCGACTTTTGCATAATGAGCATCTGCTTGGCGGCCGGAGATTCTGGATTGGCCATCACTTTGTCGAGATTGTCCTTGTAGACGGTGTTCCACAAGATGTCGACACACTCGCGGTACAGCGGACCGAGTTGATTGCGAATTTCTGGGTCATCCACCAGCATGAAGCGCCAGTTCTGCGCGTTACCACCCGTTGGGGCCCGGACAGCCGCGTCGAGGATCTGCGCCTGCACGTCGTGTGGGACTGGGTCGGGCTTCACCCGTCGCATGGCTCGGGTTGTATACAGCGCTTCAAAGATGTCCATCGCATGAGAGTAACGTGGCCGCCATGATCGGACGAATCTCATGACGACCGTGCAGTTGCACCACACGGACAATGTCGACATTCAAGTTGGCGATGACGGCACCGTCCCCAATGGCCATAAGCAAGCACGGGGTGCCATCGCCGTCGGCGAAGAAATCCGCAAGGGCGGCGTGACCATTGGCAAGGCCTCATCACCGATTGCCAGCGGCGACCATGTTCATGAACACAACGTCGACGTGTGGCGGGCGACTAACACGGCTTCAGCAGCCGCAACCGACTTACGAGCGCCAGACCCGGTTGAGCCTCGCACATTTGACGGCTACCACCGCGCCGATGGCCGAGTAGGCATTCGCAACCATATTCTCATCCTTACCACCGTAAATTGTTCGCCTTCGCTCAAGCTGGCAACCAACTCCGAAATGGACCGACAGATTCGACCAGACTGCGATAGTGGGTTGGCTTCGCTTGCCAAATGCGACAGAGTGCTTGTCGATGACTTCACCCGCTGACACCAGCAACAAGATGTTCGCCGCGAGCGCAGCCGCCAACGATGGTGAGTTCACCCCCGGCGACTGGGCGCTTTTTGGCGCTATTGCATGCATCTGGGGATCGTCATTCTTCTTCATTAAAATTGGCCTCGAAACGATGCCCCCCGGGTTCATCACCTTCGCCCGGGTGGGTTTGGGCGCCCTGGCTGTATCGGTCATGCCTCGAAAGCGCATCGCCGTTGACCCCGACGACCGTGGCCGAATTTTTATACTGGCATTGGTGTGGGTAGCGATTCCGTTCACCATGTTTCCCATTGCCGAGCAGCACATCAACGGTTCGGTTACCGGACTCCTCAACGGTTCAACTCCGATCTTCGCCGCCTTCGTGGCGACCGTCTTTGTGAAGCAAGCTCCCAAGGGTCTCTTGGCGGTGGGCATCGGTCTTGGGTTTGTGGGAATCGTGATGATCTCGGTTCCATCGTTAACCGAAGGGCCCAACGAGGCTCTAGGCGTGGCGCTGGTATTAGGGGCCTCAGTTTCCTACGGCGTCGCTCTCAACATTGCTCCACCGCTTCAGAAAAAGTACGGCCCGGTCAATCA
>CAWKZT010000206.1:0-2758 GCA_963854565.1 Acidimicrobiia bacterium
CGCAGCCCACACACTCCCAGAACGGAAAAACGATTGATAGATGGGTTGGTTAAGCGACAGCCCAGACACCCGCACGGGACTTCTTGACGGAACCTTCGGACTTAAGCTTTTCGAGATGGGAATCGACCATCGCCTCAGCGAGCTCCAAACGAACGCCACGAGGATCTTCGTACACCAATTCGGTGATCGACTCAGACGTCGCCTTATCAAGCGAACCAACCGCAGCGAGAATCGATACCTCACGGGCTATTCGGTGCGCAACGTAATCGGCAAGTTCGGTCTTGGGCTCCTCGAGCACGTAACCATGTCCGGGAGCAACCCGCTTAAGCCGCAGCTTTTGCATGCGTGCGATTGAAGCCATGTAATCGACCATGGAACCCTTGGGATGGGTGATCGCGTTAGGTGAACCTTCGACAACGAGATCGCCGGCAAACAACAACCGTTCCTCGGGAAGTTCGAGACAAATAGACTCCGGAGACATACCAGGCGTGTAGTGCACTTTGAGACGAAACTCGGTCCCAACCAGGATGAATCCATCTTTGAGTTTTTGGTCTATCTCGATATCTTCGAACTTGGGAGATGCCAAAATTTCGGCGCCAGTTTCTTCGCGCAGCGCCTCAGCACTGCCCGCGTGCTCGGGGCTAGGGCTGGTGAGCATGATCCAGCGAATACGATCGCCACCGCAGCCAGTAATCGAACGGCGATGTTCGGCATCGTCGGGCCCCGGGTCAATGACAACTATCTCGTCGATACCGACGAGATAGGTGTTCGTCCCTTCACCGGTACGAACACCAGGGTTGGTGGCAAGAATGCGACGAACGAGAGGACTCAGTGCACGGGCTACACCCGGCACCATTTCTTCGCGTACTTCTTCTTCTTCTACTTTTGGAACTCGGTCTTGAATTCTCACTGCTTACCTAGGTCCTGTGGATCGATAGTGTCGTCAATAACGATGATGTCGGGGTCGGCATTCCAGCGGCCCCCTAGTGGGGCTGATCCCGCACCGGGAAAACCAAATGTCTGGACACGCCCACGGAAGCGCCGTTGCAACCAAGCCCTAATGGGCAACCGTGTGAGCGGGAATAACAACAACAAGCCTACGGAGTCCGTGACAAAACCAGGGGTTAGTAGCAAAGCTCCGGCGAAAAGTACAAGGCCGCCGTCAACGAGTTCTTTGCCCGGCATAGCGCCGTTGGCCAATTGTCGTTGGATCTTGGCAACAACACTCATACCTTGGCGTCGCACCAAGAACGCTCCGACAACGCTAACCGTAAGCAAAACCACCAAGGTTTCGAGAATGCCAATACCGCCCGCGACCTGCACAATGACGTACAACTCGACTACCGGAACGACAATGAACACTAGAAGGAGAATCCCAAACACCCTGACAGTCTACGGGTTTCGGGCAATTGCCAGACTTCGACCACCGCCGACGACGCTCAACAATCCCCTACGGCCTACTCTTGGCAGAACCCATGAACGATAAGCACCCTCCCTCCGTTGACAAGCTGGCCCGGTCCCTGGCAAACACCGGGCTACCGCACCCAGTATTGGTTGATATCGCACGCGAGGCGATTGCCGCCGGCGACCCCGATAGTGCCGCCATCCGCACCCAGTCTTTCTCACGCCAATTACTACAACCCGTGGTTAACGCCACCGGAGTGTTGTTGCATACCAACTTGGGACGCTCTCCGTTTGGCGTTCAACTCAGTGGCGAATACACCAATCTAGAATTCGATCTAGCTACCGGCGATCGGGGGTCCCGGCAGTCTCATGCCGGTCGCCTCCTTGCCAAGCTGTGTGGCGCCGAGAAGGCCATCGTGGTCAACAACTGTGCCGCATCGGTAATGTTGGTCTTAGCCGCTTTGGCCGATGGCAAAGGCGTGGCGGTTAGCCGAGGCGAGATGGTCGAAATCGGCGGCGGCTTCCGTGTGCCGGAGGTAATGGAGCAGTCCGGTGCCCGCCTCGTGGAGGTCGGAACAACCAATCGCACCCGACGAGCTGATTACGAACGAGCGCTGCGCAATGACCCCGATGTGACCTTGGTGATGAAGATTCACCAATCAAACTACAAGATCGTCGGCTTCACCGAAGAAGCGTCGATTGCCGATCTGGTTGGGCTTGGCGTCCCCGTTGTTGGCGACATCGGCTCCGGCTTGCTCGATGCGTCGTGTCCATGGCTGCCATCGGGTCCTCCCGCTTGGCTGGCCAACGAGCCCGCTGCAAAGCAGACCCTTGAGGCTGGAGCCAACCTAATCACCTTCTCTGGCGACAAAATCTTGGGCGGGCCCCAAGCTGGCATCATTGCCGGCGATGCCGACCTCGTTGATGCCTGCGCCCGACACCCACTCGCTCGAGCTCTGCGGCCTGGCGGTCTGGTGCTTCGAGCTTTGCAAGACGTGGCGCTCACCTATCTGAACCGAGACTACGCCGCTCTTCCGTTCTGGGCCATGGCCACCACCCCGGTAGCCGACCTGCGCGCCCGGGCCGAAAAAATAGGTGTCGGTACCGTCGTGGACCTCATGGCAGTGCCCGGCGGAGGCACATTGCCAGGCATCGAAATTCCTTCGGTGGGACTGGCTATCGAAGGCGACCATGTGGAAGCTCTCCGACTGGGAACAGACGCCAGGCATCCCATCATTGCTCGCGTGCGAGAAGGGGTCACCGAACTCGACCTGCGTACCGTCAACCCCGACGACGACACCATTGTTGAAGCCGCCCTCCGTTCGCTTAACTGATGCACGTCGTTGCTACCGCC
>CAWKZT010000207.1:0-2731 GCA_963854565.1 Acidimicrobiia bacterium
TCGGCTGCTTTCGGTCATAGTGCCACAACCACGTAGTGAGGCCTGCGTAGACGAAAAGCGCATGGTTGAGATATCGCTTGAGGTTGCCGCGTCGTTCGACTTGTTCGATCAGTGCCGCGTCGAACCCTATGCCCGTATGAAAAAGAAAGTACCGGCGGTTAACCGCACCTAGTCCTACCGAAGTGATGCTGTTTGCCTCGATGGCTTGGAGAATTTGTTGGGTTGCCTCAACCGGATCGTCGGCCAGTCCCAGTGTGCGAGCGAAGACGTTCGTTGATCCGCCCGGCAGCGTGGCCAGAGCGGTATCGGTATGGGCTAAACCGTTGGCAACCTCGTTCTGCGTACCATCACCACCGAGGACTGCGACAATATCGACGCCATCGGATGCCGCGAACTGCGCCAACCTTGTGGCGTGGCCCCGCCGTTTGGTTTCAACGATCGATACATCGTGGTGGGCACTCAGAGCCTGCTCGAGAATGACGCGAGCGCGCGGGGTAACCGAGGAGGCGAAGGGGTTGACTATGAGCTGAATTCTCACTGGTGTGAGGGTACCGAACCCGCCTGGTGATGGCGTTCAACGTGACATGTGGCCCCGAAATTGCGAATGAATCGCCGACGAAGGTTGGATTTTGACGCAGTTTTTTTCGCTAAGTTACCCGTGGGTTGCATAACGGGCGCCCCGTGACGCAAACTGCACCTATGAAGATTGCTGTCTGTGTGAAGCAGATCCCCGACCCCGCGGATCCTGGTGCGCTCGATCTTGAGACCAACACCTTGAAGCGCGATGTAAAGCTCATCCTCGACGAGTCCGACTCGTACGGTGTTGAGATGGCCCTCCAGCTTGCTGAGTCCGCCGGTGGCGGCACGGTGACCTTGATTTCTATGGCTCCCAATGCCGAGGTAAACGGTTTGCGTACTGCGCTTGCCATGGGCGCTGATGATGCCATTTTGATTTCTGATGAGGCTTTGGCCGGAACCGATGCCCTCGGAACCGCCAAGATGTTGGCTAAGGCCATCGAGCGGGTGGAAGCTGATTTGGTCCTTACCGCTACCGAGTCCTCCGATGGTTACACCGGAACGGTTCCTGCGCAGATCGCTGAACTGTTAGGTATTCCTTCGGTGACCTTCGCTAAGGAGATCACGGTTGCCGATGGCGTCGTTGCTGTGAAACGGCAAACCGAAGCTGGCTATGACGACGTCACGTGTCCATTACCTGTCCTGGTGTCGGTGACGGCTGGTGTTGTCGAGCCTCGTTATCCGTCGTTTAAAGGCATCATGGGCGCCAAATCCAAGCCGGTAGAGAACCTCACGGTCGCCGATCTTGGTTTCACCGCCGAGCAGGTTGGTTGGGCTGGTGGTGGCCAGAAGATAACTGCTGTTGAGGCCGCTGCGGAGCGTGGCTCGGGCGAAGTAATCGTCGATGAAGGCGAAGCGTACATAAATATTGTTTCGTTCCTGGAAGAATTGAAGGTCATCTGATGACGATGTTGTGGGTTCACGCAGAAGCGACCGACGGCAAGGTCGCCACAATTACGCTCGAAATGTTGGCTAAGGCCCGCGAGTTGGCCGAACACGTTGGCTGTGTCATGGTGGGCGACGCTGATGCTGTTGCTGCCGAACTTGGCGCTCACGGTGCGAGCATTGTGTTCTCCACCGGTGACCTCGACGGTGGTTTGGCCGGGCCGGCGCTTGCTGCTGGTCTTGCTGCGGCTATTGGTGCCGGTGCCATTCCGGATGCGATCTTGTTTGGTACCACCCAAGATGGCCGCGATATTGCGGGCCGTCTCTCGGTGAAGCTCGACGCTCCGGTCATTACCAATGTGGTCGATCTCGAAGCAGGCGAAGGCAGCCTTATTGCTACCGAGCCAATCTTTGGTGGAGTAACTAACGTCAAGACGGTTTTCACCTCCGATAAGCCGGGAATTTTTTTGGTTCGTCCGAAGTCATTCGAAGCTGTCTCGGTTGACGGTGGTGCCGCAAAGGTTGCTCCACTTGCCGTGCCCGATCTGGGTGCCACTGGTGGCGCCCGGGTTGTGAACCGTCACGTCGAAGAGTCCGATGGCCCGAAGCTTGACGAAGCAGCGATTGTTGTTTCTGGTGGCCGTGGTCTTGGCGATGCCGAGAAGTTCAGCATTATCGAAGATCTGGCTAAAGCCCTGGGCGGAGCGGCTGGCGCATCTCGTGCTGTTGTCGACGCCGGTTGGGTTCCTTTCAGCTATCAGGTCGGCCAGACCGGCAAGGTAGTAAAGCCTGATCTTTACATTGCCGCTGGTATTTCTGGTGCTACCCAGCACATGGTTGGCATGAAGGGTTCCAAAACCATCATTGCCATCAACAAAGACAGCGAAGCCCCCATCTTCGGCGTCGCCGACTTGGGCATTGTGGGCGATGTCCACAAGGTCCTCCCACAACTGTTGGAAGCACTAGCAAACCGCTAAAGACCAAACCAAAGGGCCGGACCACCTACGGGCGGTCCGGCCCTTTGTTGTTTTGTGGGACCAGTGTGCGGTTATCCAAGCTGGTCTACCTGATCGACACCGTTCCGTTGGGCCGCTGAGGGTCCTTGCCTGGAGTCAGAGACACCCGAACATGATGCGCAGAGCGCCAAATATTTTTTCAATGCAACACTGGTTTAGCGCCTTGGTGACCCTTCCTTCCGGTTGGTCCAGAGGGTATACATGCCCGGTGCGATTGATGAACCCGCTGTTTCGTTCCGCAGAATGATTAGTCT
>CAWKZT010000208.1:0-2690 GCA_963854565.1 Acidimicrobiia bacterium
CGAAATGAACCGCGAAAGCTTTGCCAAGCGGATGGAATTCGAAAAGGCCGTCGAAGCGGGCGAAAAGCAAGCCAGCGACCGACCACCTAAGCGTGCCGTCGACCCCGGCTTCACGCTGATTCCCACGATCGAATTGTGTCGCCAGAGCCCGGGCATGGTCACCGCTCTCGGTATCACGGTCGGGCTGACCCCGGCCTCGATCATGAACAAGGGAACCATTGAACAAAAGGAACGTTGGGCGCTCGATCTGCTCACCCTCGACAAGATCGGTGCGTGGGCCATCACCGAGCCCAACTCGGGCTCCGATGCCTTTGGTTCGATGTTGGCTACCGCTCGCAAAGACGGCGACGAGTACATCCTCAACGGCAACAAGACGTTCATCACCAACGGTCCCTACGCCGACACCATCGTCTTTATTTGCAAGCTTGACGAGGGCAACCCGCCCGCCGAACGCAAGGTTCTCAGCTTCATCCTCGACAAGGGCATGGAAGGTCTCGAACAGTCCAAGCCCATGCGCAAGATGGGCATGCACTCGTCGCCCACAGGCGAACTATTCCTCACCGACGTTCGGGTTGGCATCGACCGCCTTATTGGCGGAACCGAAGACCTTCCCAAGGGTGGACGCGACGGGGCCAAGAGCACTTTCCAGGCCGAACGCTCCGGCGTTGCCGCGATGGCGCTTGGCATCATCGAACAGTGCCTAGAAACATCGGTCCAATACGCCAAGGACCGCGAACAATTCGGTCAACGCATCGGCGACTTCCAGCTCATTCAAGCCAAGTTGGCCATGATGGAGGTCGCCCGTTTCAACGTGCAAAACATGGTGTTCCGCACCATTGAGATGACGATGAACGACACCACCATGACCTTCGCCGAAGCGTGCGCCATGAAGCTATATTCAGCCCAGCAGGCCACGGCTGTCGCCCTCGAGGCAGTGCAGCTTCACGGTGGCAACGGCTACATGGCCGAATTTCACGTAGAGCAGTTGGCTCGCGATGCCAAGGTGCTGCAGATTTACGCCGGCACGGACGAAATCCAAACGTCAGCTATTGGACGGGCGTTGATCTCCTAGTGGGCGATATGAGCGTCAGTGCCGCCGTTGCACAGCGAGCATCGGTGCGGGCCTTTACGTCCCAACCAGTTACCGACGAAACCGTTCGTCAACTATTGAGTAAGGCATCGCGCTCCCCATCAGGCGGCAACGTCCAGCCCTGGAAGGTGTACGTCGTCAACGGCGCCGCGACCGAACAGCTCACCGAACTGGCCATTGCTAACGGCATCGAAGATAGCGAGTACGTGCTCTACCCCCCCAAGCTATGGGAACCGCATCGGACGAGTCGCTTCACCCTTGGCGAAGCAATGTACGACCTCCTGGGAATCGCTCGCGAAGATAAGGAAGGGCGCTTCACCCAGTTCGCAAAGAACACCACCTTCTTTGGTGCTCCCGTCGGCGTCTTTTGCTTCATTGATCGACGCATGGGTGAACCCCAGTGGTCTGATCTCGGCATGTTCTTACAAACGTTCATGTTGCTCGCCGAGGAGGCCGGACTCGCTACCTGTGCCCAGGAGTACTGGGGGATCCACCATCAGACCGTCCAGGATTTTGTCGGTGCTCCCGAAGAGCTCATGTTATTTACCGGCATGGCTCTGGGTTATGCCGACAACACGGCCAAGGTAAACGAGCTTCAGAGCCAACGAATAGCAGTCGAGGACTTCGCTACATTCATTAGCTAAAGCGCTAGGCGGTTTTTAGTTTGCGGCGCATGGCGATGGATTCGCGTCCGGCCTGCGCCACAAATTTCAGCAGCCGTTTGGGGATGAGAATCGGCGCACGCTGATTGCCCCACATCGTTCCTTGCTCGCCATCCTCTCGGTCGAGGTGGGCTACCGAAACCGTGGCGACCCCATGGTCGGCCTTCGAGGCGAGCACCGTGAGGTAGATATTTGGCACGAGCGCGTTCTTGGGCACAACATCTAAGAAAGTCCGCAAGGTACTGGCATCGAATGCCCGCAGCGGTGTGTTGGCATCGGTTGCCTTCACGCCATACATGATGCGAACCCACACTCGCACGAGCCCAGTGAGTGCCTTTCGGAACCAAGGATCGACGCGGTTAGAACGGATGCCGTGCACGACCGGCGAAGCACCCACACCAGCAGCTACCCGAACCATGTCGGCGGCGGCGAACTGGCCGTCGCTATCGACGTGCAGTACGACATCAGCGCCTTCGGCCAGTGCCCGACGGTAGGCGTGGTGCGCAGTGGGTCCGTGACCGCGGTTGTGTTGGTTTTGTGCGATCACAAGCTCGGCAGAAAACGCATCGGCTGAGGCGTGCAGAATAGCCAATGTGTCGTCGGTGGAACAGTCGTCGACAACGACGATCTTCATGTCGTCATCACCAAACGCACCGTCGATGCGATGCAGAAAGGCGAGAATGCCAGCCGCCTCGTTGTAGGCGGGCATGGTGACGACGAGCATGAACTCGAATTAGCCGATGCTGCGCAGGTCGACGACGAAAATCAGTGTCTCGTTGGGTCCGATAGCGCCACCGGCTCCGGCTGCGCCGTAACCCATGTCGGGTGGGATGGTGAGTTGGCGTCGGCCGCCGACCTTCATGCCAGCAACACCCTCGTCCCATCCAGCGATGACCTGGCGGCCACCGAGGTTGAACGTAAAGGTCTGACCGCGGTTC
>CAWKZT010000209.1:0-2656 GCA_963854565.1 Acidimicrobiia bacterium
GGGCTTAGCGTGTCGGCCCAGGCCACGAGAAAACCATAAGCGACAGTCAAGCGACTTGGCCGGCCCTTCGGTCAGTTGCGAAGGACGGAGTTGAGCAAGATGCTGGACTCACTATTGATGACCCCGTCGACGGCGCGAATTTCACCAAGAATTCGATCAAAGTCGATAAGGGAATCGCAACGAATTTCGGCGACGAGGTCCCAGCCGCCATTGGTCGCGTGAAGTGACTGGATTTCGGGCAGGCCACGCAGCGAACGGATTACCTCTTTCGTGGTGCGGCCCTCGACTTCGACGAGACTGATTGCTCGTACGTCGTCGTCGCCACGGTCGTCGCGCGTGCGGATGGTGAACCCCAACACCTGTCCAGATTTGACCAAACGTTCCAGACGACTGTTTACCGTTGCGCGCGTTACCCCAAGTTGGCGAGCTAAGACGCTGACCGGTGCGCGACCATCAGTTCGTAGCAACGAGATCAGCCGGCGGTCGAGAGAATCTAGGCTCTGCATGCACGAAATCTATAATACGAGTGCACAAATTACACTAATACCATGCGATTTCTCTGCTATTTGGCAATTGCGCCTACATATTGGGCGGTTTTAGACTGTTACTAATATCCCGGAGGAGCGTTCCATGGTTCGATTCGTAAATGTGCACAACCTGAGCAGGTGGGCCGCCGATACTGGCCTGGAACCACTCCTGCGTGACCTTACAACCGAAATGGAAACCCAATTTCGGCGTTGGCCAAGCTTTGACAAAGCGCCGCGTGTTGGTAGCCACTCCGAAAATGGGGTGATTGAACTCATGCCGACAAGTGACGGCGTGACTTATGCCTTCAAGTACGTCAACGGGCATCCCATCAACTCGACCCGCGATCTACAGACCGTCACCGCATTTGGTGCTCTCGCCGATGTGGACACCGGGTATCCAATCATGTTGTCAGAAATGACCTTGCTGACCGCCTTGCGAACCGCGGCAACATCAGCGATGGCCGCCAAGGTGCTCGCACCCGCGAATGCCACCACTATGGCCATGATTGGCGCCGGGGCTCAGTCCGAATTTCAAGCCCTTGGATTCCGTTCCAACCTTGGTATTAACTCGCTACGCATCTATGACGTGGACCCCGCAGCCATGACAAAGCTCGAAAGGAACGCCACCTCGCTCGGCTTCGATGTCACCGTGTGCGCTAACGCCGAGCAAGCTATCTCCGGCGCCCAGATTATTACGACCTGCACCGCCGACAAACGAAACGCGACCATTCTCACCGACGAGATGCTTGAGCGGGCCCAGAGCGCTGCGCCGGGTCGGGGAGTGCACATCAACGCCATCGGTGGTGACTGCCCCGGCAAGACCGAACTAGACATAGAACTCGTAAAGCGCGCCAGCATCTTCGTCACGTACCCCGAGCAGACCTTCATCGAGGGCGAGATTCAATCATTGCCTCGGGACTGGCCGCTGACAGAACTTTGGCAAGTACTGACCGGCCAAGCAGTTGGTCGCTCCACCGAAGAAGAGTTGACGATATTTGACTCCGTGGGTTTTGCCATCGAGGACTTTACGGCACTGAACTTCCTGAACGATCGACTGGCCGGTACCGATTACTTCGAAGATTTAGACCTGATCGCCGAACCATCCAATCCCAAGGACCTCTTTGCACTCGTTGATGCAAAGAGTCCCGTGATGGTCGGTAGATGACACCCATTAGTGCAGCAACACTGGAGCGAAATCCCAGCCGCCCAACGCGGCGCATTCGCTCCCTGCAAGCACCGCCGGCCGTGGTGATGGTGCGTCCTCGCTACTTTGCGATAAACCAGCAAACCGCGGCCGACAATCTGTTTCAAGCAGACGGCACGTCACGTACCGCTGATGAAATCGCTAGTGCGGCCTACGCCGAGGCCTCGGCTTTGACTCAAGCGCTTCGTGATCACGGAGTGATCGTTCACCTTTTTGAAGATGAAGGGCGCGATCGGCCCGACAGCGTCTTCCCAAATAACTGGTTTTCGACCCATACCGCGGGACGGATCGTCACCTATCCCATGTACGCAGAAAATCGTCGTCGCGAGCGCCGCACCGACGTGATCGACTTTCTTAAAAAGAACTACCGAGTCCAGGACACGATCGACTATTCCGGCTTGGAGTACGACGGACTGTTCCTTGAAGGAACCGGCGCAATGGTTCTTGATCACATTGGTCGGGTTGCCTATGTGGCGCGATCATTTCGTGCTGACCCCGTGATCCTCGAAAGATTTTGCACCCACAATGGCTACGAACCAATGGTCTTTGATGCCGTCGACGGGTACGGAGAGGCGATCTACCACACCAACGTTCTTATGTGTGTGGGGACCGAGTTTGCGCTCGTCTGCCTGGAAGGGATCGCTGACCCGCAACGCCGTAACGACATAGCCAGTCGACTGAGTGACACCGGACGTAGCGTCATTGATCTGACCCAACAGCAACTCCTCAACTTCGCAGGGAACGCCTACGAACTCAGTGGGTCAAATGGGCGAGTCCTTGCTATGTCAGAACGGGCTCGACGGGCGCTGACCGCTGAGCAAATCGAAGTGATAGAGCAGTCAGCCAAAATCGTTGCTGTTGACATACCGACCATCGAACTTGCCGGGGGTTCGGTGCGTTGCATGCTCGCCGGCGTACACCTGGA
>CAWKZT010000210.1:0-2643 GCA_963854565.1 Acidimicrobiia bacterium
AGCCGAGGTCGATGATGGGCGCATCATCACGGGCTGCAATGTCGAAAACGCAAGCTATGGACTTGCCTTGTGTGCCGAATGTGGTCTCGTGAGTGACCTGCATCGCACAGGTGGGGGCCGCATTGTGCGCATGAGCGTCGTCGCCGCCGATCACAAACCGGTGGCCCCGTGCGGTCGTTGCCGGCAACTCTTGTACGAGGCAGGCGGGCCAGATCTAGAGTTGGATTGGGATCCCGAGCCCATCCGTTTATCGGAACTACTCCCGATGGCATTTGTGCCAGAGCAACTTGACCGATCACCGGACCGCCGAGCCCAGATCGACACCACCGAAGGAAATTTCTATGAGTAACTACGATGTCGTCGATCTCATTATTGCCAAGCGTGATGGTCACCGTCTCACGGACGATCAGATCAAATGGTTCATCGGCACCTACGCCGCCGGCGACGTCATAGCCGACGAACAGGCCGCAGCGATGGCCATGGCGATCTTCTTTCAGGGCATGGAAAACGAAGAGCTCAACGTATGGACTACCGCCATGATCGAGTCAGGCGCTCGGCTCGACTTGGGTAATTCGGGCCGACCAACGGTCGACAAGCACAGCACCGGCGGAGTAGGCGACAAAATCACGCTTATCTTGGCACCACTCGTCGTGGCATGTGGCGTTGCGGTTCCGCAACTGTCAGGGCGCGGGTTGGGGCACACGGGCGGCACGTTGGACAAACTCGAAGCAATTTCTGGGTGGCAGCCCTTCGTCGACAATGAATCAATGCGAGCGCAGCTACGCGATGTGGGCGGGTTCATAGCCGGCGCCACCAGTGATCTTGCCCCCGCCGACCGCAAGATGTATCGCCTTCGCGATGTGACCGGCACGGTCGACTCCATTCCGCTTATCGCCAGTTCGATCATGTCGAAGAAGATCGCCGAAGGGGCCGAAGGTTTGGTGCTCGATGTGAAGACCGGATCAGGCGCATTCATGCAAGAGTTCGACCAAGCGGTCAAGCTGGCGCGCACCATGGTCGACATTGGCAATGCCAACGGGGTCAACACCCGAGCCTTGGTTACCAATATGGACACCGTGCTGGGCGACGCTGCGGGTAATGCTGTCGAGGTGCAAGAGTCACTCGATGTTCTGGCCGGCGGCGGCCCAGCGGACACAATAGAGATCACGTTGGCGTTGGCTCGCGAGATGCTCGACGTCGCCGGAATCGACATCGACCCCGAGCCGTTCTTGTCCGACGGATCAGCCATGGAAGTGTTCGAGAAGATGATTGCCGCTCAGGGCGGCGACTTGTCGGTGCCGCTCCCGGTGGCCACCGAACGTCACATCGTTACCGCCGAGCGCTCTGGTTACCTAAAGCGACTCGACGCCCGTGGCGTCGGCATCGCCGCATGGCGCTTGGGTGCGGGACGGGCCCGCCAAGAAGACCCGGTCAGTCCCATCGCCGGTGTTGTCTGTCACGCCAAAGAAGGGGCCAAGCTCAGTGAAGGAGAACCCATTCTTGAGCTGCACCTCGACGATGTAGACCGCTTGCCACGAGCGTTAGAAGCCCTGCAGGGTGCCATCCAAATCGGTGACCACCCAGTCGAACCCTCGGCGCTAATTCTTGATCGGGTTGTCTAGTAGCTTGACGATCAGCACTGATCTAATGTTGCGGTGATGACTACTACTGCCCAGCGAGCGCTCCACATGACGCTGGTTGCGGTGATGATGGCGTCAACTTTTCAGTTTTTCGCAATTACAGTCTTGTCGGTAGACATCATCGAAGAGTTCGACATCTCTCGCGGCGCCTTCGGATGGATAGCAGCGGTCAACGCTGGCGCTGGTGCTCTGCTGAGCCTGAGCGTGGGTCGACTCACAGACCGAATTGGGGGGCGTCGCGCCGCGACTCTCTGGTTATTTATTGGCGGAGTGGGGCTGTTGTGGACGGCGATGGCAGCAAACTACTGGACGCTGTTGGGAGCATCGGTTATTGCTGGGTCGCCAGCGGCGGGAGGAAACCCCGCGACGAACAAGCTCATAGGCCAGCACGTACCAATCGCCCGTCGGGGCATCGTGACGGGCTTTAAGCAGTCTGGCGTACAACTCGGTAATTTTTTGGCTGGACTTACGTTGCCAGCGATATCGGCCCTCTTCGGGTGGCGCATTGCGATTGGCATTTATGGGTCAATCATGTTGATCGTGGCGGCAATGGCGGCAATTTGGCTACCAGCGGACCTCGAGGATGAGCCAGTTGTTGTTGCGCCAGAACAGACCGGCCGGGAACCGCTTTTGCCTGTCGTTCATCGCATGGCCATCTATGGTCTGCTGATGGGAACGGTCGGGGGCGGAGTCGGCCGGTTTATGCCCCTGTTCGCGCAGGAAGATCTGGGTTTCTCCCAGGGACTGGCGGGATTGATCGTCGCCGTGTCAGGTTTGCTGGGAATCGCGGCGCGCATCATCTGGGGCCTCCGCGTTGAGCGGGGGCTGGATGCTCGCAAGGGGCTCACCATTATGGGCGTCGGGGCAGCGGCGACGTCTCTGCTACTTGTAGTGGCGTCGTCGTGGGCGGCCTGGCTTATCTGGGCTTGCGCGGCATTGATGGCCTTCACGATCTCGGCCTGGAATGTTGTGGGAATGTTGACCATCATTCGAGAGGTTCCCG
>CAWKZT010000211.1:0-2602 GCA_963854565.1 Acidimicrobiia bacterium
GAGGTTCGCGCCGAATTGCCCACGGTGCGCCGGGTAATCATGGTGCCCTACCTCAACGGGGTGGTCGATACTTCGATTCCTGATGCGGTTTCGATGGAAGAATTTGTTGCCCCATTTGCTGCGACCGAAGTTACCTATGAGCGGTTGCCGTTCGATCATCCGCTTTACATTCTGTTTTCGTCCGGCACCACGGGTGCCCCAAAATGTTTGGTGCATCGAGCGGGCGGAATCTTGATCAAGCATCTGGCGGAGCACCGACTGTCATCAGACATGCGGCCGGGCGAGCGCATGTTCTACTTCACTACGGCGGGTTGGATGATGTGGAACTGGATGGTCAGTGCGTTGGCGAGCGAGGTGACGTTGATTTTGTACGACGGCTCGCCGTTTGAGGGCGGAGCGGGACGACTATTTGCGTTAGCGGAAGAAACCAGGCCCGACTTTTTCGGGGTGTCGGCCAAGTTCATTGACGCAGTAGGAAAGTCGGGGTTGCGCCCCAAAGATAGCTACGATCTGTCGTCGATTCGACAGCTTTGTTCCACCGGTTCGGTGCTGGCGCCAGAAGGCTTCGCCTTCGTGTACGAGGCCGTTAAAGAGGACGTGCATTTAGCGTCCATATCTGGGGGTACTGATTTATGCGGATGTCTGGTGGCCGGCGATTCGACGAGTCCGGTGTATTCCGGCGAAATTCAGCGGCCAGCGTTGGGACTTGCGATCGATATTGTTGACGCCGACGGCAACAGCGCTCCTGTCGGGCAACCCGGCGAACTCGTGTGTCGTTCACCGTTTCCCACCATGCCATTGCGGTTTTGGAATGATCCCGACGGCAGTCGCTATCACGATGCGTATTTTGCTCGATTTGAGGCAATGTGGTGCCAGGGTGATTATGCCGAGTGGACGCCGCACGGGGGAGTGATCATCCATGGCCGGTCCGACGCAACGCTAAACCCAGGTGGTGTGCGGATCGGCACGGCGGAGATTTACCGCCAGGTCGATGGGCTCGATCAGGTGATCGAGTCGGTCGTCATCGGCCAGTCATGGGACAACGACACTCGAGTGGTGCTCTTTGTGGTGTTGCGCGACGGCGAGGAATTGTCCGTTGAGTTGCAGCGCGAGATTCGCCAACGCATCCGTACCGGTGCATCGCCGCGACACGTACCGGCGGTCATAGGCCAGGTTGCCGATTTGCCCCGCACGCGAAGCGGAAAGGTCAGCGAGCTAGCTGTCCGAGATGTGGTTGAGGGGCGGCCGGTAACCAACACAAATGCATTGGCTAACCCCGAGGCCCTTGACCTGTTTAAGAACCACCCAGCACTCTGAGTGAAGCGACGGATTAGCCCGGTACGCTTACCGCTCGTTGTTGTCATCACTTGTGAAGTCAGCAACATATGCGTCGGTGCCCGAGCGGCCGAAGGGCGTGGCCTGCAAAGCCATCGTATCGCGGGTTCAAATCCCGCCCGGCGCTCAAATTTCGCACAAGATCCCGTCGTAATCCCCTTGCAAGTGACACTCGGGTCGTATTTTGCGTAGTGTGCAGCCATGAGTGATACGTCGCAAGGACACGATTGGTGGCAAGCATCGGACGGGAAATGGTACCGACCGGAGTCATTTCCAACCGGATGGACGGCCCCGTCCACTGATGAGGCCGTCATCGATGTCAGCGCAGCAATTGATGCGCTACCGGGGACCGAACAACTACCGCCAGCCGCTGCCCCGCCAGTGGTCGCCTCGCCGCCCGTGATCCCACCGGCACCAGTCGCCCCTCCAACTGCTGTCGATCCGGCGCTCGATGCCACCCAGCACATTCCCACCGTCGACGCCACCATGACGCAACAGGCTGCTCCCGCCGGCTGGGTCGATCCGGCCGCTGCTCTCGGTGTGCCGGTCCCAGCTCATCTTCCTCCTGGGTCAGCGGTTGCCAGTGTAAATTCGTCTATTGATGCCCCGGCGGCGATCGCTGGTCTCTTAGGTGGAGCGGCAATGGTCGTTAGCCCCTTTCTGGACTGGGCTACGCCTACGCAAGACCCAGCCGCCGACCTTGCCGGTCAGCTTTTTGATTTGGGCGTAGCCAACCTGGCGGTTCCCACGTTGACCGGATTTGACAGCAACGGCATCGGCGTATTGATCGCTGGTGTGATTGCTGCGTTATGCGCCATTTTGTTGTTGGCGGGTAAGCGTCATGTGATAGTGAAGGCGGGTATGGCCATGGCCGGTTTGGCCGGCGTAGCGCTGTTTGCCTTTTCGTTGATCGACATTGGTGATCTTCCGATCACGATCAATGGGACCGAGCTTGAGGGCATTACCTTCGATCCCCAAATTGGTCTGTGGGTAGCCGTCGCTGGTGGAGTTGTAGCCACGGTTGGTGGACTTATTGCCAAGTCTGATTGACCTGCGTAGTCGACGAATCTCGCTGCTACGATTTCAGTCCCGGGGCCATTAGCTCAGTTGGCTAGAGCACCTGCATGACGCGCAGGGGGTCGGGGGTTCAAGTCCCTCATGGCCCACCCCAAAGCAGTAGGTCAGACGCCATAACCTGGTGTCTGGCCTGCTTTCAATTTTGACTTAAGATGGCTACAGGGAGCCAAACTGGGAGCCACTGTGCACC
>CAWKZT010000212.1:0-2590 GCA_963854565.1 Acidimicrobiia bacterium
CGGCGAACTGAAACCAACGGGCGTAGAGCTCACCCGTCAGATCCGGCGTGGGATAGAAGCCGCCGATGTCCGAACCCCAGAAAGGTGAAAGGCTCAGCGAGTGGTTGATGCCCACGGCGATCTGCGCTTCGAGGGTTTTGAACGAAGCGTGCGTATCGCCCGACCATATCCACCCGCCGTAACGCGCCACGCCCAGATGGCCGTTGCGATGCAGAGACCAGGGTCGAACATTCGGTGTTTTGGAGAGTGGGCCTTCGTAATAGAGCTGATGGCGCTTCATACGTTCGTGGAAGCTGAACCAGTCGCCCTCGTCGGGCCACCACGCATCGACGCCGGTGTCGACCAGCGCGTTGTGCTCTTTCCAATAAGAATCGATGTGGTGGCTGTCGACTGTCTCGCCGGATTTGGGCGGAATGGAACCGTGCAGTGTTTCCAGGCGGCCGCGATCCCATGGAATCATGTGAACGACGACTTTGACATTGCGTGCGTGCAGATCGGAGAGCACTTCTTTGGGTTCGCGTTTGAAAACACTTCGATTGAATTTGAACGAAGGTTGCGATGTATTCCAGCCGCGTGGCGTGAAGCCGGTGCCGAGGTAGATCACGGCGTCGACCGGGATCTGTTTTTTGCGAAAGATGTCGACGATGCTGACGATCTGCGCGTCATCTTCCAGCGTCCGGTGCGACTGCATGTAACCCATCGCCCAACGGGGCGGCAGGACGGCCGGTCCCGAGATCGTTGAAACGTCTTTCATGAACTTGGCCGGTTCGTGCGCATCAAAGACAAATACGTCGTAGACGTCCGTTTTCCAACCGGGTGGAGGCAAGCCGATGCGACCCTGCCGCTGCTGCCGACGAGAAACCACGGTGCCCGGTTCAATGGGGACGGCGGGTGTAAAGGTTCCAGTTTCTTTGGAAGTCAGATCAATGTCGCCCCACGGCGTGGCAACAAACAATCCCCAGCCGCCAGTGCCGGCGAGCAGCGCCACGGGACTTCGAGAGCCATAGGCCTTGGTGTCATAACGAGGTTGCAGAACGTGCGCCCGACCGCGTCGATCGAACTCAACTTTGTCGTCCTGCCACTTGTCGCTCTGCTTCGGGCCGCCTTCGCCCAAACCCAGAACCGGATGGCCGTCGAGGACGAAGGACATTTTTCCATCGGCCGTAAAGGTGATTTTCTGCACGGGCTTGTTGTCCGACGTGGTCACCAGCACGGTAAGTGGCTTGGCTGTCACCTCGACGGTTAAATGGCCCACCTTTGTTTTGAGTGGTTTAAAGTTTGAATCGAGTTTTCGTAGCGTGATGACCGGCTTGGGATATTCCCGCCCAATCAAAGCAGGCGTGTAAGGAAACTCCTGTTTAGAATCGATCGGCCGAATCGTGACGCGAACCGCCGCTTCACCAGCGGCACGGATATCGAGCTGCGCCGCGGCAAGGCTGAAGGGCGTCGCCTTCCACTTCCTGTCGACACCGCGAAACTGGGCCACCGATCCGGTGGCCGTCTTGGTGGCGCTGTTTTTCAAGTCTCCATCGAGCTTCCACCAGCCGACGATGCCGTCGACGGCCTCCTTATTCACGTCATTGGCAGCACCAGGTCGCGTGATTCCCGGAGCAATAACGGGGGGCTGTGCCATTGGATAGTCCAGGTCGAACCTGCTGGAAGGACCGTTTTTGAATTTGTCGAGTGCGGGGTTGTAGGTGTGGATACTGATCTTGTTCGCCCCCGGTTTGAAGACCATGTAACGCAGCCATGATTCTCCCCCGTTATTCAGGTGCTGATAGTCGCTCAGAACCTGGTGAACCTTGTTGCCATGATCTCCGGCGGAGGTAAGAACCGCCTCTCCAGCGTGGTGACCGCAGAGAACCATGAAGATGTTCTTGTGCTTCTTGACGAACTTTTGCCAGATCTGCTCGCCTATGTTGCCTTTGGCCTTCATTCCCCCGGTGTTTCTCGACTTGCTCGCGGTCATATAGGCGTGCGTCAGGACAATGACACGGTGGTCAGGGTGCTTGGCGACCACCTTGTTAGCCCACGCCAGCACTTCATCGCGCGGTTTGCATTCAAGAGCAACAATAAGGAATTTCATCCCTGCGGCCTCGAAGTGGTACCAGGAATTGTCATGGCGATCCGGAGGGAAGGTGCCTCCGAACTCGGCGCGCTCGGCGAATTTCTCGCGAGGAAAGTATGTGTTGAAATGAGTGGTCCGGTTGACGCCGATATTGCCGCCGTACTTATTGTCCGCCTTCTCAAAACCCATGTCATGGTTTCCAAGGCACATGCAATAGGGAACTTTCCCGTCCAATATAGACATGGCTTTCTTCGCGATTGCCCATTCCTCAGGGGCGTCCGCCTGCACGATATCTCCTTCGTGGACGAGAAAAGCGATATTGAGTCGCTTCTGATTGTCGCGGACCCATTTCGTTTGCGCAAAGAAGTAGCGCCGTAAGTCTCCATTGCCCCACTTGGCAGATAGCTTGAGTCGAGTGTCGCAGTAGAATTGGGTGTCAGGCAAAACCGCGAGGGTGAAAGGTTTCGTTGTCTGAGCTAAATGCGCCGCGGCCATCGTCTTGATTTCGCCTGCGGACAAGGC
>CAWKZT010000213.1:0-2579 GCA_963854565.1 Acidimicrobiia bacterium
GTTTCGTCGCATCACCTTGCCGCGACTACAGCCCGTGTTGCTGAGTGCGGCGGCCATCGTTTTTCTGTTCACCTTCTCGAGTTTCGGCGTTGTTCTACTTCTCGGTGGGGGACGCAGAGCCACTATCGAGACCGAGGTGTGGCGTTACGCGACCCAACGCACCGAGTTCGACGTCGCTGCGGTACTAGCGTTGCTCCAACTACTGGTAGTGGGACTTATGTTGTGGGTGGCGGGCCGCGCTGGTCGCAAGCAACGCCATGTCGACGGTGTCACGATTGACCATGCAGTAGCGCCAGCATCATGGCGTCACCGAACTCAGCTAGGTGCGTGCCTCGCTCTAGCACTGGTCGTTATCGGCGTTCCCCTAGTGTCGCTCGTCGGACGATCGTTACGGTCCGGAAACGCTTGGTCCACTGCCAATTACCTGCGCCTATTTGACGATCCTGGACCGTCGTCTCCCTTGGCCGATCCCATCTGGGAGATCGTGGCCAACTCCGTCTGGTTTGCCGTATTAGCTAGCGTGTTGGCAGCAGGGAGCGGATTGCTGGCGGCAATCGTCCTTCATCGCGTTCGTGGGCGCATCGCCGTTGTGCTGGACGGTTTGGTGCTTCTGCCCCTCGGCGCATCTGCGGTGATGCTCGGACTCGGACTCCTTCTCACCTTTGATACCGATCCCTTTGATTGGCGAGCGTCGTGGTTTTTGATCCCGGTAGCTCATGCCCTGGTTGGCTTCCCGTTTGTGGTGCGGTCCGTGTTGCCAATGATCCGCAACATTGAGCCGGGCTTACGTGAGGCCGCCGCCGTACTTGGCGCTTCGCCTCGCCAGGTCTGGAGATCGGTGGACGAACCAATAGTGCGTCGAGCCTTTGGTGTGGGAGCGGGATTTGCCTTCGCTGTCTCGGTTGGCGAGTTCGGCGCAACTTCTTTTTTGGCCCGGCCGCAGCGCTTAACCATGCCGACGGCCATTTTCCGACTGCTGGGTCGGCCTGGTACGGTCACCTACGGCCAGGCGATGGCGCTTAGCGTTGTGTTAATGCTCGTGACGGCCACTGCTATGTTGCTTATCGAACGCGGTAGGGGGGGAGCGGTGGGTGATTTCTAAGGAGCTACTACTTGTGGCCGGACTATGCGCTGGCTACGGAGACAACCAGGTCGTGTGCAACATCGACCTCGAGATCGCTGCGGGAGAGATCGTTGCCATTTTGGGTCCCAGCGGCTGCGGCAAGTCCACCCTTCTTCGGTCACTCGTTGGTTTGCATCAACCCAGCAGAGGAACCGTGCACCTCGACGGACAAGACATTACCAACATGGCTGTACACCAACGCCGGCTGGGCTTGATGTCGCAGAGCGGGCACCTATTTCCGCATCTTACGGTTGCCCAAAATGTGGCCTTTGGACTGGAGATGCAAGCCGCGCACGCGGGCAGTACCGCCGACAGGGTGAGCAGCCTTTTGGATTTGGTTTCTCTGAGCGAGTTTGGCCCGCGAACCATTGACACACTCTCGGGCGGACAAGCCCAGCGCGTGGCCTTGGCACGAACGCTCGCGCCACGCCCCAATTTGGTATTGCTCGACGAGCCACTCAGCGGTTTAGACCGAGCATTACGCGACGAACTGGCCCACGAAATGGTCGGATCGCTTCGGCACGAAGGTACCGCGGCCATCATGGTCACTCATGATCCCGACGAGGCATTCACCGTTGCCGACCGCGTTGCCATCATGAATAATGGCCGATTGGTGTCCGTTGCCAGTCCCGATGTTCTTCGCTCCAATCCCGGAACGAGTTTCGTGGCCCGGTTCCTGGGGTTGGACGCCGTGGTAGAAGTCGACTTCTACCACGGCTCGGCCATGCTCGCCGGAAAGCCGCTCCCGATTGGTCTCGGGGGAGACGGACGCCAGGCAGTCCTCGTCCCAACGAAAGCCGTCAGGGTCTCTTTGGATCCCACCTCAGGAGGATGTCCTGGCACGGTGTTCCGCACACGTTTCCTGGGCGACCGATACCAGGTGGCTGTCCGCTTAGGGTCCTCGCCTGGAACCGTCCAGGTGGAAACACTCTTTGCGGCCGTTGACAAGCCGTTGCAACCCGGCCAACGTGTCACGGTCGCCGTCGATACCAGTCTGGTCCTTGGACTCGATGGTTAGTCTCCTGCCACGAGGGTTCCATGATGGATGACAATTCCACAATTGATTATCGACGGCTGGTGCTGTTCGTAATGTTGTTGGCATTAGTACTTGTGCTGGTGGTCGCGGGTTTGCGGGTGCAAGACGACCGGACCGGGTCTGTTGAAGATCGGGCAATCGCGTCGGAAGCGCCCGCAGTCGCGGTGGCCGCTACTCCCACACCAAAACCGACGCCAACCCCGACGCCTACGCCTTACCCCGGCTGGGTTGATCCAGCGTCGTTCGGCGAACCTTACGGAGAAATTGTTGAAGGTCTACTGACATTTCGCGGCAATCCCACGCGGTCTTTCTACGGCCGTGGAGCACCACAATCCCCGACGGTGGCGTGGAGTTTTCCGCCCCCCACCGAAGACCCGCTCTGCTCGACTTCAACCACCGGACCGATGGGAACGGTTTCTA
>CAWKZT010000214.1:0-2551 GCA_963854565.1 Acidimicrobiia bacterium
CGGGTCGATATCCCGCCTGGTTCCCGGATATTTTTCTCGCCAACCGCCAACGGCGTTGAAGTTTTCAAAGGGAAAGCCCATCGGGTCAATTTTACGGTGACAATTGTTGCACGAAGCCACTTCGCGGTGGGAGGCGAGCTGTTCGCGGATTGTTTTGGCGCCACGCAGATCGGGGGCGAGTGGTTCGACATCGGGCGGTGGCAGAGCCGCTGGCGTGCCAAGAATATTCTCCAAAACCCACACGCCACGTACTACAGGCGAGGTGTCGACGCCGTTGGCGGTGGCGGTCATGACGGCCGGCATCGTGAGGATACCACCGCGCTTCGGATTGTTAGTGGGAACTTTGCGAAAGCCATCGCCCCAGACATCGTCGCGACCGTAGAGGATAAAGGCGACTCGTTCGTTAAGAAAAGTGTAATCGGAGTGGATGAAATCGCGGATAGGACCGTTGCTTTTCAATATGTGGGAGAAGAACGCGTCGGTCTGCTTAATCATCTCTGGTTCCATCTGGCGATCCCAATAGATGCGGAACGGGCCGCCGTTTTCAGGGGGCATCGATCCAAGTTTATCGAGCCGCAGCCAGCGCTCTGTGAAGCGACGCACGAAGGATTTAGCGTTGCGGTGATCCAACAGTCGTTCAACCTGTTTGTGTATCACGGTTGGATTGGACAGTCTCCCCGCGGCGGCCAGTTCGAACAACTGCTCGTCCGGCATTGACGACCACAGGAAATAACTGAGTCGTGATGCGAGCTCGAACTGATTCAGTTTCCCACCAGTTTCAGACTCCTGAAGGTAGTAGAACCGAGGGGATGCAATGATCGCTGTGTAGCCAACCTGCAGGGCTTCGGTGCGACTGAGGCCGTTCCCCAACTGAGCCCTGACTAGATTCACATATCGCGTTACGTCCGCTGGCTTAAGCGGGGTGCGAAACGCGCGCTGCGCGAATTGCAGGATAAGTGGCTCAATCTTGATCTCGTCGTTTTCCCCATAGAGAGAAACGTGGCTTTTCGGTGGCCAGGTGTCGATCAGTGGCTCGAAGGTCATGCTGTAGACTCGGACGTGTGGACCTTTGTATCCGGCTTTGAAAAGCGTGGCCGCCATCGACGCTTCATAAGCCTGTTTGATCTTGTTGTCGGCCTTGTTGTCTGGTTTCGGTTTGAAGTGATTCGGGTAGAATTTCTGCACCAGCTGCGAGGGTCGAAATCCGCGCTGATAGGGCGCATTTTCCCAGCCGACCCAAACTGTCCAGCTCGCATCGAGCCAGGTTTCATAAGTGAGTTTTTTCCGTTGACCGTCGCCTGGGATTTCCCATTCTGTGAGTTGCTGGTTGGTCGGGTTCCCTTCGTTGAGACCACCTTTACGGGCGTTGCACTGGTGTAGGCCGATCAGCATCGGCCCGTCCTGGCGGCTCTCGATGATCTCACCCCAGGGGTGTTTTTGGTTGTGTGCCGAGAGCTCGATAGTGATGCGGTACCGCGCCGCGGCGCCGACCCCGCTGCCGGCGATCTTGCTCGGTCCGACGCGCCCCATGCCGCCGGTACTGGCACCCGGTTCCCGGTAGCGCTGATAGATGCCGTCGAATTTCTTGTGCGTCTCTCTCGACCAGCTTTCCAGGCTGGCGTTCGGTCCCTGAGTGCGGATGTGCCCAGCAAAATTGCGCGTTTCAACTGTTGGTCTCCCTCTGCTTTTGGTTGCCAATTTCAGGCTCTCTTCGGCCGCGCCGATAATGAGTTTCAGAAGGAAATCCGACATCACCAGTCGGTCGCCTATGTTGTCGAAGCCGTCCTCTTCCTCGTCGACGGGGAAGTCTTGGATCGGGTCGACACTGTTACGCGAGACGCTGCCGTTGCCGTTGTTGTCTTGCAGTTTGGCCATGCCGAGGTTCCGGAATACCGGGCCTTTGAGGTAGAGCAGGTCGCGCAGGGTGTTGCGCAGCTCAATGCGGTTTAGCCGGCGAATCACCGCATGGCCGCCCTTACTTCCATGTTGGGAGTAGGCCTCTTTGAGTTTTGCGGTCAGCGTATCGACGACTTTGGCCGCCTCTTCGGGCGCCGGCTGTGACTGCTTTTTCGGTGGCATCTCGCCGAGGTTGAGTTGGTCGAGAATATCCTGCCATGTTCGCAGGGTTTCCGCCTCGGACAAATCGGTGCTGAGCGTGTCGAAGCGGAGGTCGTTTTTCTGCGTTTTTGCACCGTGGCACTCGTAGCAGTGTTGTTTGAGAAACGGTTCGAGAGTCTTGAGGGAGGAAGCGGACACAGTTGAGGGGGCACACAAAGGCACGAAGACACAGAGGATAAAAACCTGGAGTAAGATGGAGGGTTTCATTTAAAATTGAGTCCTTCGTGCCCTAATGCCTTCGTGTTAAGCCCGATCTAGGCTTTCCACTCAAGATCTCTTAATGGCCCAGTGCTCGTCCCGAAGCGATCAATTTCCATTCCGAAGTTCTGCGCCATCGACAACAGTAGATTTGCGGCGGGGATGCGTTTGCTCTTTTCTTCGGGGTAGACTTTGTGGTCGCCAAGCTTGAAGCCGCCGCCCGCCAATAGTAGCG
>CAWKZT010000215.1:0-2536 GCA_963854565.1 Acidimicrobiia bacterium
CATAACTCGACCCTGTACCTCGAAGGTGTGGTTGAGTCGGGGGTCGACGGCCAGGTTGTAGAGCGAACCGCACGCACCTGCTTTTGGATCCTCGGCACCAAACACCACACGACCAATACGGGCGTTGGTCAGCGCTCCAGCGCACATGGCACAGGGTTCGAGCGTGACCACCAACGTGCAGTCGTAGAGGCGCCATTCACCTAGCCTCTCGGCGGCGTCGCGTAAGGCGAGAACCTCGGCATGAGCGGTTGGGTCTTTGGTCAACTCTCGCTCGTTGTGCCGCGACGCCAGTATCTCCCCTGAGGGTGAAACTACGATCGCGCCGATCGGGACATCATCATGATTGAGCGCTAGCCGGGCCTCAGCCAGTGCCAGGCCCATGAGTTCGGAGTCGGTTGAAGTCACGCCCAAACCATAGAGCGTGGAAAGCCAGATCGCGATCGACCCCTATTGCGTCGTCCAAGTTGATGCGTGTGAATCGATCTGGGAATGGCGCGGGTTCGAATCTGATGTCTCGAGACATCACATGGCGGAGGGAGTGGGATTCGAACCCACGGTGAGTTTCCCCACACTCGCTTTCCAAGCGAGCCGATTCGGCCGCTCTCGCATCCCTCCATGACCCGTCTAAACGGGTCGGGAGCGAACAGGGTACCCTGATCTTGTCCCGTTCTGGAATGTGATGACCGGGTCCTGTGCAATCGACGTTTGTGAACCGAGTCAGGGCCGGAAGGCAGCAGCTCTCAGCGAAGCCGTTGGTGTGCCGCAGATTGCCTGGTCATCACTTTCGAGAACGGGATTTTTGCTTGTTTTAGGGTCTTTTTCGGTCGTTATAAGAAATTTATGAGAAATTTCGACGGAAACGGCCTCGTCAACCGATGAACATATATATCAGGTGGCGAATCAGTTCTTTGGGGTCGCGGTAAGGCGGGCGGATTCGTCCGAACTGCGGCTTCAAAGTCACCGATCTTCTACACTGCCTTTCCCGGACTATCTGGGCCCTTTTCCCTCCCGTCAGGTGTGTCCATGAGTGTTTCCGCTCCTGGTATCGACAAGTTACGTCGACTTTACGATGATCATGCCGACGAGATATATGGATATGCCGTGACGCGGGTCGGCGAGACCGTGGCAGAAGACATAACCGCCGAAGTTTTTCACGCGGCGGTCGTGGCTTTGACCGACGGCAGGTCAAGCCAAGTTACGGTCCAATGGCTCATGAGTGTGGCCCGCAACAAAGTTGTCGACGAGTGGCGACGCACTGCCACCCACGAACGGAAACGGCACCTGCTGGCCGACCCCGTCGGCACGGTCGATTTCCCGTCCGAATGGGTGGCCACGGTGGCCCGTCGCGAAGTGGTCTTAGCGGCACTCGATGCGCTGCCCACGCACTACCGAGCCGCACTAGTCATGCGGCACCTCGAAGGACATTCGGTGCCCCTAGTGGCCGAAGAACTATCGTTAACAGTAAGAGCCGCTGAGTCGCTTCTCGCTCGGGCCCGCAAGGCATTTCAAACGCACTACGTAGGTGATCGCCGATGAACGACGATCAGAATTTCGACGAGCTGTTTGCGGCCATTGACCGGCCCGTGCCCATCCCCGAGGTGTTCCGCAACCGGCTGTGGACCGAACTTAACGACAGCATCAATGTTCGTACCGAACGGCTGATGGATACTGCCGACAATCGCGACCACGATGCCGATCGAGACGATCTGGTCGTCCATAGATCGCCGAACAGTAATCCGAAATTGCGCAGTGGTCCCGTGTTAGCACTACTTGTGGCCGCCGTCGCCGTACTGGGGGGCATCATTGTCTGGTCTAATGCATCAAATAACTCCTCCGAAAGAGTTGTCGCCGCCAGTGACGAGACGCCCGTCGACGTCAAGGTTTCTCCGCAAGTAGCGTGTGCGACTTTCCGGGCGCTCGCCTTTGGTGATGCGTCCAGCGGCACCACGGTGGGCGATATTGAGTGGATAAGTTCGATTACCAAAGAAGAGTTTCAAGAATTCTCGAGCAACTTGGTAATCGCGCTCGATCACCTCATCGTGGATCTCAGTAGTCAGGATGGTTTCGATGAGACTACCCAGCGTTTACTAGAAGTGGCTATTGCCGAGGCCGAGACAGCGCAACGAGCGAGCACCGCCGGTCACCCAAATGCGGTCGGCCGTCTCGAACGCGTCGATGGCCGGCTAAGTGACGCAGAGGTAGCACTAGTAACGAACGGACTAGGACCGTGCACCCGGTAATCTCGCAATTCACTACCTCGTCCAATAGACATGCGGTGGTGGGGTAAGTTCTTGCACCATGGCTGGAATGAAGAGCGTTGGCGGGGGGATTTTGGTTTGTGTCACGTTGGTGTTGTCCGGGTGTACATCTGTACCTGCTGAATCGGCCGCTGCGCCGGTAGCAACCGAACCACCCGTCGCAATATTGACCACGCCTACTCCAGACGTGCTTCCAACCGACCAATGGGCTATTCCGTTTGCTGAGGTAGAACCGTTGGGGCCCAATGACCAACGGGTCATCACTCTTCGGTCCGACG